>NZ_WTFF01000064.1 GCF_019400985.1 Streptomyces bambusae
AGGATTGGTATAAGAGCAGGTCCCCAGGGCGGGGGGATTGCCCGCGACGGGCAGGGCCCCCGGCAGACCCGGCCCGAGCACCTGCCAGCGGGCCGCGGTCAGGCCGGCGGGGCGGGCCAGTTCCTCGGACACGCCGAGGAACTGCCCGTTGAGCCGGAAGACCCCCAGCGCGGTCCGGCTGAGCAGGTCCTGCCGCCGCCGCGTGGCCCCGGCCCCGGCCGCCTCGGCCGCGCCCGCCCCGGCATCAGCCCGAGCGGCCCCAGCCCCCGCCCCCGCCCCCTCAGGCATCTCCGGCCTCCGCCGCCGCCATCAGGACCGGGAAGGCGCTCGGGTCGGAGTCGTGGAAGAGCCGGTACCAGGCGTCGAGGACGTCCGGCTTGTAGACCCCGAGCCGGGCGAAGACCTCGCGGGCGAAGGCCACCGGTTCGGTCGGGCCGGCCGTGATCAGGTCGCCGGCCGTGACGGCGTCCGCCTCGACGTACCGCTCGCCGCCCGCGTAACCCGTCGCCGCCAGGTACTCGGCCGCGGCGCTGGTGTGCGGCCGGTCGTCCAGCAGGCCCTCCCGCGCGAGTCCGGCCGTGGCGCCGCAGATCGCCGCGACCGGCACGCCGGCCGCCAGGAAATCCCGGGCCTTGGCCGCGAACGGGGCCAGGTCGTCGCCGGTGTCCCACAGGTTGGCGCCGGTCAGGATCAGCAGGGAGGAGTCGGCCGGGTCCAGGTCGGCCAGGGCCAGGTCGGGCTGGATGCGGACGCCGCCCATCGTGGTGACCGGCTGCCCGGCGGTCAGGGCGACCGTACGGACGGTGTGGCCGCGCTGGGTCAGGTGGGCCGTGGTGTGGCCGGTCTCCCAGTCCGCGTACGTGTCGTAGACCGCGAGGTGTACGGGCTTGGTCGGGGTGCCGCTCATGGTGATCGCCTCCGTGTCGCCGTGCTGCCGTGTCGCCGTGCTGCCGTGCCTTCCGTTCTCTATGACAAGAGACTGTCATGACGACAGCATGCTGTCAATACGCGCCCAACGGCTTCCCGACAGGTTGCCGAGGAGCACCCCGCACCCCCATACAAACCGCCGATATCGCACCCCGCCTGCCCCCTCCTAGCGTGCGGTCATGACCCCTCTCACCCCTCTCACCCCTCAGGAAGGCGCCGCCGTCAAGGCCGCCGACCGCGCGCACGTGTTCCACTCCTGGTCCGCGCAGAAGCTCATCGATCCGCTCGCCGTCGCCGGGGCCGAGGGGTCGTACTTCTGGGACTACGACGGCAACCGGTTCCTCGACTTCTCCTCCCAGCTGGTCAACACCAACATCGGCCACCAGCACCCCAAGGTCGTCGCCGCGATCCAGGAGCAGGCCGGCCGGCTCTGCACCCTCGCGCCCGGGTTCGCCGTCGATGTGCGCTCGGAGGCCGCGCGCCTCATCGCCGAGCGCACCCCCGGCGACCTCGACAAGGTCTTCTTCACCAACGGCGGCGCCGAGGCCGTCGAGAACGCCGTCCGGATGGCCCGTCTGCACACCGGCCGCCAGAAGGTGCTCTCCACCTACCGCTCGTACCACGGGGCCACCGCGACCGCGATCAACCTCACCGGTGACCCGCGCCGCTGGCCCTCCGACACGGCCTCGGCCGGCATCGTGCACTTCTGGGGCCCGTTCCTCTACCGCTCGCCCTTCCATGCCACCACCGAGGCCGAGGAGTGCGAGCGGGCGCTGCGCCACCTTGAGGACACCATCGCCTTCGAGGGCCCGCAGTCGATCGCGGCGATCATCCTGGAGACCGTGCCGGGCACCGCCGGGATCATGGTCCCGCCGGCCGGCTACCTCGCCGGTGTCCGCGAGATCTGCGACCGCTACGGGATCGTCTTCGTCCTGGACGAGGTGATGGCGGGCTTCGGCCGCACCGGCAAGTGGTTCGCCGCCGACCACTGGGGCGTCACCCCGGACCTGCTGACCTTCGCCAAGGGCGTCAACAGCGGCTACGTCCCGCTCGGCGGCGTCGCCATCTCCGCCGCCATCGCCGAGACCTTCGACACCCGCCCCTACCCGGGCGGGCTGACCTACTCCGGACACCCGCTGGCCTGCGCCGCCGCCGTCGCGACGATCACCACCATGGCCGAGGAGGGCATCGTCGAGCACGCCGCCCACCTCGGTGAGAACGTCATCGGCCCGGCCCTCGCCGACATCGCCGAGCGCCACCCGTCCGTGGGCGAGGTCCGGGGCCTGGGCGCCTTCTGGGCGGTGGAGCTCGTCCGTGACAAGGAGACGCGCGAGCCGCTGGTCCCGTACAACGCGGCGGGCGCGGACAACGCCCCGATGGCCGAGTTCGCGACCGCCTGCAAGAAGTCCGGTCTGTGGCCCTTCGTCAACATGAACCGCCTGCACGTGGTCCCGGCCTGCAACATCACCGAGGCCGAGGCCAAGGAGGGCCTGGCGATCCTCGACGAGGCCCTCGCGGTCGCCGACCGGCACACGACCGCCGCCGGCTGACGTGACCTGACCTGACCGCAACGGAGGTCTCCCCGGCAGCCGGGGAGACCTCCGCGGCCAGGTCTGCCGGTCCTGCGGCGTCCGCCACAGCCGGCCCCCACCGCGCCCGCCTGGCCTAAGGTGTCCGGAGTTCTACGAAGGAGACGGACCCCATGGCCGGCAACGGCGCTGTCACCCGCAACACACTTCGCCAGCAGATCGCCGACGCACTGCGCGACGAGGTGCTCGCGGGACGCCTGCCGCCCGGCACCGAGTTCACGGTCAAGCAGATCGCCGAGCAGTACGAGGTCTCCGCGACCCCGGTCCGCGAGGCGCTGGTCGACCTGTCGGCGCAGGGACTGCTGGAGTCGGCCACGTACAAGGGGTTCCGGGTACGGGTCTTCTCGGTGGCCGACTTCCGGGGCATGGTCGAGGCCCGCTCGCTCATCGTGGACGGGATCTTCCGGCAGCTGGTGGAGCGCGGTACGGCGGCCGGCGCCACCGAACGGCTGGTGTCCGTACGGCGCCGGGCCGAGGAGGCGATGCGCGCGGCGCGCAGCGGTTCCCTGGAGGTGCTGATCGGCTACGACCTGCGGTTCTGGCGGGAGCTGAGCGGGCTGGTCGGCAACGCGTACATCACCGAGTTCCTGCACCGCCTGCGCGTGCAGTGCTGGGTCTTCGCGGTGCCGCACCTCCAGCGGGAGGCGCAGCTGGGCTCGGCCCTGTGGAGCGGGCACAGCGAGCTCGTCGACGCGGTGACCCGGGCCGACGCGAACGAGGTGCACCGCCTGGTGCACGCCTACAACCAGCACGCCCTGGACTGGGCGGCCGGCCTGGAAGAGGCGGGCGCATGACCCCCACCGGCGCCGCGGGCACGCCCACCACGCCCACCACCCCCACCACACCGCCCCCGCCCACCACCGCCACCATCCCCGCCCAGGCCCAAGCCCAAGCCCAAGCCCAAGCCCAGGCCCAGCCCCAAGCCCAACCCCCCGCCCCCCGCTGGCTGGGCCCCGTAGCACTCAGCGTCGTCGTACCCGCCTACTGCGAGGAGCAGCGGCTCGGCCCCACCCTGGACCGGCTCCGCGAGCACCTCGACGCCCGCCTCGGCACCCGCCCCGCGGACTGGGAGGTGATCGTCGTGGACGACGGCTCCACCGACGGCACCGCCGCCGTCGTCGAGGCCGCGGCCGCCGCGGAACCCCGGATCCGGCTCGTCCGCGGCGACCGCAACCGCGGCAAGGGCGGCGCCCTGCGCCTCGGCGTCGCCGCGTCCGCCGGTGACCGCGTCCTGGTCACCGACGCCGACCTCGCCACGCCGATCGAGGAGCTGGAACGCCTGGACAAGGCGCTCGCGGAGCAGCCCGTGGCGGCGGCCGCGATCGGCTCGCGCGCCTACCCCGAGTCCACCGTCGAGCGCCACCAGAGCGCGTTGCGCGAGCTGCTGGGGCGGGCCGGCAACCGGCTGATACGCGCCGTCGCCGTGCCCGGAATCCGCGACACCCAGTGCGGCTTCAAGCTCTTCGACGGCGACCGGGCGCGTGCCGCGTTCGCCGCCTCCCGGCTCGACGGCTGGGCCATCGACGTGGAGGTCCTGCAGTACTTCCGGGCGCAGGGCTGGCCTGTCGCGGAGGTCCCGGTGCGCTGGGCGCACCAGGAGGGCTCCAAGGTCCGGCCGGGCGACTACCTGCGCGTCCTCGGCGAGCTGGGCCGGCTGAAGGCCGGCGGGCTGGCCGTGGCCGCGCTGTACCTGCTGGCCGCCGTCCTGCTCTACCACCACCTCTGGGCGAACCTGGGCGGCGGCTACCTCGCCGACGCGATGCAGGACCAGAACCAGTGGGAGTGGTTCTTCGCCGTCACCGCCGACAACGTCTCCCACCTGCGCAATCCGCTCTTCACCACGTACCAGGGGATGCCCGACGGGGTGAACCTCATGGCCAACACGGTCATGCTCGGGCTGTCCGTGCCGCTCACCCCGGTCACCCTCGCCCTCGGGCCCACCGTCACCCTCGCCCTCGTCTTCACGCTCGGCATCGCGGTGACCGCCTGGGCCTGGTACCGGCTGATCCGCCGGTGGCTGCCGGCCGGCCGCGCGGCAGCGGCGGCGGGCGGGGCGCTCGCCGCGTTCGCGCCGCCGATGGTCGCGCACGCGACGGCCCACCCGAACTTCGTCGTCCTCTTCATGATCCCGCTGATCATCGACCGGGCCCTACGTCTGTGCGCCCCCCGCACCCCCCGCACCCCTCACGCCCGGCAGCCGCGCGGCGTGGTCCGCGACGGGATCGTGCTCGGCCTGTTCGCGGCGTACCAGATCTTCCTCGGCGAGGAGCCCCTGCTCCTCGCCGCCCTCGGCATGCTGCTCTTCGCCGCCGGCTACGCCGCCTTCGACCCGCGCCGCGCCAAGGCCGTCGCCAAGCCGCTGGGACTGGGCCTGGCGGTCGCCGCGGCCGTCTGCCTGCCGATCGTGGCGTTCCCGCTGTGGTGGCAGTTCTTCGGCCCGCAGAGCTACCACTCGGTGCTGCACGGGGAGGGCGCCGGCAACAGCCCGCTCGCCCTGATCGAGTACGCCGGCCGCTCCCTCTTCGGCGACGAGGCCACCGCCGACCGGCTGTCGATGAACCGGACCGAGCAGAACGCCTTCTACGGCTGGCCGCTCCTCGCCCTCGGCACGGCCGTCGCCGTGTGGATGTGGCGCCGCAGCGCCGTCCGCGCGCTCGCCCTGGCCGCCCTGGCCGCGGCCCTGCTGTCGCTGGGGCCCGTCGTCCGCGTCCCGCACACCGACGTCGTGCTGCCCGGCCCGTGGCAGCTCCTCGCGCACGCCCCGCTCTTCGAGTCCGTCATCGAGGGCCGGGTGGCGATGATCTGCGCCCCCGTCCTCGGCATGCTGCTGGCCCTCGCGCTGGACCGCATCCTGAGCCTGCGGCCGGGCCCGCAGCGCCGGCTCGGGCTGCTGGCGGTGGCCGCCGCGCTGCTTCCGGTGCTGCCGCTGCCGCTGCCCGTACGGGACCGCGAGCCGGTGCCCGAGTTCATCTCCTCCGGCGCGTGGAAGTCCTACGTCAGGGAGGGCGAGGCCCTCGTACCGGTACCGCTGCCCGACCCCGGGGCGGCCGACGCGCTGCACTGGCAGGTGGCGGCCGACTTCGGCTTCCCGCTGGCCGGCGGGTACTTCAACGGCCCCTGGGGACCGGACCGGATCGGCATCTACGGCGCCACCCCGCGGCACCTGTCCAACCTGCTGCGCGACGTCCGCTACGGCGCCGAGCCGCCCAAGCCGATCCCCGAGTGGCAGGAGCAGGCCCGCCGGGACCTGGCGTACTGGAAGGCCGGCGCGGTGGTGCTGCCGGACCAGGACCGGGCGACCGAGCTGCGCACGCTGCTGACCGGGCTGCTCGGCGTGGAACCGGAGCGGGTCCGGGACGTGTGGGTCTGGCGGGTGGGCCCGGCGTAGCCCGCGGGCCGGCTCCTGCCAGGGTCCCGCCCCTGCCCCCGCGGCCCCCGCCCCCCGTCCCAGGTTCTGCGCACCCCTTCGCGGAGCGTGTCCGGCGCACTACTCTGGCCGCATCGGCGCACAACGACCGAACGGAGCCCGCGTGGCCTGTGACCTGTGGCTGGTCCCCCTTGTCGACGTGCTGTGCCACAGCCCCGACAACCCCTTCGCGGAAGAGATCGCCTCGTACGACAAGGCGCTCGGCGAGGCCGGACTGCCGTCCGTGCCCGTCTTCGCCTACATGCCGGGCCTGTCCGGGGACGTCGCCCCGGTTGCCGGTTTCGACTACGACGCCCTGCATTTCCTGCGCCGGGCCTACCTGCTGCAGATCTGCGGGCTGCCGGTGACGCCCGTGGACGAGCTGGGCGGGGACTACGAGCAGCTGCTGGAGATGTTCGAGGCGACGGCCCAGCAGTCCCACCTGGTCTGGCACTACGACCACGCGGGCGCGTACGTGCCCGTCGACTTCACGGCCCCGCTGGCCAACGAGGAGCTGCTCGCGGGCGGCGGACCGCTGGGTTCGGCGCAGGGGCTGCTGCGCGAGCTGGCCTTCGTGGCACCGGCGATCGGGATCGACCCGGCCAATCCGCCCGCCGCGCCCGCCCCGCCGGGCCGGCCGACCTCGCTGGAGGAGCCGGCGGGCCCCATCCCGTACGACGACAGCCCCTTCGCCCGGGAGCGCCACGTCTGGCTCGGGTTGCACGCGGCGGCGACCCGGAGCCTGGGCCAAGGCTCGATGATCATCTTCAGCTGAGCGGCCACCACCCCCCGGGCTGAGCGATCACCCGAGCCGAACGCTCCCCGAGCCGAACGCTCAGCCGGAGGAACGATCAGCCCGGTCGCTGCCCGCCGGGCGCCTCAGCGCGGCTGCTCCGGCGGCCGCTGCCGGGGCATGTTCGGGCGGGTGCCCGGCGGCAGCGGGAAGCGGCTCGGGTGCGCACCGGACTCCTGGCGGGGCACGCCGCCGCCCACGGCGTGCATCGCCAGCGGCGTGGGCCCGGAGCGGAACTCCACCATCCAGTCGGCCGTCTCCGAGCGGACCAGCTCGGTGATGTCCTCCGAGAACCGCCGCAGCACGGTCAGACAGCGCTCGGCGGCCTCGCTGGCGGTGCCCTCGGTCGGCCCGAGGACCTCCCGGACGTTCTCCGAGGCCCAGTCGAACTGCAGGGTCTGAAGTCGCCGCTGCACCGCCTGCGCGGTCGCCACGTCCCGCATCCAGCCCGAGGTCAGCCCGAAGAACCGGTCGCAGGCCACGCAGGCGGCCCCCAGCAGCAGCGACAGGTACCCGTACGCCGCGGCGCCCGGCACCGACCCGGTCAGTTCCAGCAGGGGCAGGGCGGCGCCCGTCACCGCGCCGACCGCCGCGCCGGCGCGCAGCACGCGGGCGCCGCGCCGCTTCCACGCCCGGTCGGACAGATACCACGCGGCCGTGCGCAGCGCATCGTCCTCCACGCGCCGGTAGAGCTCGTCCAGGCGCTCCGCGGGTTCGCCCCAGTCCCCCAGCGGGAACGGCCGGCCGGTCAGATCGCCCCCCGCCATGGGCCCGCCGCCCTCCTCCCCGGGATTCCGGGGGCTCCGGGGATCCCGGGGATCCCGGGGTGGCCCCTCGGGCTGCATCTCCGGTTGGCTCACCCGGCACTCCCTCTGCCTGCGCTGACGTGTGGTGGTGCGCGTGTGCGCAATGATGCGCATGCCCTTCCTACCTCCGAATGGCGGGCTTTGGACAACGAATCCCGGGATTTCCGCCCACAAGGAGGGCTTGATCAGGTACGCGCACGCCCCGCCCCTCACCCGAAAGAGTTGGTCCGCTCGGCGTAGGGCGCGGTGCCGTGGGAGCACGTAGGCTCGGATGCGAACCGATGTCGAGCGTTCGTCGAGCGTCTGGAGTGAGTGAACCGTGATCCCCGGTGGTGGCCAGCCCAACATGCAGCAGCTGCTCCAGCAGGCCCAGAAGATGCAGCAGGATCTTGCCGCGGCCCAGGAGGAGCTCGCCCGGACGGAGGTCGAGGGCCAGGCCGGCGGCGGCCTGGTGAAGGCGACGGTCACCGGCTCCGGCGAACTGCGCGGCCTGGTGATCTCCCCCGCGGCCGTCGACCCCGAGGACACCGAGACGCTCGCCGACCTGGTGGTCGCGGCGGTCCAGGCGGCCAACGAGAACGCGCAGGCGCTCCAGCAGCGCAAGCTCGGCCCGCTGGCGCAGGGCCTGGGCGGCAGCATCCCCGGCCTGCCGTTCTGACCTGCGGACGCATCCGCGTACGCATCCGAGCAGGCCCCGCACCCGCACCCGCACCCACACCCCACAGGAAGCAGGCAGTCCGTTGTACGAAGGCGTCGTCCAGGACCTGATCGACGAACTGGGCAGGCTGCCCGGCGTCGGGCCCAAGAGCGCCCAGCGGATCGCCTTCCACGTCCTGCAGGCCGAGCCGGCGGACGTGCGGCGCCTCGCGCACGCGCTGCTGGAGGTCAAGGAGAAGGTACGGTTCTGCGCGGTGTGCGGGAACGTGGCGCAGGAGGAGCGCTGCAACATCTGCCGCGACCCGCGCCGCGACGACACGGTCATCTGCGTGGTCGAGGAGCCCAAGGACGTCGTCGCGATCGAACGGACGCGTGAATTCCGTGGGCGTTACCACGTGCTCGGCGGCGCGATCAGCCCGATCGAGGGCGTCGGCCCGGACGACCTGCGCATCCGCGAGCTGCTGGCACGGCTCGCGGACGGCACGGTGACCGAGCTGATCCTGGCCACCGACCCGAACCTGGAGGGCGAGGCCACGGCCACCTACCTCGCCCGCATGATCAAGCCGATGGGCCTGAAGGTCACCCGGCTGGCGAGCGGCCTCCCCGTCGGGGGAGATCTGGAGTACGCGGACGAGGTCACGCTCGGGCGGGCCTTTGAAGGAAGGCGACTTCTTGATGTCTGACGCAACGCTGCACGCTCTGGGCCAGGATCCGGACGACTTCGCCGTCCAGATCGCCGACCAGATCGAGTCCTTCATCGTCGCGGTCACCGAGGTGGCCAAGGGCGAGGACCCGGACAGCGCCGTGCCGTTCCTGCTGCTGGAGGTCTCCCAGCTGCTGCTGGCGGGCGGGCGCCTGGGCGCGTACCAGGACGTCCTGCCCGACGAGCGCTACGAGCCGGACCTGGGCCCCGAGCCGGACGTGGACGAGCTCCGGGAGCGGTTCGCGTACCTGCTGGACCCGGTCGACGTGTACTCCGAGGTCTTCGACCCCTACGAGCCGCGCAAGGCGCCGGTCGCGCACCGGATCTCCGACGACCTCGCCGACGTGGTCGCCGACCTGCGGCACGGCCTGGCCCACTACCGGGAGGGCCGCACCACCGAGGCGCTGTGGTGGTGGCAGTTCTCGTACTTCACCAACTGGGGCACCACCGCGTCGGCCACGCTCCGCGCCCTCCAGGCCCTGGTCGCCCACGTCCGCCTGAACCAGCCGCTGGAGGACCTGCGCGGCCTGGACACGGACGAGGACCTGGCCGAGGACGACCTCGCCGAGCAGGCGGGCCGGGTGATGGCCGAGGAACTGGGGCGCCTGGGCCGCCGCGGCCCGGCCCTTTCCTGAGGCTGCCTCGCCTTCGCAGGGCTGCCTCCACCTTCGTAGGGCTGCCTCCACCGCGCTGCTCCCGCCGCGCGGTCCGGTGCTTCCCTGGCTAGCGTGGAACCAGGGGGAAGATCCGGCAGAGCCCTGTGAGAGGGGCGCACCATGTCTTTTCTCGTGTCCACGCTCGCCGTCGCCATGGCCGCCGTCTCGCCCGCCGGCGGGTTTCCCGCCCAGGACGTGACGGTGGCCGAGTCGTTCCAGGCCGCCGACGGGCAGGCCACGCACCGCGCGGTGACCTTCGACGACAAGGCCGTACCGCCCGGCGCGCGGATCCTGGTCACCGAGCACGCCGACGACGGCGGGACCGAGGTCGAGCTGAAGGTCGAGGGTCTGCAGCCGAACCGGACCTTCGGCGCCCACGTCCACCAGAAGGCGTGCGGCAGCGCGGCCCCCGACTCGGGCCCGCACTACCAGGACAAGGCGGACCCGAAGCAGCCCTCGACCGACCCGGCCTACGCCAACGACGACAACGAGGTGTGGCTGGACTTCACCACCGACGGCAGCGGCGAAGGCGATTCCGACGCAACCGTGGACTGGCGCTTCCGGCCCGACGGGGCCCGCTCCGTGGTGCTCCACGACCACGCGACCGAGACCGGCCAGGGGAAGGCCGGGACGGCCGGGGACCGACTCGCCTGCGTCAACGTCCCGTTCGAGTAGCGGCTTCCGGCGCCAGGACGGAGTGCAGGGCCTCCGGGTCCACGAAGGGGGCCGTGCGGCTGGGCCGTGACTGCCAGAACAGCGGCCAGGTGTTCCCGCCCAGCGCCGGGATGCCGACGTAGGTCACCGTGCGCTGCCCGGCCCCGAACCGCTGGACGCCCAGCGGCCAGGCGTACCGCCGGGCGGTGCCTGGCGGCAGCAGGAAGTACATCCACCGGAATCCGGCCGCCTCGCACACGACCGGCCCGGCCTGCCGGCCGGTCCCGGCGATCAACTGCTGGGCCACCGCCTCCCCGCGTACGCCCTGGATGCGTACGGCGTCGAAGTGGATGCCGGTGCGGCGCAGTTGGTGGCCGTGGAGGGGGACCCATTCGGGCCGGAGTGCGCTGTTCATGCTCCGCAGGGTTTCGGCACGGGGCTTCGGTGGGGAGTGACCGAGCGGACACGTAGTGTTCTGTATCCGTCGGAGGTGACTGCTGTGTCGGTCCCGAACCCCGCCGTACCTCCCCAGTCCTGGCGCTACGCCGGCGACCAGCTCAAGCGGTGGCGCGTGAAGTCGGGCATCAGCCGCGAGGAACTGGGCCTGGCGGCGAAGTACGCCCCGGACACGATCAAGGCGATGGAACAGGGCGTACGCATGCCAACGCCTCAGCTGCTGGACGCAGCTGACGCGCTGTTCCAGGCGGAGGGGTTGCTCAGCGCGGCGAAGGACTACCTCCGGCGGGAGAAGTTCCCTGCGCGGGCAGCCGACTTCATGGCGCACGAGCGGGAGGCGCGGAGCTTGTCCTGGTACGAGGTCGCCCTCGTGCCGGGCCTGTTGCAGACCGAGGCGTACGCGCGGGCCCTGATCGGCAACTTCTCTCCCACGTTGGCCGAGGCCACGGTTGAGGAGCGAGTCGCAGCTCGACTGGAGCGCCAGGCATTGTTGGCGAGCGAGCCGCCTGTCGCCTTGGGGTTCGTCCTCTATGAGGCGGTCCTGCGCTGCCCCATGGGAGGCGTCGAGACCCACCGCGAACAACTGCTGCGTCTCCTGGATGTGGCCGAGCGGCGGAACGTATCGCTTCAAGTGCTCCCGTATGAACGGGCGACTCCTGCCGCCCTGGGCGGCCCCATGGTGCTTCTGGAGACCCGCGAACGCGAGTGGTTGGCGCTCTCGGACGGGCAGTCGATCAGCCAACTGACTGCGGATCCACGGGTGGTGAGCTCGCACATGGAGCGCCTTAGCATGATTCGCACCGAGGCCCTCGGCACGCAGGAGTCGGCCGGCTTCATCAAGCGGATGGTGAATGAGCTATGTGCACCGAACTGATGTGGTTCAAGTCCAGCTATAGCGACGGGGAAGGCGCCGCCTGCGTCGAGGTGGCCGACGGCCGCGGCATGGTCCACGTGCGGGATTCCAAGGTGGCGGGCGGGCCCGAACTGGCGCTCGGGGCATCCTCCTGGCGTGGCTTCGTCGCGTTCGCGCGTACGCAGATCTGAGCTCCGAGCTCCGAGCCCTCTTTTATTGGATTGGGTGGTTGGGATTTATCCCACCCACCCACCCATGTCCCGCGCACGCCGCGCGGTATGACTAATAGTGATCGACTTGCGACGGAGCGTTGCCACGCTCTAGCGTCCGGCACAGACCAAACGACCCCGGCGCGGTGTTAGCAGCACCGCCCGGGGTCTTACCTGCAAGATCCAGTCGAGGGGATCTCGTGGCTGACGCCGACTTTACCGCTGCCCTGCCTACGCCCGCCCACCCGATGGCCAATCCCGGCTTCGGAAAGCGCGAGGCACCCGAGCAACTTCCCCGTACGGGCGACGATTTCGCACACTTGCCCACGGATGAAGCGGCTCTCGCGACGTTTATCGACCGCCTGCCCGAAGGCGCGGCGATGGACCACAAGACCCTCTCCGCCGTCATCCCCGGCCTCGGTCAGGCCGGCGCCCGCACGCTCCTGCACACCCTCGTCGACGCCGGTCACATGTGCCAGGTCCGCGAGCGGGTGCAACAGCCCCACAGCTCGCGCTGGGTGACCCGCACCTACTTCTCGCGGACCCCGCGCGACCGCGACTGGTGGCTGGCGTACTGCCAGGCCGCGGGCGTCGAGCCGTACCGGTTGCCGCCGAAGGACCTCGCCTACCAGGTGCTCGCCCGGCTCAAGGAGGCCGATCCGCAGCTCGTGCTGTCCGCCGCCGAGTGCGAGCAGCTCGCGCCGCTCGCCGAGCAGTGGCTGGAGCGCGGGGCGACGGCCGCCGAACTCACCCAGGCCGTGACGGCCGGCCTGCCCCGAAACGTCGTCAGCCCGGCGGGGCTGGTGCGATCCCGATTGGAGTCCAAGATGCCCCCTGAGCCCATGGTCGAGACCGAAGAGGACGAGGTCGTGGTCGAGCGGTACTTCGCCTGCATGTTCTGCGACCAGGACGAACGGACCGTACCGATCATCAACGGCGCGTGCCCCGACTGCCTGCGGGAGATCAACTGCGAGCAATGCCGCGCGATCGAGGCGTCCGTACCCAAGATCCCCGCGACCTTCCTCCCCGGCCCCTCGCCCGAGCAGGTCCAGCGGTACGCCGACGCCGTCCGCGCAGCGGCCGGACTCCCCACGAAGGGCCGCCGATGACTTCCCCACAGGAGGGGTGGGTGCCGCGCACATACGACGGCATCGCCAACGCCCTGCAAGGGGCGCAGCGCACGCGCTTCTTCCACGAATTCGGCGAGGCTCCCCTGGAGCAGGCGGAGGCGGTGCTGCGGCGCTGGTGGTGCGAGGCGATGCTCGACACCGCGCCGGACGCCGAGCAGATCCGCGAAGCGGCCCAGTCGGGGACCCTGCCGACGGTCACGGTCGAGGACGTGATCGCCCGGCGGCAGCCGACGCCCGAGCGGGTGGCGAGGTTCGAAGAGGTGGCGCGGTGCGAGTACGAGCTCGTGCGGCTCGAACTGGTTCGCGGGCAGGTGTGTGCCAGCACCGGCGGAGACGGCACCCACGGGACGATCGTGGCCTGGCTGATCAGGCAGTGCCTGCTCCAGCGGCCCGAGCTGGGGCTGTACCCGGGGCGCGGGCTTGAGACCGAGGCGGACGGGCTCGGCAGGGTACGGCCCGATGGGGTGCTGGCCCCGAAAGACCACTTCGCCGGGCACGGTGAATGGTCGAGGCCGCACGGGGTGCTCATGGCCGTCGAGGTCACCTCGCGCGATCACGAGGCCGCCGAGTTGGACCGGGGCGCCAAACGGGACGGATACGCCGAGGCCGGGATCCCCGTCTACCTGCTCATCGACCGGGAGAACCGGTCCGCGGTGGTACACGCCGAACCCGAGGACGGCCGGTACCGGGCCGTGACCGAGCACCTCTTCGGCGCCGAGGTCATGCTCCCCGACCCCATCGGCATCACCCTCGCCACCGAAGCCCTCAAGGACTACACCGAGTGATCACCGCCCGGCCCTTCGGTCGAGCGTGGCGCCGCAGCAGGGAGACGATCGTGATCGACAGGTTCACGGATGGGCTTCTCACGCCGGCGGAGACGTCCTCCTACCTCCAGATCCCGCACTCGACCCTGCACAGCTGGCTGACGGGGAAGGCGGCGGGTGCGCCGCTGGTGCATCGGGTCGTCCCGGCACGGGCAGGGCAACCCACCGTGCCGTTCGTGGCCGTCGCGGAGGCCTACGTCCTGCGGTCCCTGCGCGATCTCGGGCTCAGGATGAGCGAGATCAGGAAGGCCGCCGAGGCCGTGCGCGCCGCTTTCGACACGCCGTACGGCCTGGTCTCGAAGCGGATCGCGACGGACGGCGTGGACATCTTCGTCGAGCGCGGGCTGGGCAGCGATCTGCGCAGGGCGCGGGACGGGCAGGCGCCCGTCCATGAGGTCGTCGCCGGCTGTCTGCGGTACTTGGCGTGGGACGCGGGCGACGACTTCCCCTCCAGCCTTCAGCTGAGGCAGTACCCCGATGCCGTACCTGTCGTGATCGACCCGCGGTTCGGGCACGGGCTTCCCGTCATCGAGGCGAACCGGGTTCCGGTGAAGGCGCTGACGGACCTGTGGGAGGCCGGGGAGTCGGTCGAGGGCATCGCGTACGAGTACGAGATGGAGCCGGAGCAGGTGGACGCGCTGTGCCGGACCGTGGTGCGTCCTGCCGCCTGAGTTCCTCGACTTCGAGTGATCATGAGGTGAACAACACATCTCACGATTCGGTACGCCCCGATCGGATGGCGGTCCATCGTTAGACTGGTCCGGACCGCCAGGGCGGTCGTACCGCGTAATGGACTGAGCGAGGAGCGCACGTGGGCCTTGTCGTGCAGAAGTACGGAGGCTCCTCCGTAGCCGATGCCGAGGGCATCAAGCGCGTCGCCAAGCGGATCGTCGATGCCAAGAAGAACGGCCACCAGGTGGTCGTCGTGGTGTCTGCGATGGGCGACACGACGGACGAGCTGATCGATCTCGCCGAGCAGGTATCCCCGATGCCTGCCGGGCGTGAGTTCGACATGCTGCTGACCGCCGGAGAGCGGATCTCCATGGCCCTGCTGGCCATGGCGATCAAAAACCTGGGCCACGAGGCCCAGTCGTTCACCGGTAGCCAGGCAGGCGTCATCACCGACTCGGTCCACAACAAAGCGCGCATCATCGATGTCACGCCGGGCCGCATCCGTACCGCGCTGGACGGCGGCAACATCGCCATCGTCGCCGGTTTCCAGGGTGTGTCGGCCGACTCCAAGGACATCACCACCCTCGGCCGCGGCGGCTCGGACACGACCGCCGTCGCGCTCGCCGCGGCGCTGGACGCCGAGGTCTGCGAGATCTACACCGACGTGGACGGTGTCTTCACCGCCGACCCGCGCGTGGTGAAGAAGGCCCGGAAGATCGACTGGATCTCCTCCGAGGACATGCTGGAGCTGGCCGCGTCCGGCTCCAAGGTGCTGCTGCACCGCTGCGTGGAGTACGCGCGCCGTTACAACATCCCGATCCACGTACGGTCCTCGTTCTCGGGGCTGCCGGGCACCTGGGTCAGCAACGAACAGCCGAATGGGGACGAGCAGGTGGAGCACGCCATCATCTCCGGAGTCGCCCATGACGTCTCCGAAGCCAAGATCACGGTCGTCGGCGTACCGGACAAGCCGGGCGAGGCCGCGGCGATCTTCCGCGCCATCGCGGACGCCGAGATCAACATCGACATGATCGTGCAGAACGTGTCCGCCGCCGCCACCGGCCTGACGGACATCTCCTTCACCCTCCCCAAGACCGAGGGCCACAAGGCCATCGACGCCCTGGAGAAGGCGAAGGCCGCGATCGGCTTCGACTCGCTGCGCTACGACGACCAGATCGGCAAGATCTCCCTGGTCGGCGCGGGCATGAAGACCCACCCGGGCGTCACCGCCAGCTTCTTCCAGGCGCTGTCCGACGCGGGCGTCAACATCGAGCTCATCTCCACCTCGGAGATCCGGATCTCGGTCGTGACCCGCCAGGACGACGTCAACGCCGCTGTCGTCGCCGTGCACACGGCATTCGGTCTGGACTCCGACAGCGACGAGGCCGTCGTCTACGGAGGCACCGGACGATGACCGCGACCCGGTCCCCCGGCCCGGCGCTCGCCGTGGTCGGGGCGACCGGAGCGGCCGGCGCGGCCCTGCTCCGGATCCTGTCCACCCGGGCGGACCTCTGGAGCAGCACGCGCCTGATCGCCTCCTCCCGCTCCGCCGGGCGCCGCATGGCCGTGCGCGGGGCGGAGACCGAGGTGCTCGCCCTCACCGAGGACGCCTTCGACGGCCTCGGCGCGGGCGACGTGGCCCTCTTCCTCACCCCGGCCGCGGTCTCGGCGCGCTGGGCGCCGGTCGCCGTGGCCCGCGGCGTGGCCGTGGTCGACCAGTCCGCGGCCTTCCGCGAGGACCCCGACGTACCGCTGGTGGTGCCCGAGATCAACGGGTACGCGGCACGCGTCAGGCCCCGCGGGATCGTCGCCGGGCCCGACTGCGTGACCGCGGCGATGATGGCCGCCGTGGGCGCACTGCACGCCGAGCTCACCCTCGCCGAGCTCACCGTCTCCTCGTACCAGGCCGCCGGCGCCGCCGGGCGGGCCGGCACCGACGTACTGCGCCGGCAGCTGGCCGCGGTCGCCGGGGCGGAACTGGGCGAGCAGCCTGGCGACGTACGGCGGGCCGTGGGCGAGGACACCGGCCCCTTCGCGGCCCCGCTCGCGCTCAACGTGGTGCCGTGGTCCGGAGAGCTGCGCGAGGGCGGCTGGTCCTCGCACGAGCTGGCGATCCGGGCCGAGTCCCGCCGCATCCTCGGGCTGCCCGCGCTGCCGGTGTCCGTGACGTGCGTGCAGGTGCCGGTGGTGACCGGGCATTCGCTGACCGTCCGGGCGCGGTTCGCCTCCGCCGCGGACCCCGCGCGGGCCCGGGAGGTCCTGGAGGCCGCGCCCGGGGTGGTGCTCGTGGACGACCCGGCGGCGGGCGAGTTCCCGACCCCCGCGGACGCCGCCGGCACCGACCCGGCCTGGGTCGGACGGCTGCGCGGATCGCTGGACGACCCCCGCTCGCTGGAGTTCTTCGTGTGCGCCGACAACCTCCGCAGGGGGGCCGCGCTGAACGGTGCACAGATCGCGGAACTGATCGCGCGTGAATGTGCGTAATTCGCTTTGTAGGATCGGCGCTATCCCTGGATCAAGGTGAAGGCCCCGGTGCCGCCTCGACAGGTAGGGCGATCGGGAAGAGCGGGTACGTATGAGGGCATTCGGCGCACGACGGGAGAGATCGTCGCGCGCGTACAACCCTGGCGGGGGCAGGCGCGTCCAACTGGCGTGCCACAGGCCTTGCTCGCCCCTGCCCTCGTACCGGTGCGCCCGGATCTCCTTCCGGCGCGGCGGCGCGTGCGCGTACCCGGAGGGCGGCCGGTGATCGCGCCCGACGCGGGGGCGGTCCCCGCCCAGGACGGCAGAGTGCCCTCGCAGAGGGAGAGCAGAGAGAGCCGGGAGAGCGCGGAGCAGGCCGAAGCCGTGGCCGCCGAGCCGGCTGTGGCTGCCGAGCCGGTCGTGGTCGCCGGGACCACCGTCGATCACCTCACCGAGACCTATCGCGCGCACTACCGCTCGCTGCTGGGTCTCGCCGCCCTGCTCCTCGACGACACCGCCTCCTGCGAGGACGTGGTGCAGGAGGCCTTCATCCGGGTCCACTCGGCGCGCAGCCGGGTGCGCGACCGGGACAAGACCCTGGCCTACCTGCGGCAGACCGTCGTCAACCTCTCCCGTTCCGCCCTGCGCCGCCGCATCCTCGGCCTCAAGCTGCTGTCGAAGCCGATGCCGGACATGGCGAGCGCGGAGGAGGGCGCGTACGACCTGCTGGAGCGGGACGACCTGATCAAGGCGATGAAGAGCCTGCAGCGCCGCCAGCGCGAGGTGCTGGTGCTGCGCTATTTCGCGGACATGACGGAGACCCAGGTCGCCGAGACGCTCGGCGTCTCCCTGGGTTCGGTGAAGGCGTACGGATCGCGGGGCATTGCTGCGCTGCGGGTGGCGATGGAGGCCGCGCAGTCATGAACGACCTGAACGACCTGAACGAGCCGAGTGAGCCGAAGGGGCCGAAGGGGCCGAAGGGGCCGAGCGACCTGACCAGGTCGAACGGGCCGAACCGCGACGCCGAGAGCGAGCTGCGCGACCTGCTGCACGCGGTGGTCGCGGACCTGGAGCCCTCCGACGGTGCCCTGGACCGCCTGCGCCACGCCGTCCCCGCCCGCCGGGCGCGCCGCCGCAACACGCTGGTCGGCGCCGCCGCCGCGGTCCTGCTGGCCGGCGCCGGGATCCCCACCGTGGTGCACCTGGCGGCGGACCCGGACGGCACGGACGTCAGCGGATCGGCGATCGCCGGACACCAGCAG
Organism: Streptomyces bambusae; assembly: GCF_019400985.1. Lineage (GTDB taxonomy): Bacteria > Actinomycetota > Actinomycetes > Streptomycetales > Streptomycetaceae > Streptomyces > Streptomyces bambusae_A. The sequence continues at coordinate 18,061 of NZ_WTFF01000064.1, forward strand.
GACGCCGTCGCGCACGGAGGCAGCGGTTCCGACCCGCACGCCACCGGCTCCGGCGCCGTGCCGAAGTCCTCCGAGCTGCCCGCCAAGAGCGGGCCCGGTACCGCCGGCACCGGTCAGAAGCCCGGCACCACCGCGGACCCGGGCCAGCAGACCCCCGGCGGCCAGATCACCGACCCCACCACCACCTTCGGCCCGCGCCCGCCCGCCCCGGGCACTCCGGGCGCCCCCGCGTGCACCGCCGCGCAGCTCGGCGTCACCGGCGCCGCCCGCACCCCGGACGCGGACGGCAAGGTCTACGGCAGCTTCCGCGTCACCAACGTCTCGACGCGCGGCTGTACGGTCGCCGGGGCCGACACGGTCTCGGCGGACGCGGGCACGACCGTGCTGCGGCACACCGCGAACGACCCGGCGACCGGCCTGCCCGACCCGTCGTCGGACGCGGCCTCGCTGGTCCTCCCGCCGAACACGTCCTACGAGGTCCGCTTCGCCTGGGTGCCCGGCACGCAGTCCTGTTCCTCGCCGAGCCCCACGCCCGCCGCCGCGGGCGGCCAGGACGGGGCCCCCGTCCAGCCGGCCGCCGGCTCCGACCCGTCCGGTGCGCCGGCCGGTTCCTCCGGGCTCCAGGTCACCCTGACCCCGCAGCCCGGTGCCCCCGCGACCGGGGCCACCGTCCCGTCGGCCTGCGGCGGCACGGTCTACCGCACCGGAGCCCTGCCGGTCGCCCCGCCGGCTCCGTAGCGGCTCCGCAGCAGCCGACAGCGGCTCCGTAGCGGCCGACGGCCTGCGTACGCTTCCGGCCCCTGGCGGTGTCCCCGCTCAGGCCGTGGCGTCCGCCTGTGCCGGGACCAGCCCGGCCTCCGCGTCGCGCAGGGTCTCGACCTCGCGCCGGTACAGCCGGAACCACATGAAGAGCACGAACGCGGCGAAGACGAACCACTCGCCGGTGTAGCCGAGGTTCTGGAAGGCCTTCAGGTCCAGGCCCGTGTTGGTCGGCGCCTGCGCCGGGACCGGAGTGAGGCCGTCCGCCCCGGCCGCCCCCGCCGGCAGGGTCAGCCACGCGTCGTACAGCCCGTACGGCACCAGGTTGACCAGCGACGCCGCGCCGATCACCCCCAGCTGGCCCGGCGGCAGTCCGCCCTCCGCGTGGACGCCCTTGCTGCTCCCGCTCTCGGCGGCCTGGAGCGCGCCGGTGACCTCCACCCGGCCGGTCGGCGCGGCCGGGACCCGGGAGGCGTCCGCCGCGCCGGGCAGCCAGCCGCGGACCACCGGGACGGCCTTGCCGCCGTCGGTGCGCAGCATCGTCAGCACGTAGAAGCCGGACTTCCCGTCCAGCAGCCGCTCGGGGACCAGGAACTGCTCGGCGTACTCGCCGGCGGTCGCCGCCGGCCGGCCCGACGTCCTCTTGTCCACCGGGAGCAGCGAGTCCAGCGGCGCCGCGGCCTCCTGCTCCGGGCGCTCGGAGGTGGCCTCGCGGTGGGACTCCACGCGGTCCTCGAACCGGCCGAGCTGCCACGACCCCATGAAGAGACAGAGGGCGACGGCCAACACGACGAAGACGTTGATCCCCCACCAGCGCGGGGTCAGCAGAAACCGGTGCACCCCTCCACGGTACGGGGGGTGCACCGGTCGCCCGGCCGCGGGGCCGGTCAGCGGGCTCTGCCCAGGGCCCGGCTCGGCAGGCCCGGCCCAGCGGGCGAAGCTCAGCGCGGCAGGTGCTTGAGCGCGAAGTCGAGCTCCAGCCGCAGCTGCTTGATCCGCTCCGCCACCACCAGGGAGCCGTGCCCGGCGTCGTAGCGGTACACCTCGTGCACCGCGCCGCGCGCCGCCAGCCGCTCCACGTAGTTCTCGACCTGCCGGATCGGGCAGCGCGGGTCGTTGACCCCCGCCGCGATGTAGAGCGGCGCCCGTACCGCGTCCACGTACGTCAGCGGGGACGAGGCCGCCCAGCGCTCCGGCTGCTCCTCCGGGGTCCCGCCGAAGAGCGTGCGGTCCAGCGCCTTCAGGGTCTCCATCTCGTCGTGGTAGGCCGTGACGTAGTCGGCGACGGGTACGGAGGCCAGGCCGACCGCCCAGGCCTCGGGCTGCGTGCCGAGCCCGAGCAGGGTCAGGTAGCCGCCCCACGAGCCGCCCGAGAGCACCAGCCGCGCCGGGTCGGCCAGGCCGGAGGCCACCGCCCACTCCCGTACGGCCGCGACGTCCTCCAGCTCGATCAGGCCGACCCGGTGCTTGAGCGCGTCCGTCCACTCCCGGCCGTAGCCGGTCGAGCCGCGGTAGTTGACGCGGACCACCGCGAAGCCGTGGTCCAGCCAGGCCGCCGGGCCCGCCGCGAAGGCGTCGCTGTCGTGCCAGGTCGGACCGCCGTGGACCTCGAACACGCACGGGAACGGGCCGTCGCCGTGGCCCTGCGGGCGCTGCGCGAGCGCGTGGATCCGCCCGCCCGGCCCGTCCACCCACACGTCCTCGACCGGTACCGAGCCCGGCGCCTTCTCCCCGGGCAGCTCCAGCACGACGCCGCCGGCCGTGGAGCGCACCGACGACGGCTCCGCCGCCGAGGACCACAGGTACTCGACCGTGCCGTCGGGGCGGGCGGCGGCGTCCGAGACCGTGCCGGGCGGGGTGTCCACGCGGACCAGGGACCGCTCGGCGAGGTCGTAGCGCCACAGCTCGCTGCGCGCCTCGAAGCCGTGCGAGACCAGCAGGGCCGAGCCGTCCGGGTACCACTGGGCGCCCACGTCGCCGGGCAGGTCGATCTCCAGCTGCTGCTGCGTGCCGGCCGCCACGTCCCAGATCATCGGCTCCCAGCGGCCGGAGCGCTGATGGCAGACCAGCAGCCGGGTGTCGCCTGCGACCGGGGCGAAGCCGAGGACGGACAGGCCGAGCTCCTCGGTGCCGTCCTTGGTGTCGTCCAGCTCGGCGACGGTGCGGCCGTCGAGGGTGAGGACGCGCAGTGAGGCGTGCATCGAGTCGCCGTGCTCGGTGTGCTCGATCGCGACCAGGGTGCAGTCGTGGGAGAGGTCCCCGACCACCGCCGTCTCGCGGTGCCGGTAGATCTCCACGGGTGCGGCGCCCGGCCGGCAGACGAAGACGGTGGAGCCCTCCTCGTCGGTGGACCGGCCGACCACCGAGGTGCCGTCCCGGCCGATGGCCAGGCCCTCCGGGTAGGCGGGCGCCAGGCCGGGCGTGGCCGGCTCGTCGTCGCCGCCGGTGAAGGGCTGGCGCACCCAGGTGCCGAACTCGTCGCCGTCGGTGTCGGAGAACCACCAGATCCACTCGCCGTCGGGGGAGAGGGTGCCGTCGGTGGTGCCGTTGGGGCGGTCGGTGACCTGGCGGCGGGCGCCGGTGGCCCGGTCCCAGGCGTAGAACTCGTACGTGCCGGTCACGTTGGAGATGTACAGGGCCCGCTCGGGGGCGTCCTCGGCCCACTCGGGCATCAGGATCCGGGGGGCCAGGAAGCGCTTCTCCCAGTCGGGCCGCGCCCCCGGGTCCGCGGCGCCGTCCGCGCTGCTGGTCATGTCGTCCACATCGCTGGGCGTGTCGTGGGGCATGTCGCCGGTCGTGTCGTGGGGCATGTCGTTCACTTCGCTGGGCATGGGGACATTCTCGTCCGCAGCGCGGACGCGGAGCGGCCGGAATTGCGCAGCCGGCGCCCCGCCGCGGCCTATCGTGGCCGGCATGCGGATGATCGTGCGCGGTGCCCGGCTGCACACGGGGCGCGGTGAGCTCGCGCCCTCCCCGGTGGACGTCGAGGTGGGGGAGGACGGCCGCATCGCGCGGATCGTCCCGTACGACGACCAGAAGGAGCCGCCGGCCACCGGCGAGCTGATCGAGGCGCACGGCCGCCTGCTCACGGCTCCTTTCGTCGAGCCGCACATCCACCTGGACACGGCCCTCACCGCCGGGGAACCGCGCTGGAACGCCTCGGGGACGCTGTGGGAGGGCATCGCCTGCTGGAGCGAGCGCAAGCGCACGCTCACCCGGGAGGACGTCGTCGCCCGGGCCACCGAGGTGCTGCGCTGGCAGGCGGCGCAGGGCGTGCTGTACGTCCGTACGCACTGCGACGTGACCGACCCCGGCCTCACGGCGCTGGACGCCCTGACCGAGGTACGCGACCGGGTCCGGGACGTGATGGCGGTCCAGATCGTGGCGTTCCCGCAGGAGGGCATCGTCTCCTTCCCCGGCGGCGACCAGCTGATGCGCGCCGCCGTCGCCCGCGGCGCGGACGTGGTCGGGGCGATCCCGCACTTCGAGGACACCCGCGAGGACGGGGTGGCCTCCTTGCACCTGGCCTTCTCCCTCGCGGAGGAGCAGGGGCTGCGCGTCGACGCGCACTGCGACGAGATCGACGACGAGCAGTCCCGCTTCGTGGAGGTGCTGGCCGCGCTGGCGTTGCGCACCGGGTTGCGCGGGCGGGTCACCGCCTCGCACACCACGGCCATGGGCTCGTACAACGGCGCTTACAGCTACAAGCTCCAGCGGCTGCTGCGGCGTTCGGGCGTGCACCTGGTCTGCAACCCGTTCGCGAACCTCGCGCTGCAGGGCCGCTTCGACGGCTACCCCAAGCGGCGCGGCCTGACCCAGGTGAAGGAGATGCTGGGGGCCGGCGTCAACGTGGCCTTCGGGCACGACGACGTGATGGACCCGTGGAACCCGCTGGGCACCGCGAACCCCCTCCAGACCGCCCTGACCGGCGTGTACGCCGCCCAGCTGACCGGCGCCGACGAGATCGCCACGGCCTTCTCGATGGTGACGGACCGGGCGGCGGAGGTCCTCGGCCTGGAGGACTACGCGCTCGCCCCGGGCAACTGGGCCAGCTTCGTCCTGCTCCCGGCGCTCTCCCCGTACGACGCCCTGCGCCGCCAGGTCCGCCCCTCCCACGTGGTCTCCCGGGGCACCCTCCTGGCCCGCACCCCGCCGTCCACGACCCACCTGACCTGGCCGGGGGAGCCCGCCGCGGAGGTGGACTTCAGCCGCCCCCTACTGTGACCGGCGTACGCATCCATGCGCGATCGACGGGGGACGAACCATGTGGCAGACACCGGGCCGGGCGGCCGGGGCGGCGCGTGAACTCGCGGCGGAGTACGCGGACGAGGCCCTGCTGAACCACTCGGTCCGTTCCTACGCCTTCGGCGCCGAGTACGCCCGCGCGCACGGCCTCGCCTTCGACGAGGAGCTCCTCTACGTCGCGGCGCTCCTGCACGACCTGGGCCTGACCGCCCCGTTCGACAGCCACACCCTGCCCTTCGAGGAGGCGGGCGGCCACGTGGCCCGGGCCCTGACCACGGGCCTGGGCTGGCCCGCGGCCCGCCGTGCCCGCGCGGCCGAGGTGATCGTGCTGCACATGCGCGAGGACGTCACGGCGGCCGAGGACGTCGAGAGCCACCTCCTCCAGGTCGGCACCAGCGCGGACGTCTCGGGCCTGCGCGTGCCCGAGTTCGACCCGTCCTTCGTCGAGTCCCTCCTGACCGCCCACCCCCGCCTCGGCTTCGGCGCGTCCTTCCTCTCCCTGATGCAGTCCCAGGCCACCCGCAAGCCGGACTGCGCGGCGGCCCACCTGATCGAGGGCGGCGTCGCAACCCGCATCGCGAGGAACCCGCTGGACCGCGCCGCGGGGTGAGCCGGGCAGCCGGCTGGGCCGCGAGCCGGGCGGTGGGCCGGGCAGTGAGCCGGGCCGCCGGGGCGGCGACGGGCGGTCAGATGCCGCGTTCGATCATGTCGATCACGTCCTGGGCCGCGCTGTCCGCCTGGTCCGGGGTGATGCCGCGCAGGGGGCCGTCGATCATCAGGACGCTCAGGCCGTGGACCGCGGACCAGGCGAGGAACTCGGCGCCGGGGCGGCGGTCCTCGGGGAGGATGCCGGTGGTGACCAGGTCGTCGAGGGAGGCGGACAGGATCTCGAACGGGGTCAGGCCGCCGGCGCCGGCCGCGGTGGTGTCGGTGGCGTAGGCCATGTCCGCCGGGACGTGGAACGCGGTGCGGAAGAGGCCCGGTTCGCGGGTGGCGAAGCGGATGTAGCCCGTGCCGACGGCGCGGAAGCGGGCGCGGGCGCGGGCGGCCGGGTCGTCGGTCGCGGGGACGGCGGCGAGTTCGGCCTCCATGGTGCGGGCGACCTGGGCCATGGCCGCCTGGGAGACCTCGTGGACGAGGGCGCCGCGGTCGGCGAAGTGGCGGTAGGCGGCGTTGGGGGCGACGCCGGCGCGGCGGGTGACCTCGCGCAGGGCGACGGCGTCGGGGCCGCCTTCGCGGGCGAGTTCGACGGCGGCGTCGAGGAGCGCGTTGCGCAGGTTGCCGTGCCGGTAGGTGGTGCGCTTCGGGGGCGGGTCGGCGGGTGGTGTCATCAGGTCGGTCCTTCAGTGATCCATTTTTATGTGGACGGTGTTCACATCGGGGCGATCGGGAGTGTAGGCTGCTCGCGCAATGTCCGATGTGGACATCGTACACATGGGGGTTTTCGCATGCTTCGCACCACTTCGATCGATGGCACGGCTCTTGCCTACGAGCGCACCGGCGAGGGTCCGGTCCTCGTCCTGATGGGCGGCGCGTTCCAGACACGCAACGACCCGAAGTGGCTCGCGCTGGCGGGCCTGCTGGGCGACCGGTTCAGCGTGGTGACCTACGACCGGCGCGGCCGCGGCGACAGCGGTGACACCGCGCCGTACGACGTGCGGCGCGAGGTCGAGGACCTTGCGGCGATCGTCGAGGCCGTGGGCGGGGACGGCCCGGCCCGGCTGATGGGGATGTCCTCGGGGTCGGCGCTCGCCCTGGAGGCCGTGCAGCAGGGCGTGCCGGTGGCACGGCTCGCCGTCTACGAGCCGCCGTTCATCGTCGAGGACAGCCGGCCGCCGCTGCCCGCCGACTACGTCGCGCAGCTGGACAAGGCGGTCGCGGAGGGGCGCCGGGGCGACGCGGTCGAGATCTTCATGACCTGCGCCGTGGGGATGCCCGCGGAGTACCTGGCGCCGATGCGCGCGGACGTCGCGACCTGGTCCCACCTGGAGTCGCTCGCGCACACGCTGGCCTACGACGGCCGGGTCATGGGCACCACCATGTCCGGGCAGCCGCTGCCGGCCGACCGCTGGCCGGCCGTCCGGATCCCGGCCCTCGTGGTCGACGGCGGCGCCAGCCAGCCGATGTTCCGGCACGGCGCGGACGCCCTCGCCGCGCTGCTGCCGGCCGCCGAACGCCGCACCCTGGAGGGGCAGGACCACGACGTGGACCCGGCTCTGCTGGCCCCGGTCCTGCGGGAGTTCTTCGCCTGAGCGGCGCGCGTTCCCGAGGGGGGCGCGTTCCTGAGCGGCCGCATGCCTGGGCGGCCGCATGCCTGGGCGGTGCGCGCTCTTGGCCGGCGGGCGTTCTTGATGCCGGGCCCGGCGGCGCCGGCCGGCGTCAAAACGGCGCTAATTCGCCCTGCTTCAGGGGGCTTTCGCGGGTGCGTATCGGTAGGTTCCTGTCTGTTCCCGCTACCGGGGGCCCGGCCTCGCACGACGAGGGCCGAGGGGGCCCGTGCTGCCGGGCCCCCGGAGGCGGGCACGCCCACTGACCCGGGCCGCAGGCCGCAGGTCGCGTACCTCAGTCCTTGTGGCCGAATACCGACGTAACGTCAGTTCTCTTCCCCCTGCCCGGGTTTCGGGGTCGATGCCCGGCTGAGGTACGGTCTCACCCAGAAACCACTGACCATGGTTTTCAGGGGGCCGCGGCCTGCGCGCCGGTGCATCCGGGCGCGCCGCATCCACCCCGCACACCCGTCGAGCAGCGGACGCGGACACGTTCGCGCACGGCTCTGGCATGCCCCTGACATTGCCGGAGTCGTACGCCGCCGCGACCACCTGCTCGGCAGCCCCTGGGCACCCCGTGCTCTGCCTTCTCCCCCTCACGTCGAAGGTGGCCTTCCGCATGTCCCCACGCACCCGCGCCCTGCCCGCACTCCTCATAACGGGCGCGCTCGCCCTCTCCCTCAGCGCCTGCGGCTCCTCGGCCGCGCCGACGAAGCCGGCCGATCCCGCCGCCCTGGCCGCCGAGGCCGCGCCCGGCGCGTCCCTCCCCGCCGGCGCGACCCCCACCGCCCGGACGAAGCAGCCCCGGCACACCCCGGCCGCCGGCAGCCTGCCGGCCAGCCTGGCGCCCAGCGGCAAGTCCAAGCTCGCCGTCGTCACCCCCGCCGGAGCCTCCGGCGGGGCCACCGAGGCCAGCACCCCGGACCTCACCCTGACCTCGTACGACGCCCGCACCGGCGAGGCCGTCCTCGCGCCGGCCCCGAACGCCGACAAGGGCGCTCAGGACAAGACCCCGCAGGACAAGGGCGCTCAGGACAAGGGCGCCCAGGACAAGGCCACGCCCGGCACCCCGCAGAAGCCCGGTAGCGGCCCTGCCGACCCCGGCAAGAACAAGCAGGACACCCCAGCCCCCGCCGCCCCGGCCGCCGCAGCCGTCCGCCCCGGCCAGCTGATCGACAGCCCGCCGACCCCGGCCGCGCCCCGCGGCGCACTCGTCGCGGTGACCGCGGTCCGCCAGGCCGACGGCGGCAAGACCGCCGTCAGCACCCGCCCGGCCACCGTCTCCGAGCTCCTCGGCAACGCCTCCGCCGCCCTGAACACCGCCCTCGACGCCCGCACCATCGACGTGCAGCCGCAGGTCAAGGACCTGAAGGTGTCCTTCACCAAGCGCGCCGACGGCGGCAACGGCTCGGTCACCACCGGGCTGAAGCTCGACGCGAACGCCACGGTCCCGCTGCCCCAGGGCGCGTCCGCCAGCCTCTCCGGGTCGATCGAGATCGACCCGTCGGTGGAGTTCTCCTACCAGGGCAAGGCGCTCAGCCCCCAGCAGGCCAGCGTCGGCTTCGAGCTCGGCGCCCGCGCCAACTGGCGTGTGCACGCCGGCCTCTCCGCCGCCAAGGAGCCGGTCCGCATCCCGCTCGCCAAGCTCGGCGCCAGCCCGGTCGTGATGGTCGGACACCTGCCGGTCGTGATCAACCTCGACCTGACCCTCTACGCGAAGATCGCGGCCGACGGCACCATCTCCCTCGACGCCGAGCAGCAGCTCGCCGCCGACTGGGGCATCCACTCCGACTACACCAAGGGCAAGGGCTGGACCACGGACGTCGACCCCGGCACCACCACGATCTCCCCGGTCCGCGCCACCCTGTCCGGCAAGGCGTCCGTCCGTACCGGCCTGGCCGTCGAAGGCTCGGTCGCCCTCTACGACGCCGTGGGCCTGAAGGCCACCCTGGAGCCGCACCTGCGTGCCGACGCCGACGGCACGGTCACCATCACCTCCGGCGGCGCCGCCCCCACCGTCACCGGCAAGGCCGGCCTGTACGGCGGGCTGGACATCGACGGAGCCCTGATGGCCCGCATCGCCGTCCTCGGCACCCCGCTCTTCGAGAAGGAACTCCCCTTCCAGGTCTTCCACCGCGAGTGGCCGATCGTCGTGCGGGGCACCACGCCCGCCAACCCGGGCCCCACCCCCACGCCGACCCCGACCCCGAGCGCCTCGGCCCGCAAGAGCTGACACCGCGACGCACCAGCCCACCCCCTCCATGACCGGGGCTCGCCCAGGCCGCTCACCGCGGCCCCGGCGGGCCCCGTTCGCCATGGCGCCCCTGGGGCCTGTCCATCCCTGACCCGCCGGACAGGCCCCAGACCACTGCCGGAAAGCTTTACCAAGATCGCCGAGTGGGTGATGCTGACCCGGCGTTGGAGGAACGACCGACACGGCGGGGGCCGGTCGGTGCAGAGGGGGAGGCCGCCGTGGTGCGCGTGGAGCTGCTGGGACCGGTTCAGGTGTACGCCGAGGATGCGACACCGGTCGAGGTGGGCGGCATCCGGCTGCGGATGCTGCTGGCCAGGCTCGCCCTCGAAGAGGGCCGGACGGTGTCCGTCGACTCGCTCGTGGACGGCCTGTGGGGGGAGCAGCCGCCCGCCGACGCGGCCAACGCGCTGCAGGCACTGGTGTCCCGGCTGCGCAGGGCGCTGCGCGGGGCCGGGTCGGTGGAGTCCGCGTCCGGCGGCTACCGGCTCTCGGTGCGGGCCGAGGACGTGGACGTCCACCGCTTCGAGGACCTCGCCGCCCGCGGCCGGCGGGAGCTGGCGGCCGGACGGGCCGGCGAGGCCGCCCCGCTGCTCGCGGCGGCGCTCGGACTGTGGCGGGG
>NZ_WTFF01000640.1 GCF_019400985.1 Streptomyces bambusae
CCCCCCCCGCCCCCCCCGCGCGCCCGCGGCCCCGGCCTCCCTGAGCAGCCGGCCGATGCCGCCGGCGATGCCGGCGAAGACGGCACCCGTGGCGGCCGCGCCGATCACCGTGGTCCGGTCGGCGGCGGCGCGGCCCGCCGCCGTGGCCTGGACGGCGCGGACGCTCTCGGTCAGCGTGGGGTGGCTGCGGACGGCCTCGAAGAGGGCGGGGACGGCGGCGGCCATCGAGATGCGGTACGCGTCGCCGGCGTAGACCCCGCCGAGCAGGGGTTCGACCAGCCGGTCCACGACCTCGCGGCCCATCCGGGCGGCGACGTACTCGCCGACGGCCACGTCCTCGCCGACCTCGGTGGGCGGGAGCTCGGCGTCGGCGGCGATACGGGCGAGCCCCTCGGCGGAGAGCACGCCGGAGGCGGCGACCGGCTCGATGTCGCCCGGGACGCCCATGACGTGGCCGCGGGGCATGTCGCGCAGCGCGCCGCGGGTCCACAGCCGGGCGGTGGCGGTCGCCGGGGGCTGGAGGGCCTCGCCGAGGCCCACGGCCCGGGCCAGGTCCACGGCTTCGGGGCGGCGGGCGAGGACGGATTCGGCGCCGAGGTCCACGGGGGCGCCGGCGAGCTCGCCGGCGTACAGCTTGCCGCCGAGGCGGCCGGTGGCCTCCAGGACGGTCACCCGGGCGCCGGCGTCGAGCAGGCGGTGGGCGGCGGCGAGTCCGGCGATGCCGCCGCCGACCACGACGACGTGGTGCGGGGGCGCGGCCGGGGAGCCGGCTGCGTTCCCGCCCGGGGTACCGTCCGTTGCCCCTGCGGGCCGGTCCGTACGCATGTCCGCTTCGTGCATGGACACATCGTCTCAGACCGATCACCGGCCGATCACCGAGGCCGGAACGTGACCGCATCGGGACCGCTCCGGGACCGGCGGGGCGAAACCCGGGACGGCAGGCTCACGTCGAAACAGCGTGACCCGTCGACCGAGTCCTTGGGGGGCAACCCGTATGACCCGCATGACCCGTATGACACGTACGAAGCGCACGGAGCGCACGGAGCGCACGGAGCGCCCGGAGAGCATGCAGCGCGCGGCACGGACGCAGCACGCGGCCGGGACGGAAGGCGCGACCGGGACGGAGGGCGGGCACCTGCGGCCCCGGTCGGCCGCCCTGGCCCTCGCGGCCCTCACCACCGCCGGGGCGCTCGCGCTCGGCGGGTGTGCGGCGAGCGACACCTCCAGCGGTGCGAGCTCCGACCGGGCCGCCGTCGCCCCCGCCCCGCAGCTGTTTCCTATTCCCCTCTCCGAGCCCACGAGACCGCAGCCGGATTCGGATGCCGTCCTTTGGCTGGATA
>NZ_WTFF01000641.1 GCF_019400985.1 Streptomyces bambusae
CGACAGGCTGCGGGGGCTACGACACGGCGGGGCTGTTGCCGAGCGGCGGCGTGGGGCGCGAGTGGTGTCCCGGCCGGGCCGGGGCCCGGGGCGGGCCGGTCCGGAGCAGGGCCCGGGGTTGGGACGGTGCCGACGGGGCCTACGCCGGCCTGGGGCCCCGGGGCGGAGCAGGGACGGGGGGCGAGGACGCCCGGCCTGCCTGGGCCCGGCGGGCCCTTGGGCTGGGCCGGGCTTGGCTTCTCTGGAAGCGTGCTGCCGCACAGGGCGAGCTGTCCCGCGCGGGCACCGCCCGCAGACGGCTCGGTGGGGGTGGTGTGCTCAGGCCCCTGAGGACCTGGGGCGGCGGTTCGCCACCGTGAGCAGCCCAGGGACCGGCAGGCGTACTCGGACGGCTCTTCCAGCTGGCTGCGGCCGAGCGGCGGCCTGGGGCGCGGGTGTGTCCCGACCGGGCCGGGGCCCGGGGTGGGCCGGTGACGCTCGGCTTGCGGGGGCTATGGCCTGGCGGGGCTGTTGCCGAGCGGCGGCTGGGGGCGCGGGTGGTGTCCCGGCCGGGCCGGGGCGGGCCGGTCCGGAGCAGGGCCCGGGGTTGGGACGGCGCCGGCAGGGCCTACGCCGGCCTGGGGCCCCGGGGCGAAGCAGGGACCGGGGTGAGGACGCCCGGCCTGCCTGGGCCCGGCGGGCCCTTGGGCCGGGCCTGGCTTTGCGGGGGCGTGCTGCCGCGCACAGCGAGCTGCGGCGTGCTGCCCCTCCCGCACGGGCACTATCGCAGGCAGCTCTACGGCGGTGGGTCTGCCTCCGGCCGGAGGCGCCGGCGGCGGGCAGGTGCCAGGGGTGGCCCGGGCGAGGGTGCTCGACCTGCCTGGGCCCGGCTTGCCGCCTCGGGCTGGGCCGGGCCTGGCTTTGCGGGGGCGTGCTGCCGCGCACAGCGAGCTGCGGCGTGCTGCCCCTCCCGCACGGGCACTATCGCAGGCAGCTCTACGGCGGTGGGTCTGTCTCCGGCCGGAGGCGCCGCCGGCGGGCAGGTGCCAGGGGTGGCCCGGGCCGGGCCCTGACTGGGCCGGGCGTCGCCCGGTCTGCGAGCTCCGACCGGCCGGACGTACGCCGGGCTCCGGGCCGGGGCCAGAGCCTGGGCGGGGGGCGCTCGGCCTGCCTCGGCTCGGCGGCCGGAGCCGTGGTTGCGCCCGGGGTGGGGTCACCCCCGGCAGGGGTCAGTGGCGGGCTGCCACGCCCCACGGCACCGCCGCCACCACGCCCGCGACCCCCCGGAGCCGTCTCTTATACCCACTCCCGAGCC
>NZ_WTFF01000642.1 GCF_019400985.1 Streptomyces bambusae
CGGCTGGGCGGCGGCCTCCTCGGGGCTGCGGCACGCGGCCGAGACCGCCACGGCCGCGCACGGCCTGCCGGCCCGGCCCTGGTACGACGCGCGCCGCCTGGACATCGACCTGCTGCTGTGGCGGCTGCGCGAACACCCCGACCTGGCGGCCTTCGTGGACCGCGCGATCGGCGCGCTGCGGGTCCACGACGCGACGTCGAAGCCGGCGCTGCTGCCCACCCTGGAGACGTACCTGGCCCACGCGGGGCGCAAGGCGGAGACGGCCCGCGAACTCCACCTCAACCGCCAGACCCTGTACAACCGGCTGGCCCGCATCGCGGAGCTCCTGGGCACCGACCTGGACGACCCGGAGACGGTCCTGGCCCTGAGCCTGGCCCTCCGCGCCCGCCGCCACACGCCACCGTCCTGACAGGGGCTCCGGGCTGGGCATATCCAGCCCCGACCGCAACCATTACAGCCCCGCCGGCGTTTGAGGCGCGGGGTCCGGGGCGGAGCCCCGGTTTCGGGAAGGGGCGGGGTGGGGAAGGGAGCCCCGCGCAGCGGCCCCGTTCCCCGGCCAGGCCCTGGCTAGCGCCCCCGCTCCATCAGCTCGTCGTAGACCGACAGCACCTGCGCCACCGTGTCGTCCTCCGACGGCCACGTCGCCGCCTGGACCTGCCCCGCCGCGGCCAGAGCCGCGCGACGGGCCGGGTCGGCGATCAGCGAGGCGACCGCCCGGGACAGCGCGGCCGCGTCGCCGTAGGGCACCAGGACCGCCGCGTCCCCGACCAGCTCCGGCACCCCGCCGACCTTCGTCGCCACCAGCGCCACCCCGTTCCGCAGTGCCTCCTGTGCCAGCAGCGACCGCGCCTCCCAGCGGCTCGGCAGCACGGCGACATCCGCCGCCGCCAGCAGGTCCGGGACGTCCGTACGCCGCCCCAGCAGCCGTACCGGCAGGCCCTCCGCCCCGATCCGCCGGGACAGGTCCGCCCGCAGCTCGCCCTCCCCCGCGATCACCAGCAGCGGCAGGGGCTCCAGCGCCCGCCAGGCCCGCGCGGCGTCCAGCAGCACCCCGTAGCCGCGGCGGGCCACGAGGCTGCCCACGGCGACGATCAGCGGCCGGTCCACCGCGCCGAGTTCCGCCCGGACCTTCCCGGGGTCCGCGTCGCCCGGCGGCGCCGGCGGCACCGTGACGGGGGCCAGCCGGGCGTCCCGCGCACCGCGCAGCCGGGCCAGGTCCTGTCCCTTATACACCTCTGACCGTGCCGACGGCATCACTGGTTATGTGTTGATACCGGGTGCTCCACTATCAG
>NZ_WTFF01000643.1 GCF_019400985.1 Streptomyces bambusae
CAGCCCGCCCGGCACCGGCTCGCCCTCGGCGGTCCGCACCAGATGGCCGTCCACCAGCCAGCCCGGCCGCCGCGGCGCGCGCTCCGGCAGCACCCGGGTCCGGCCCTTGAACAGGGCCTCCGGGTCCACCGGCACCCCTGCCGCCGCCAGTTCGGCCAGGGCGGTCAGCAGCCGTGGCAGGCCCGGCTCGCCCGGTACGTCGCAGGCCACGGCCGTGTGCGGGCGCTCGCCCAGGATCCGGCCGACCAGGCCGGTCAGCACCCGGCCGGGCCCGGCCTCCACGAAGGTCCGTACGCCGGCTTCGTACATGGCCTCGATCTGCTCGACGAACCGCACCGGTTCGGCGATCTGGCGGGCCAGCAGCGCCCTGGTCCCGGCGGGATCGGCGCCGTAGGGCCGGCCGGTCGTGTTGGACCAGACCGGGACGGCGGCCCCCACCACCGCCGCCCCGGCCAGTTCGGCGGCGAGGCGGTCGGCCGCTGCGGCGACGACCTCGCTGTGGAAGGCGCAGGCCACCGGGATCCGCTCGGCCCCCAGGCCCTGCGCCCGCAGCTCGCGTACCGCCTCCTCGACAGCCGGGGTCGGACCGGAGAGCACGCACTGGCGGGGGGCGTTGTGGTTGGCCACCACACATCCGGTGCGCCGTGCGGTCTCCCGTACGGCAGCGATGTCCGCCGTGACCGCGGCCATGGCGCCGGGGTCCGCGCCCGCGGCCTCCAGGACGGCCTCGGCCCGTACGGTGCTGAGCCGCAGCAGGGTCCCGGTGTCGAAGGCGCCCGCCGCCCAGAGCGCGGTCAGCTCCCCGTACGAGTGCCCGGCCGTGCAGTCCGGCCGTACCCCGAGCGAGGTGAGCAGCTGGTGGGCGGCGGCTCCGGTGAGGCCCAGCGCGGGTTGTGCGACGCGGGTGTCGGTGACGGCGGCCCGCTGGGCCGACTGCTCCTGCGCGGTGAAGGCGGCGGGCGGGAACATCGCCGCCGTCACCTGGGCCGGGGCCGTGTCCAGCAGCTGCCGCAGCCGCGGGAACGCGATGAACAGGTCGGCGAGCATGCCCGGGCGCTGGCTGCCCTGACCGGGGAAGAGGAAGGCCACCCTGCCGGGATCGGCGCCCTCGGCCCGGACGTGGACGCCCTCACCCGGGGTGTAGGTGCGGGCCCGCTCCAGCTTGGCGGCGAGGTCGTCGAGATCCGCCGCGACCACGGCGACCTGCACCGGGGCGGCCGCGCTCGCGCTGCCGCTGCCGCTGGCCGCACCGCCGTTGGCACCGTCCGCACCGCCGCTGCCC
>NZ_WTFF01000644.1 GCF_019400985.1 Streptomyces bambusae
GGGTGGCCGGGGGCGGCGGCCGGCTCGGCGACAGGCGGTGCCGGGGGCCCGGCGCAGCGGCCGTCGGCGTCGGCGTCGGCGTCGGCGGAACTCGATGGATGCCGGCGCCGGGTCCCGACTAGGGTCGGCCGGTGTCCTTCTTCCACCGGTTCGGGTCGGACGACCTGTTGCGCTGCCGGTTCGCGGTGTCGCCGCTGTGGGAGACCCAGGAGGCGGTGCGCACCCTGCTGCGCCCGCACCGGCAGGGCTACCACCTGCCGTGGCTACGGCAGGTCCGCGAGGCCGCGGACCGGCTCGACCTGCGACCGCTGTGGGCGCTGATGCCCACCCGCGGGCACAGCTCCAACTTCCTCAGCCCGCCCCCGCTCGGGCCGACCGCGACGGTGGAGGAGGAACTGGAGCGGATCCGGTCCGCCGACCCGCTGGAGGTGCACGAAGACCTCCGTCTGTCACTGGCGTCCACCCCCGGCGCACTGGAGAGCGAGACCGGCAGGCGGCTGCTGAAGGATCCCGAGCGTGCCGTCGAGACCCTGACGGACCTTCTGGACCAGGCCTGGCGGACGCTGGTCGCCCCGCACTGGCCGCGGCTGCGCGCCCTGCTGGAGGCCGACATCCTCTTCCACACCCGTCGGCTGGCTGCAGGCGGCCTCGCCGAGCTGTTCGACGGACTGCACCCGGCCCTGCGTTGGGACGCGGCGAACGACACGCTCGTCATCGACCGGCCCACGCACCACGACCGCACCCTCGGCGGTCAGGGCCTGCTGCTGATGCCGAGCGCCTTCGTCTGGCCGGAGGTGGCCGGCGGCTTCGACCCGCCGTGGCAGCCGACCGTCGTCTACCCGGCGCGCGGGATCGGCGCGTTGTGGACCGGCGCGGCCGGACCGGCCCCCGAGGCGCTCGCCCGGTTGCTGGGCCGGGCGCGGGCCGACGTCCTGTGCGCGCTGGCCGAACCGGCGTCGACCACGGCGCTCGCCCACCGGCTCGGGCTCGCGCCGTCCTCGGTCTCGGCACACCTGAAGGCCCTGTACGGGGCGGGGTTGCTGGACTCGCACCGGCGCGGGCACCAGGTGCTGTACGAGCGGACGCCACTGGGCATCGCCCTGGCCACGGGCGGGGGCTCCGGCCCAGGCCCCTCGGCCGTCCCGGGCGCCTAGGGTCTGTTGCGAAAGTGGATCTTGTTCGTTGATGATCACGTCCTGTGGGACGTGGGGATCTGACGAATGGGCAGTGGGCCCGGCTTGAGCCGTTGCTGCCGCGGGGCATCAAGCCGGGCCG
>NZ_WTFF01000645.1 GCF_019400985.1 Streptomyces bambusae
ATCCGCACCGGGCTGCCGCCAGGTCCGCCCGGCAGCGCGGACGGGGGCACGGGTGCCTCCGGCGGACCCGCGCGGCCCACCGGCCTGGTGGCCCGATGGCGCCGGCGCGGCCTGATGGCCCAGCGGCCTGGTGGCACCCCTGACGGGAGCTGGAGGCCCGCTCGGCGAGCCACGGGCGCCTGTCGCGGGTGGGCGCGGCCCCGAAGCCCGCGTCCCACGGGACCCTCGGCGGGAGCCGAAAGCTCACCAAGTAGGGCTTCAGGCCGGTGGCGGTGACCACGGTGGCCACACCAGGAAGCGCGTGACGGCGTCAGGGCCTCACAGCATCACGCCGTCACGCCGTCACGCCGTCACCGAGTCACCGCCCGGAGGCCTGCTCGGCGAACCACGGCGCCTGCCGCGGATGGGCGCGGCCCCGAAGCCCGCGTCCCGCGGAACCCTCGGCGGGAGCCGGAAGCTCGCCGAGTAAGGCTTCAGGCCGGTGGCGGTGACCACGGTGGGCCACACCAGGGAGCGCGTGACACCGTCACCGCGTCACAGCATCACGCCGTCACGCCGTCACCGGGTCACCGTGACACCGCGTCACGGCGTCAAGCCCGGAGGCCCGCTCGGCAAGCCACGGGCACCTGCCGCGGGTGGGCCCGGCCCCGAGCCCGCATCCCGCGGAACCAGCGGCGGGAGCCGAAAGCTCACCGAGCAGGGCTTCAGGCCGGTGCGGTGACCACGGTGGCCACACCAGGGAGCGCGTGACGCCGTCACCGCGTCACAGCATCACGCCGTCACGCCGTCACCGGGTCACCGTGACACCGCGTCACGGCGTCAAGCCCGGAGGCCTGCTCGGCAAGGCGCGGCGCCTGCCGCGGGTGGGCGCGGCCCCGAAGCCCGCGTCCCGCGGGACCCTCGGCGGGAGCCGGAAGCTCGCCGAGTAGGGGTTCAGGCCGGTGGCGGTGGCCACGGTAACCACACAGGGAGCGCGTCAGCGCGTCAGGAGCATCGTGGCCGCGGCGGCCGCGCCGATGAGGCCCGCGTCCGTGCCGAGGGTGGCCGGGGTGACCGTCAGGCCGTCGACGAAGGAGAGCGTGGCGTACTCCGCCAGATGCGTGCGGACCGGCGTGAACAGGATGTCGCCGGCTGCCGCGACGCCGCCGCCGATGACCGCGATGTCCGTCTCGACCAGTGTCGCGGTCGCCGCGATCGCGGCGGCCAGGGCGCGGCCGGCCCGGTCGAAGGCGGCGCGGGCGACGGGGTCG
>NZ_WTFF01000646.1 GCF_019400985.1 Streptomyces bambusae
GCCGGTCCCCCCGGTCCCGCCGGGCGCGGCGCCTGTCGGCGCGGCCGATGCCTCGGGGGCGGCGGGGTCCGCGGCGGTGCCGGCGGCGGGCGGAAGCGGATCCGTGCCGGCGGTGGGCGGCAGGGGATCCGTGCCGGTCAGGAGGGCTTCGAGGGTGGCGTAGTCGCAGGGGTCCGGGGCCACGGCCAGGGCCTCGGCCGTCTGGAGGGCGAAGCGGTCGAGGTGGTCCAGGGCGCGGACCACCGAGGCGCGGGTCCCCGCCCGGGTGGCGAGCTGGGTGATGTCGCCCGGCACCGGGCTGAGCAGGTCCGGCCGGGAGTGGAGCAGGGCGCCGAGCGACGCGTCGTCCCGGGCGCGCAGCGCCTCGGCGAGGGAGCGCGGGGCCGCGCTCCCCGCGGTGCTTGCCTCAGCCACGTTCGCCTCCTGGTCGCCTCGGCCCGTCGCCATCCGGCCAACGTTATCCGCTGTGCCCGCGGCCGCTCCACGGGCGCACGCGCTACCTTTCGGAAGGCGGTACGGGAGGGCGGTACGGGAGGAGCCGGGCGTGGGGATCGAGAGCGACCAACTGGTCTACGCGTATCTGAGCCAGGTCGGCGATCTGGCCCAGCGCCGGCAGATGCCCTCCGGCGACCGGATGCGGCTCGTGGCGGGGCTGCGGGACGAGATCGACCGGCGGCGCGCCCGGTTCGAGCCGGAGACCGAGGCGTCCGTGCGGCAGATCCTCGACCGGCTCGGCACGCCGGAGCAGATCCTCGACGAACACGCGGCCCTTTCCGCCCGCTCGGCGTCGTCGGCCGCGCGGCACCCGGCGCCCGCGGAGCCCGCCGCGCCGTCCGTACCCGTCCAGCGGGGCCGCAACCCCCTGCGCAAGCAGCCCCCGCCCGTGCCGCCGCAGCGCTCCGGGGGCGCCCCGCCGCACATGGCGGGGCTGGACGAGCTAGGGCCGGCGGACGGCGGGCCGGAGCCGGACTGGTGGCGGGTGTCGAAGAGCCCGTACGGGAGCGCCCGCCCGCGTATCGAGGTCGAGGGCTTCGCGGGCGGCATCGAGTACCCGGAGTTCCGGCCGCCCGAGGCGGACAGGGACGAGGACGAGGACGGGGACGGGGCCGCGGCGAAAGGTGCGGACGGGTCCGGGTCCGGGTCCGGAACCCGGGCCGGGTCCGGCGCGTCCGACCCGTCGAAGCCCAAGCCGGCGGCGGCCGCGGCCCGGACCCTGGTCCGCGCCCTGCGCAAGCGGCGCGCCGAGC
>NZ_WTFF01000647.1 GCF_019400985.1 Streptomyces bambusae
CCGCCCGGCTGGTCCGCCGGGTCCGCCCGGCACTGCTGCACGCCCACAGCGCCAAGGCGGGCCTCGCCGGGCGGCTCGCCGTACGCGGCTCGCTGCCCACGGTCTTCCAGCCGCACGCCTGGTCCTTCGACGCGGTCGGCGGGACCACCGGGGCACTCGCCCTCAGATGGGAGCGGTACGGCGCCCGTTGGGCCGACCGGGTGCTCTGCGTCAGCGAGGCCGAGCGGCGCGCGGGCGAGGCCGCCGGCATCGCCGCCCGCTGGGCGGTCGTCCGCAACGGCGTCGACCTCGGCCACTTCCGTCCCGGCGGCCCGGACCCCGACCACGACAAGGCGCTGGCCCGCGCCGGACTCCCGCTGCCCGCCGCCTTCCGCGGCGACGGGCCGCTCGCCGTGTGCGTAGGACGGCTGTGCCAGCAGAAGGGCCAGGACATCCTGCTGGGCGCCTGGCCGCAGGTGCGCGCCACCGTCCCCGGCGCCCGGCTCGCCCTGGTCGGGGACGGTCCGGACACCGAACGGCTGCGCCGGTCGGCCCCGCCCGGGGTGCTCTTCGCGGGAGCCGCCGCCGACATCCGACCGTGGCTTCGGGCCGCCGATCTCGTTGTACTGCCGTCGCGGTGGGAAGGCATGGCGCTCGCCCCGCTGGAGGCCATGGCGTGCGGCCGCCCGGTCCTGGTCTCCGACGTCAGCGGCGCCAGGGAGAGCCTGCCGCCCGGCCACGGCCGGCACTGCCTGGTCCGCCCGGAGGACCCGGCGGCGCTGGCCGGGGCGCTGGGCCGGCTGCTCCCCGCACCGCGGCTGCTCGCCGAACTCGGGGAGCAGGCCGGGCAGTACGTGCGGACCGAGTTCGACGTGCGGCGGACCACGGACGCGGTCACCGGCCTGTACCAGGAACTGCTGGGCAGGCCCACCCCTTGGCTGCACCGGGGGGACCCGGACCCCCAGCCCTTGAACCAGGAGCGCATCAGCCGATGACGATGGACAGCGCACACGCCCCGCACCCCGGGCGGAACGGCGGCGTACCCGCCGCCGGAGCCGCTTCCGCACCCGCCGGGGGACCTGCCTCCACCACCGCCGTCCGCCGTTCGGTGACCGCCATCCACCCCCCGCGCGGCCCCAAGGCCGAAGGCGCCCGGGTCGCCGCACGGCCGCACCGGGTCCGCCGCCACGCGGGGATCGCCCCGCTGCTGACCGCCGACGCGCTGGCCGCCGCCACGGCCGCCGGCTACGTCGCC
>NZ_WTFF01000648.1 GCF_019400985.1 Streptomyces bambusae
GTGCGGCCGCGGCGCGCCGGTACCGGGCTTGCGCGGAGGATCGTACGCGGGCTTGTGCGGCCCCGGCTTCAGGTGGCCGGGCCCCGCGTGCGGCGGCCTGCCGTGGTGGCCGGGCTCGTGCGGCGGCCTGCCGGCGGTGCTCCCGGCCTCCCGCCACGGCTCGAACCGGGCACGGGCCCGCGGCCGGCCCTCCCCGTCCGCCCTGAGCACGGCGATGTCGCCGGTCACCGGCTGCGGTTGGCGGCCGCACTCCGGCAGGTCTCCGGTGAACGGGTAGGCGTGGAACGCCTGGCCGCCCCCGCCCCCGGCGGCGCTGGTGTGGGTCAGGGAGCCGGCGCTGAAGAAGCGGCCGTTGAAGCCGGGCAGGGTGACCGTGGTCTCGGAGGCCTGGTCGCCGACGAGTACGGCGCCCTGGAACTGGCCGGTGCCGTGCAGCCCCACGGCGGTCGCGTCGGGGAAGTTCCACAGCAGCCGGTGCCGGTAGGTCTGCTCGCCGCTGTACGTGACGACGGCCCGGTCGGCGCCGAGGACGTTCACCAGGATCGTGGCGCCGCGCGGGATGCGGTCGAAGCGGATGCCCTGCTGGGTGCGGCCCGGGGCGGCGATGTCGGCGTCGACGTTGAACACCTGGAGCGCGGAGGTGCCGTCCCCGGTGAAGACGGTCTCGTAGCGGTTGCCGGCCACGGTCCCGGTGGCGGTCCGCGGCGTCCCGCCCGGCCGGGCGTAGCACTCGCTGGCCGTGCTGAGCTGGTCGCGCAGGGCGGCGTACCGGTCGGTGGCGGCCGTGTCCCGCACGACGGTGGTCGCGCCGACGGCGCCGCGGCGCGCGCCGGCGTGCCGCAGGGTGCCGCCGTCGGCGAGCAGCCGCTCGCCCGCGGCGACGGCGACGGAACCGCCGGTGGTGAGGAAGTCGGAGCCGGGCGGGGGCTGGACCTGGGAACCGGAGCCGACGATGCCCACGTTGTAGACCTGGCCGGCCCCGCCCGCCGTGTCCTGGTCGAAGTCGCCGAGGACGACGACCCGGCCCTCGGCCCCGGCGGACCGCTCGCGGACCCGGAAGTCCCCGCCGACGAAGATGTTGATCCCGGCGTCCCGGCCCAGCGCGGGGCCGGTGTGCGGGTCGAGGTGGTCGGGCGGGCATTCAGGGCCCAGACACGGGCCCAGCCCGCCCGGGAGCAGGGCCGCCGCCCGCGCCACCGGGAGGCCGGTCCCCGGAGCCGCGCCCGCC
>NZ_WTFF01000649.1 GCF_019400985.1 Streptomyces bambusae
CACCCCTAACCACAGGTCATCCCCCAGGTTTTCAACCCTGGTGGGTTCGGTCCTCCACGAAGTCTTACCTCCGCTTCAACCTGCCCATGGCTAGATCACTCCGCTTCGGGTCTAGAGCGTGCAACTCGATCGCCCTGTTCGGACTCGCTTTCGCTACGGCTTCCCCACACGGGTTAACCTCGCTACACACCGCTAACTCGCAGGCTCATTCTTCAAAAGGCACGCAGTCACGAGACGTGCAAGCACGTCCGACGCTCCCACGGCTTGTAGGCACACGGTTTCAGGTACTATTTCACTCCGCTCCCGCGGTACTTTTCACCATTCCCTCACGGTACTATCCGCTATCGGTCACCAGGGAATATTTAGGCTTAGCGGGTGGTCCCGCCAGATTCACACGGGATTTCTCGGGCCCCGTGCTACTTGGGAGATGAGCAAGCAAGCCGCTGATGTTTCGTCTACGGGGGTCTTACCCTCTACGCCGGACCTTTCGCATGTCCTTCGACTACACCAACGGTTTCTGACTCGCCTCACAGCCGGCAGACCGTGAAAGCTCATTCCCACAACCCCGCATGCGCAACCCCTGCCGGGTCTCACACGCATACGGTTTGGCCTCATCCGGTTTCGCTCGCCACTACTCCCGGAATCACGGTTGTTTTCTCTTCCTGAGGGTACTGAGATGTTTCACTTCCCCTCGTTCCCTCCACACTGCCTATGTGTTCAGCAGCGGGTGACAGCCCATGACGACTGCCGGGTTTCCCCATTCGGACACCCCCGGATCAAAGCTCGGTTGACAGCTCCCCGGGGCCTATCGCGGCCTCCCACGTCCTTCATCGGTTCCTGGTGCCAAGGCATCCACCGTGCGCCCTTAAAAACTTGGCCACAGATGCTCGCGTCCACTGTGTAGTTCTCAAGCAACGACCAGCCACCCATCACCCCACCAGACAACCTGGCGAGTTCACTGGGGCCGGCGTCGAAGGTCCAGCCGAATCGGCCGTACCCTCAGGACCCAACAACGTGCCAAGCGTGAGTCCCATCCACGTCCATCCGTTCCACGCCGAAGCAGTACTAGGAGAACCTTCAGGTCACTCACGCCAACTAATCAACGTTCCACCCATGAGCTGACCGTGCGAGACATTCGCTCGCAAGCGGTGCTGTGCTCCTTAGAAAGGAGGTGATCCAGCCGCACCTTCCGGTACGGCTACCTTGTTACGACTTCG
>NZ_WTFF01000065.1 GCF_019400985.1 Streptomyces bambusae
GCGGCGGTCAGCGCGCCGGGCACGCCCGCGAGCCGCTCGCCGACGACGACGACCGCGCCGGGCCGGCGCAGCGCGTCGGCGGCCTCCTCGCCGCCCTGCTCCAGGCCGGTCCGGGAGGCCAGTGCGTCCAGCCACTCCGGTTCGGTCCCGGGGGCCGCGGCCAGCAGGGTGCCGCCGGCCTTGACCAGGCCGCGGGTGGCGAACGGTGCCAGCGCGAACGTCCGCTGCCGGTGCTTGCGGTGGGCCTTTCGCAGCCGCAGGAAGACCCCGGGGGCCTCCTCCTCCGCCTCGATCCCGACGAGCAGGACGGCCGGCGCCGCCTCCAGCGAGGCGTACGTGACTCCCCCGCCGTCGAGGTCGACGCCGCGGCCCGCCACCGTGGCGGCGAGGAAGTCGGCCTCCTCGGTGCTGTGCACGCGGGCGCGGAAGTCGACGTCGTTGGTGTCGAGGACGACCCGGGCGAACTTGGCGTAGGCGTAGGCGTCCTCCACGGGCAGCCGGCCGCCGGCCAGGACCCCGGCACCGGCACCTCCGGTGCGCGCGGCGGTCAGGCCGCGGGCCGCCGCCTCCAGCGCCTCCGGCCAGCTCGCCTCCTGGAGCACCCCGGCCTTGTCACGGACCAGCGGCTTGGTCAGCCGGTCCGGGCGCTGGGCGTAGCGGAAGGCGAACCGCCCCTTGTCGCAGATCCACTCCTCGTTGACCTGCGGGTCCTCCGCCGCCAGCCGGCGCAGCACCTTGCCCCGGCGGTGGTCGGTGCGGGTCGCGCAGCCGCCCGCGCAGTGCTCGCACACGCTCGGGGAGGAGACCAGGTCGAAGGGGCGGGAGCGGAAGCGGTAGGCGGCCGAGGTCAGGGCGCCCACCGGGCAGATCTGGATGGTGTTGCCGGAGAAGTACGACTCGAAGGGGTCGCCCTCGCCGGTGCCCACCTGCTGCAGCGCGCCGCGCTCCAGCAGCTCGATCATCGGGTCGCCCGCCACCTGGTTGGAGAAGCGGGTGCAGCGCGCGCACAGCACGCACCGCTCGCGGTCCAGCAGGACCTGCGCCGAGATCTGCACCGGCTTCTCGTAGGTGCGCTTCCTGCCCTCGAAGCGGGACTCGGCGTTGCCGTGGGACATCGCCTGGTTCTGCAGCGGGCACTCGCCGCCCTTGTCGCAGACCGGGCAGTCCAGCGGGTGGTTGATGAGCAGCAGCTCCATCACCCCGCGCTGGGCCTTGTCGGCGACCTGCGAGGTGAGCTGGGTCTTGACCACCATCCCGTCGGTGCAGGTGATGGTGCAGGACGCCATCGGCTTGCGCTGGCCCTCCACCTCGACGATGCACTGCCGGCAGGCGCCGGCCGGGTCGAGCAGCGGGTGGTCGCAGAACCGGGGGATCTCGACGCCGATCTGCTCGGCCGCCCGGATGACGAGGGTGCCCTTGGGCACCGACAGTTCGACGCCGTCGATGGTCAGGGTGACCAGGTCCTCGGGCGGCGGGGCCGCCTCGCCGCCCCCGGCGGGCGCGTTCGTGGCGACGGTCATGCGTTCACCTCCGTGTCGGCCCAGAGGGTCGACTTCCTGGGGTCGAAGGGGCAGCCCTTGCCCGTGATGTGCTGCTCGTACTCCTCGCGGAAGTACTTCAGCGAGGAGAAGATGGGGCTGGCCGCGCCGTCGCCGAGCGCGCAGAAGGACTTGCCGTTGATGTTGTCGGCGATGTCGTTCAGCTTGTCGAGGTCGGACATGACGCCCTTGCCGGCCTCGATGTCGCGCATCAGCTGGACCAGCCAGTACGTGCCTTCGCGGCACGGCGTGCACTTGCCGCAGGACTCGTGGGCGTAGAACTCGGTCCACCGGGTCACGGCCCGCACCACGCACGTGGTCTCGTCGAAGCACTGCAGGGCCTTGGTGCCCAGCATCGAGCCGGCCGCGCCCACGCCCTCGTAGTCCAGCGGTACGTCGAGGTGCTCGTCGGTGAACATGGGGGTGGAGGAGCCGCCCGGGGTCCAGAACTTCAGCCGGTGGCCCGGGCGCATGCCGCCGCTCATGTCGAGCAGCTGGCGCAGGGTGATGCCGAGCGGGGCCTCGTACTGGCCGGGATTGGCGACGTGCCCGGAGAGCGAGTAGAGGGTGAAGCCGGGGGACTTCTCCGTCCCCATCGACTTGAACCAGTCCTTGCCCCGGTTCAGGATCGCGGGAACCGACGCGATCGACTCGACGTTGTTCACCACAGTGGGGCAGGCGTAGAGGCCTTCGACCGCGGGGAAGGGGGGACGCAGCCGGGGCTGTCCGCGCCGGCCTTCGAGGGAGTCGAGGAGGGCGGTCTCCTCACCGCAGATGTAGGCGCCGGCGCCGGCGTGCACGGTGAGGTCGAGGTCGAGCCCGCTGCCGAGGATGTCCTTGCCGAGGTAGCCGGCCTCGTACGCCTCGCGCACCGCCTCGTGCAGGCGGCGCAGCACCGGCACGACCTCGCCGCGCAGGTAGATGAAGGCGTGCTGCGAGCGGATGGCGTAGCAGGCGATGACGATGCCTTCGATGAGGGAGTGCGGGTTGGCGAAGAGGAGGGGGATGTCCTTGCAGGTGCCCGGCTCGGACTCGTCGGCGTTGACGACGAGGTAGTGCGGCTTGTTGTCGCCCTGCGGGATGAACTGCCACTTCATTCCGGTGGGGAAGCCCGCGCCGCCGCGGCCGCGCAGGCCCGAGTCCTTGACGTAGGCGATGAGGTCGTCCGGCGACATCGCGAGCGCCTTGCGCAGGCCCTCGTAGCCCTCGTGCCGCCGGTAGGTCTCCAGCGTCCACGAGCGGGGTTCGTCCCAGAACGCCGAGAGCACGGGAGCCAGGAGCTTGTCCGGGCTCGTGCCTCCGCCGGCCTCCGGCCGGGGGGTGCCGCCGTGGCTTCCCTGTGGAGTCGACACGGTCATCACTCCCCTCCCTCGGTGCCGGTCTCACCGCGCGGGTGGACGATCGACGCCTGCGGGGTCTCGCCGCGCGCGATGCGCAGGCCCACCAGGGAGGCGGGGCCGGCGCCGCCGCTCGCCTCGACCGCGCCGGGGCGCTCGTCGGGGAAGCCGGCCAGGATGCGGGCGGTCTCCTTGAAGGTGCACAGCGGTGCGCCCCGGGTCGGCTCGACCGGGCGCCCGGCCCGCAGGTCGTCGACGAGGTCCTTGGCGGACTCGGGGGTCTGGTTGTCGAAGAACTCCCAGTTGACCATCACCACGGGGGCGAAGTCGCAGGCCGCGTTGCACTCGATGTGCTCCAGCGTGACCTTGCCGTCGGGGGTGGTCTCGTTGTTGCCGACGCCGAGGTGCTCCTTGAGCTCCTCGAAGATGGCGTCGCCGCCCATCACCGCGCACAGGGTGTTCGTGCAGACGCCCACCTGGTAGTCGCCCGAGGGCCGCCGCCGGTACATCGTGTAGAAGGTGGCGACGGCGGTGACCTCGGCGGTGGTCAGGCCCAGCACCTCGGCGCAGAAGCGCATGCCGGTGCGGGTGACGTGACCTTCCTCCGCCTGCACCAGGTGCAGCAGCGGCAGCAGCGCGGACCGGCTGTCGGGGTAGCGGGCGACGACCTCCTTCGCGTCCGCCTCCAGCCGGGCGCGGACCTCCGCCGGGAAGTCCGGGGCCGGGAGCTGCGGCATGCCGAGCGGGACACGGGGTTCGGGGGTCTCCCCCCGAGCAGGCACGGTTGTCATCGGTCGACGCCTCCCATCACGGGGTCGATGGAGGCGACGGCGACGATGACGTCGGCGACCTGGCCGCCCTCGCACATCGCGGCCATGGCCTGCAGGTTGGTGAAGGACGGGTCGCGGAAGTGGACCCGGTAGGGACGGGTGCCGCCGTCGGAGACGACGTGGACGCCGAGCTCGCCCTTGGGGGACTCGACGGCCGCGTAGGCCTGGCCGACCGGCACCCGGAAGCCCTCGGTCACCAGCTTGAAGTGGTGGATGAGGGCCTCCATGGAGGTGCCCATGATGTTCCTGATGTGGTCGAGGGAGTTGCCGAGGCCGTCGGGGCCCATGGCGAGCTGCGCCGGCCAGGCGATCTTCTTGTCGGCGACCATGACCGGGCCGGGCGCCAGCCGGTCCAGGCACTGCTCGATGATCCGGACGCTCTGGCGCATCTCCTCCAGGCGGATCAGGAAGCGCCCGTAGGAGTCGCAGGTCTCGGCGGTCGGCACGTCGAACTCGTACGTCTCGTAGCCGCAGTACGGGTCGGACTTGCGCAGGTCGTGCGGCAGGCCGGCGGAGCGCAGGATGGGGCCGGTGGCGCCCAGGGCCATGCAGCCGGCCAGGTCCAGGTAGCCCACGTCCTGCATACGGGCCTTGAAGATCGGGTTGCCGGTGGCGAGCTTGTCGTACTCCGGCAGGTTCCTCTTGAAGGTCTTCACGAACTCGCGGAGCTTCTCCACGGCGCCCGGGGGCAGGTCCTGGGCGAGGCCGCCGGGGCGGACGTACGCGTGGTTCATGCGCAGGCCGGTGATCATCTCGTAGATGTCGAGGATCAGTTCGCGGTCGCGGAAGCCGTAGATCATGATCGTGGTCGCGCCCAGCTCCATGCCGCCGGTGGCGATGCACACCAGGTGCGAGGAGAGCCGGTTGAGCTCCATCATCAGGACGCGGATGACGGTGGCTCGGTCGGGGATCTGGTCGGTGATGCCGAGCAGCTTCTCCACGCCCAGGCAGTACGCCGTCTCGTTGAAGAACGGCGTCAGGTAGTCCATGCGCGTCACGAAGGTGGTGCCCTGCGTCCAGTTCCGGAATTCGAGGTTCTTCTCGATGCCGGTGTGCAGGTAGCCGATGCCGCAGCGGGCCTCGGTGACCGTCTCGCCCTCGATCTCCAGGATCAGCCGGAGCACTCCGTGGGTGGACGGGTGCTGGGGGCCCATGTTGACGACGATCCGCTCGTCGTCCGCCTTGGCCGCGGACCGGACGATCTCGTCCCAGTCCCCGCCGGTGATGGTGTAGACGGTGCCCTCGGTCGTCTCCCGGGAGGCCGCCTCGTGGTTCGGGGTGGTGGACATCAGCTGTACGACCTCCGCTGGTCGGGAGCCGGGATCTGGGCGCCCTTGTACTCGACGGGAATGCCGCCGAGCGGGTAGTCCTTGCGCTGCGGGAAGCCCTGCCAGTCGTCCGGCATCATGATCCGGGTGAGGGCCGGGTGGCCGTCGAAGACCAGGCCGAAGAAGTCGTACGCCTCCCGCTCGTGCCAGTCGTTGGTCGGGTAGACGGAGACCAGCGAGGGGATGTGCGGGTCGGCGTCCGGGGCCGCGACCTCCAGCCGGATCAGCCGCCCGTGGGTGATCGAGCGCAGGTGGTAGACGGCGTGCAGCTCCCGGCCCTTGTCGTGGGGGAAGTGCACTCCGCAGACGCCCGTGCACAGCTCGAAGCGCAGGGCCGGGTCGTCGCGCAGGGTGCGGGCGACGCGGACGAGGTGCTCGCGGGCGATGTGGAAGGTGATCTCGCCCCGGTC
Source organism: Streptomyces bambusae (assembly GCF_019400985.1). Lineage (GTDB taxonomy): Bacteria > Actinomycetota > Actinomycetes > Streptomycetales > Streptomycetaceae > Streptomyces > Streptomyces bambusae_A. Next base: position 5,444 of record NZ_WTFF01000065.1, read on the forward strand.
GACGACGGTCTTCTCGATCGCGTTGGCGGGGAGGAGCCCCTGCTCCTCCAGGGCGCCTTCGAGCTCGTCGGCGACCTCGTCGAAGTACGAACCGTACGGCCGGGCGGAGGCGCCGGGCAGGACCAGCGGGCGGACCAGGCCGCCGTAGCCGCTGGTGTCGCCGCCCTTCTCGGCGCCGAACATGCCCTTGCGGACGCCGATGACCTCGGCGCCGGAGCCGCCCCGCGGGGCGGGGACGTCGGTGCCGTTGCCGGCGTTCTCCGGGGTTCCGTTGCCTGCGTTCTCCGGCGTTCCGTCGCCTGCGTTCTCCGGGGTGCCGTTCCCCGGCTTCTGGGTCTCGCTCACCGGAGCAGCCCCTTCATCTCGATGGTGGGGAGGGCCTTGAGGGCCGCCTCCTCCGCCTCGCGGGCCGCCTCTTCCCGGTTCACGCCGAGCTTGGAGGACTGGATCTTCTGGTGGAGCTTGAGGATCGCGTCCATCAGCATCTCGGGGCGGGGCGGGCAGCCGGGCAGGTAGATGTCCACCGGGACGACGTGGTCGACGCCCTGGACGATCGCGTAGTTGTTGAACATGCCGCCCGAGGAGGCGCACACGCCCATCGAGATGACCCACTTCGGCTCGGGCATCTGGTCGTAGACCTGGCGCAGCACCGGCGCCATCTTCTGGCTGACCCGGCCGGCGACGATCATCAGGTCCGCCTGGCGCGGTGAGCCGCGGAAGACCTCCATGCCGAAGCGCGCGAGGTCGTAGCGGCCGGCACCGGTCGTCATCATCTCGATGGCGCAGCAGGCCAGGCCGAAGGTGGCGGGGAAGACGGATGACTTGCGCACCCAGCCCGCGGCCTGTTCGACGGTGGTCAGCAGGAAGCCGCTCGGCAGCTTCTCTTCCAGTCCCATGGAAAACTCAGCCCCTCAGTCCCATTCCAGGCCGCCGCGCCGCCATACGTACGCGTAGGCGACGAAGACGGTGAGCACGAAGAGCAGCATCTCGACGAGCCCGAAGATCCCCAGGGCGTCGAACGTGACGGCCCAGGGGTAGAGGAAGACGATCTCGATGTCGAAGACGATGAAGAGCATCGCCGTCAGGTAGTACTTGATGGGGAAGCGGCCGCCGCCCGCCGGGTGCGGGGTCGGTTCGATGCCGCACTCGTAGGCTTCGAGCTTCGCCCGGTTGTACCGCTTGGGGCCGATCAGCGTGGCCATGACCACGGAGAAGATCGCAAACCCTGCCCCGAGGGCGCCGAGCACGAGGATGGGCGCGTAGGCATTCACGCTCCTCGCTCCTTCCAGTCGTCCTTGACCGTTGGACCGCTGCGCCGGAGTGCATCCCGCCCCGCGAAGATCGCGCACATGTGAGGCAGTTCACAAGCCGGACTGCTGCGCATCCTATGCCCGCCGGTCTGTGATCTGCGACACGGGTAACAACAACGAGTTTGTGATCTCCACCACCTGACGAACGATCATGAAGTCCGATGAGTGGTGATCTACGTACGCGAAGCATCCGCATGATCACCAAAGGTGACATCCAGGTCCGTTACCCCTGGTAGGGGGCGTCTCGCACTATCAAACGATGGCACGTGCAGGCAAATTTGTTTCCAGTCTAATGCGCGTGATATGGACATCCGCCTCACCCGGGCGAGGGAGGGCGCCGGGACGGCGGTGGACGCGTGCATCCGTTCACGAGCTCGTCGGGGGGTGCCGAGGGGGGCTCGGGTGGGCGTCGGAGGGGAGCCGAGGGAGGTGTGCCGAGGGGGCGTCGGCGGGCGCCGAGGGGAGTGTCGACAGGGCGCCGAGGGAGGTGCCGGCGGAGGCGCCGAGGGGGCGTCGGGAGGCGTGATGGTCGCCAGGGAAGATCACGGCCCGGCCACGGCGGCGCCACAGCGGGCTCACGGCAGGCTCACGGCGGCATCACAGCGCCGACACGGCGCCGACACGGCGAGACGATTCTGTGACCTGCACCACACCCCGGACGGGCCCCGGAAAGCGGGCTTGGCCATCTGTGCGGGGTGATGGTAAGCCCCGGCCAAAACGGACTTAATTCGGAAAGTCCGTGATCACAGCCCTGCGGAGGGGTGTCCGATTCGCCCGTTACGGCGTCAATAAAGTCTGCGGCGTGTCCGATTGGCGCCGCTCCGGCCCAACTGTGGCGCAGACCACGTTTCTTGAAGCGAACCCCGGCACCCTGATAGCGGTTGACCCATGTCCCACTCCGCTCACATACCCAGCCACCGGAAGCCCCGTCGCAGCGCCTCGAAGCTCGCGGTCCGCGCCGGAGTTGCCGGTGGCGTTCTCAGCACCCTGGCGATGGCCGGCACGGCGAGCGCAACCCCCGCTGCCGAGCCCGTGACCGAGACCCTCGAGATGCCGGTCCTGGACCTGGACCTGAGCTCCGAGGTCTCCTCCGCCGTCACCAAGGCCGCGGACAACTCCCGCGCGGCTGCCCTGCAGGGTGAGCTCAACACCCTGGAGGAGAGCGCCCGCACGGGCGCCGCCGCCGAGGCCAAGAAGGCCAAGGAGGACGCCCAGAAGAAGGCCGACGCCGAGAAGAAGGCGAAGGAGGAGGCCGACCGCCTGGAGACCGCCACGCGCGCCTCCCGCGACTCGGGCCGCACCTCGCTGTCCGGCTCCTCCGGCACGGGCTCCGGCTCCACCGCCTCCACGCCCAGCTCCGTGAAGGCCCCGGCGACCGGCTCCGCCGCCGCCATCCTGAACTTCGCCCGCGCGCAGGTCGGCAAGGCCTACGTCCTCGGCGGTACCGGCCCCGGCTCGTGGGACTGCTCCGGCCTGGTGCAGGCCGCGTACCGCCAGGCCGGCATCACCCTGCCGCGCACCTCGGGCCCGCAGTCCTCGTTCGGCACCTCGGTGTCGCTGAGCTCCCTGCAGCCGGGTGACATCCTGTACTGGGGCAGCAAGGGCAGCGCCTACCACGTCGCCATCTACTCCGGCGGCGGCAAGTTCATCGGCGCGCAGAACCCCAGCACCGGCGTCGTCGAGCGCTCCCTGAGCTACGACCCGCCCACGGGCGCCGTCCGCGTGCTCTGATCCGGCCGATCCGGCCGATGGTCCACGAAGGGCCGGTACTCCCCCGCTCGGGGGTGGAGTACCGGCCCTTCGCCGTGCCCGGCCGCAGGCCCTACCATCCTGAGGGAAGGGGTGGGCACATGGACATACCGGACTCGGCGCCCGGCCGGGGCCCGTACGGGGACGCGCGCGGGGATTCGTACGGGGACCCGCACTCGGACCCGGACTCGTACGAGGTCTACGCCGAGGGGGTCGGGCTCTTCGCCGCGCTCGGGCTCGGCTTCCTCGCCTTCGGCGGCTGGCTGCTGACGACCACCCGCCCGTGGTCCCGCGGGTTCGACCTGGAGATGCTGCTGGGCGGCTGGGGCATGTCCCTGCTCGCCCTGCTCTGCGGCCTCGTACTGACCGCGGGCTGCGTCCTGGCCGCCCTGCGCCCCCTGGTCCGCGCCGACGCCTCCGGTCTGCACCTGGCGGACCGTTTCCACGCCGCCTGGCGCGACATACGCGAGGTCGAGATCGGCACCGTCGAGCTGCGGCGGGACGGCCGGGAGCCCGGCGCCGGGACCGCCGGGAATGCCAAGAACACCGGGAACGCCCGGAACGCCCGGAACACCGGATACGCGCAGCACCGGGCCCTGTGGGTGACCCTGCGCGACGGACGCCGCCACGAGTACGTCACCCACCGGCCCGGCGAGATCCTCGTCGGCGAGGAACTGCGCGACGGCCTCTGCCTGTTCGCCGGCGACGTCCCGGTCAGCTGGTCCGAGGCGGTGGTCCGCCGGCCCCGGCGCAGGAAGGCCTGCCGAGGCGGCTGACCGAGGGGGCTGAAATGACGGGGGCGGCTCAGGCGCGCGGGGCCATCTTGGACAGCCCGTTGATGATGCGGTCCATCGCGTCGCCGCCCGTCGGGTCGGTCAGGTTGGCCAGCATCTTCAGCGTGAACCGCATGAGCACCGGGTGGGTCAGGCCGCGCTGGGTCGCGATCTTCATGACCTTCGGGTTGCCGATCAGCTTCACGAAGGCGCGGCCGAGCGAGTAGTAGCCGCCGTAGGTCTCCTTGAGCACCTTCGGGTAGCTGTGCAGGGCCAGCTCGCGCTGCGCCGGGGTGGCCCGGGCGTGCGCCTGGACGACGACGTCGGCGGCGATCTTGCCGGACTCCATCGCGTAGGCGATGCCCTCGCCGTTGAACGGGTTGACGAGCCCGCCCGCGTCACCGACGAGCAGCAGGCCCTTGGTGTAGTGCGGCTGCCGGTTGAAGGCCATCGGCAGGGCCGCGCCGCGGATCGGCTGCGTCATGTTCTCGGGGGTGTAGCCCCAGTCCTCGGGCATGGACGCGCACCACGCCTTGAGCACCTCGCGCCAGTCCAGCTCGCGGAAGGCGGAGGAGGAGTTGAGGATGCCGAGGCCCACGTTGGACGTGCCGTCGCCCATGCCGAAGATCCAGCCGTAGCCGGGCAGCAGCCGGTCCTGCGGGCCGCGCCGGTCCCACAGCTCCAGCCAGGACTCCAGGTAGTCGTCGTCGTGCCGGGGGGAGGTGAAGTAGGTCCGCACGGCCACGCCCATCGGGCGGTCCTCGCGCCGGTGCAGGCCCATGGCCAGCGACAGGCGGGAGGAGTTGCCGTCGGCGGCGACCACCAAGGGGGCGTGGAAGGTGACCGGGGTCTTCTCCTCGCCGAGCTTGGCGTGCACGCCCGTGATGTGCCCGGTGCGGGCGTCGCGGATCGGCTCGCCGACGTTGCAGCGCTCGTGCAGCCGGGCGCCGGCCTTCTGCGCCTGCCGGGCGAGGGTCTCGTCGAAGTCGTCGCGCTTGCGCACGAGTCCGTAGTCGGGGAAGGAGGCCAGCTCGGGCCAGTCCAGCTGGAGCCGCTGTCCGCCGCCGATGATGCGCAGGCCCTTGTTGCGCAGCCAGCCGGCCTCTTCGGAGATGTCGATCCCCATCGCCACCAGCTGCTTGGTCGCCCGCGGGGTCAGCCCGTCGCCGCACACCTTCTCGCGCGGGAACGCCGTCTTCTCCAGCAGCAGCACGTCCAGACCGGCCTTGGCCAGGTAGTAGGCGGTGGTGGAGCCGGCGGGTCCGGCCCCGACGACGATCACGTCCGCGGTGTGTTCGGAGAGCGGCTCGGTCACTGCGGGGTCTCCCGACGGCTCGATAAGGGGTGCCCAATCGGCACCGGACGTGTGCAGTCTATGCAGCGAGAGAGATCGCGAACCGAAGGGCCACCTGATGACAAGCTCGCCGACCTCGCCGACCCGGCCGCTGCCCGACGTGCGGCTGCGGGTGCCCACGCACGAGGACGCCCATGACTGGCACCGGGTCTTCGACGACCCCGACGTCATGGAGTTCCTGGGCGGGCCCGCCGAGCTCTCGGCGTACGTCGAACTCACCGCGCGCCAGCGGATGCACGACGCCCAGCTGGGCTACTGCCTGTGGACGCTCCTCGGCCCGGACGGCGAGGTGGCCGGCTTCGCCGGCGCCCAGCCGTGGCCGGAGACCAAGCCCTGGGGCCCGGTCGGCGAGACGGAGATCGGCTGGCGCCTGGGCCGCGCCCACTGGGGCAAGGGCTACGCGTACGCCGCCGCCCTGGCCACCCTGGACCGGGTCCGCCAGTCGGGCCTGAGCCGCGTCGTAGCGATGATCGACGCCCGCAACACCCGCTCGGCGGCGGTGGCGGAACGCCTCGGCATGACCCTGACCCACGAACTCACCAACCCGACGGGCAACCCGAGCCGCCGCTACGTGCTGGACCTCTAGTACCAACGCCGCTCACTTGGGGCTGGGGCTGTTCGTCAAGGCCGGACGGCTGGGGCCGTCGTCGGCTGCGGCGGCCGAATGACGTCCGGTACGTCGTCAGTGTTGGCTGGAAGGAACGAGCGTGCCTACCGGTGACGGTCACGTCACCGTGGCCGGCCCGACAGTAATCATTATCACTGGCCCCCGCGCCCGGCTTCATTCCGTATGGACTTGCCGACATATATGCACATTGAGCTTGCGTGCCCGTCGACAGCGGGCTGCTCGGCTGCTCTTGCGCTGGGCCGTGAAAGCACATAGGAATGCCCGGCAGTGTTTGTTCATGTGGGGGATTCCTGTGCGTATTTCGCGTCCACTTGTCTTTGCCCTGGCTTTTGCCATGGCGGTTCTGGCTGGCACAGAGCAGGCGGCTGTGGCCGCGGGGTTGTGGGCGGCGGAGCACAGGATTACGGGAGCTGGTGAGCGCCCCGACCAGGTGTGGGGTTCCGCCCGTGGCCGCGGGCACAGCGCCTCGGCGGACTCCACGGCTGCGGTCGCCGACGGTGGGCGCAGCGGAGCCGGGCGGGCACCTGGCGAGCTGCCGGTGGCCGGCGGTACGAGCCGCGCCGACCTGGGCAAGCGGCCCGAGCCTCAGGCCCCGAAGGTCCAGCATGTGCCTGCCCCCGCCACTGCTGCGCCGAGTGGCTTCGACGCCGTACGCAGCGCCGAGGTGCCGGGCGCGCGCACCGAGCGGGCCCGCGTATACGCAAACGCTGACGGTACGCGGACCACTCGATTCTTCAACGAGCCGGTCAACTTCCTTTCATCGCAAGGTGATTGGAAAGAAATAGATTCCACTCTTGCACGTTCGGCTGGGATCAAGGCCATGAGTGCTTCCGGTTCCGGGTGGGAGTCGCGTGCGACCGATGACCTGATCTACTTTTCGGAATACGCTGACGGCGCCCCGCTCGTCCGTATGGGCATCAACGAGCGGTTCTCCATCGGGTACGGCATTCAGGACGCCCGGCAGGCTCAGGGCATCGTTTCCGGCAGCACGATCACATACCCCGATGTCCGCGCGTCGAGCGATGTGGAGCTGATCGCGGACGGCGACTCCATAAAGGAGACGCTGGTCCTGAAGGACAAGAACGCGCCGAAAGAGTGGCGCTTCCCGCTCACGCTGGCCGGGCTGACAGCCAGACTCGACGGGCACGGGGGAGTTGCCTTCCACGACAGTGACGGCAAGCAGCAGGGCTGGATGCCGGCCGGCTGGATGGAGGACTCCAACTTTGGGGAAAAGTCCCGTGAGGGCGCCATCTCCTCCGGTGTCTCCTACAGCCTCGTCGAGGAGGGCGGCCAGCAGGTACTGCGCGTGACGCTGGACGAGAAGTGGCTGGCCGCTCCCGAGCGGGTCTTCCCCGTGCGGGTGGATCCATCCGTCACAGGTGTCCAGGCAACGTCGGGTACCTACGTAGAGGCTCCGTACAACCAGAACTTCGCCAGCAGCACCGTCATCAAGACGGGCACCTACGACAGCGGCGGGCACAAGGCGGCCGGCTTCCTGCGCTTCGACGGACTGGACAGCGGTAGCCTGAAGAACGCATGGGTGGTCAGCGCCCAGCTGTCGCTGTACAACTCGTGGTCCTCCTCGTGCACCCCCCGCCCCGTGACGGTGCATCAGATCACCTCGAACTGGTCCGAGACCACGACCTCGGCGTGGCCGGGCCCGCCGACCGGGCCGGCTCTGGGATCGAAGTCCTTCGCTCACGCCTACAGGCCTGCCGGAGCGAGCAACTGGTCCTGTGCTCCTGCCTGGGAGGGCATTCCGCTCGGTGAGTCGGGCCGGCAGCTCGTGGACGACTGGACTCACGGCCGTACTCCGAACTACGGGCTGGCCGTGAAGGCATCCACGACGGACTCGCTCGGCTGGAAGCAGTTCGGTTCCGACAACTACCCCGACGCGAAGCCCAGCCTGGACGTGCTGTGGACTCCGTACGGCGCGACGTACCAGCTCGGCGGGTTCGTCACCCCGATGACGGCAACGTCGGAGGGCACGTACAAGGTGACGGTCACCAACCGTGGCCAGCAGACATGGGGCGCAGGCAGCAACTTCAAGCTGCGCTACGACCTCTACGACGGTGCCGGCAACCAGGTCGGCGGCGACTACTGGAGCAAGATCCGCTGGACCGACCTCCCCCAGGATGTGCCTCCGGGCGGCTCGGTCACACTGGACGCGAAGATCGCCCCCCTTGCGCCGGCGACGTACACCCTGGTCTGGACGATGGACCACTACGGGGTGAGCACCTTCGCCGCGCAGGGCGTCCCTGGTGCGGGGATGAAGTTCGACGCGGTCAACATCGCGCCCTATCTGACGGCTGTCACACCGCCGAGCGGATCGGTGGCCGACACGCTCACCCCGTCGCTGTGGGTGGCGGGAGCGGACATGGACCGCTACCCGAACCCGTCGCTGACCTACCAGTTCGAGGTCTGCGAGGTCGAAGGGCAGGACGCGCGGAAGAACTGCCGGACGACCGCCCACAGCCCTTCACAGAACTGGACGGTGCCGGCCGGCTGGCTGAACTGGTCCAAGACCTACGCCTGGTACGCCTACGCCCATGACGGCCAGGACCAGTCCGCTCGGCCCGGCCCCGTCTACCTGAGCACGCAGGTTCCGCAGCCTGCCATCACCTCGCACCTGGGCGGTCCTGACGACGGCCGCAGCTTTGGCGAGAGGGCAGGTAACTACGTCAGTGCGGCAACCGATGCTGCTGTGCCCACTGTGGGACCTGAGCTGGCCGTCACGCGTACTTACAACTCCCAGGATCCCCGCACCACCAATGCCTTCGGCGCCGGCTGGACGACCCGCTGGGACATGCGGGCGCTGTCCGAACCCGACGGCAGCGTGGTGATCACGCTGGCGAACGGCAGCCAGGTCCGGTTCGGCCGTAACGAGGACGGCTCCTACAGCGCGCCCGCCGGTTCTGTCGGCGTCCTCACCGCGACAAGTGGCGGCGGCTGGACGCTGCGCGACCCCAGTGCCGCTCTGTACTCCTTCGACGCGGCCGGCCTGCTGATGAAGATCAAGGACGGCCACGGTCGCGAGCAGCAGCTGGCCTACACCGGTGGCCGCCTGGCCAAGGCCACCGACTCCGTCTCCGGCCGCAACCTGTCCTTCACCTGGACCGGCGACCACGTCAGCTCGGTGTCCACCGACGCCGTCGGCCCTTCCGCTCCGGCACTGACCTGGACCTACGCCTACGAGGCCGGACGCCTTTCCAAGGTGTGCCCACCCGACTCGGCCACGGCTTGCACCGGCTACACCTACACTCCTGGCTCCCACTACCGCAGCATGGTCCTGGACGGCGGACCGACCGCCTACTGGCGGCTGAACGAGACCGAGGGCGAAGCTGCCGCGAGCGAGGCGGTCTCCCGCACCGGCCTGACCGCCGGCCGCTACCGCGACGTCACCCTGGGCGCTACCGGAGCACTGGCTGCGACCGGTAACAAGGCCGTCTCGTTCAACGGCACCACCTCCTACGTCGAGCTGCCCGAGGCGACGCTGTCGCCGTCGAAGCTGCTGTCGGTGGAGCTGTGGTTCAAGACCAGCACTCCCGGTGGTGTCCTGCTCGGTTTCCAGAACCGGCCGCTGACCGAGGGACACTGGATCTTCAACCCGGTCCTCGTCGTGGACTCCGCGGGCCACCTGCGCGGCTCCTTCGAGAAGACCGGCGGTGGCTCCGCCGGTCAGATGACCTCGCCCGACCCGGTGACCGACAACACCTGGCACCATGCGGTCCTCACCAGCACCGGTACCGGCCAGACCCTCTACCTGGACGGCCAGTCGGTCGGCAGCACCACCGGCCCGGTGGAACACGCGGGCAAGACCTACACGTACCTCGGGGCGGGCCACACGGCCACCGAATGGGACGGCATGCCCGGTCTGGGAGTCCGTCACTTCAACGGCCTGATGGACGACGTCGCCGTATACCACCGTGCCCTGGACGCCGGCACAGTACAGAGCCACTTCGCCGGCCGCATGGAAGCGGCGAAGCTGAGCAAGACGACCATGCCCTCAGGCCGGACGGGTGGTGAGGTCGTCTACGACGACAACACCGAGCGCGCCATCCAGGTGAAGGACGCCAGCGGCGGCGCCTGGCAGATCTCCGCCCCCGCCTATTCCGCCGGCTCGAAGGCCTACGCCGACGCCGCTCGCGCGACGGGTCCGGTGAACTACTGGCGCTTGGGCGACACCAGCGGAGCCGCTGCCGTGGACGAGATATCCAGCGGCGGCAACGGCTCCTACCGCGACGGAGTCACCCTCGGTGGTGTCGGTGCCTTCCTCGATGGCGACGACGGCTCCGTCACCCTCGACGGCATCCGCGGCGCCATCTCGGTCCCGGCCGAAACGCTCACCGACGCCTCCTCCCTCACCGTCGAGCTGTGGTTCCGTGCCGACAAGCCGGGCGGCGTACTCCTGGGCCTGCAGGACACCGAGCTCGGCACGCCCGCATCCCACTACAACCCCAGCCTCCTCATCGACGCCGACGGCAAGCTCCGCGGCCACCTGTGGGACGGCTGTGCCTGCAACCCGATCACCAGCCCGGGCAAGGTGACGGACAACGCCTGGCACCACGTCGTCCTCACCGGAGGTCCGGCCGGGCAGACGATGTACCTCGACGGCACCAAGATCGGCTACCTGGCAGGCCTGACCAAGCCAGAAACCCTCGCTCACGCCTACCTCGGCGCCGGTTACTCCAGCACCGGCTGGGACGGCCGGTCCGCCGGCGAACGGTACTTCGACGGCCAGCTCGACGAGGCCGCCTTCTACGCCAAGGAACTCGACGCGCAGACCGTTGCCGATCACTACAAGGCGCGTACCCGCCTGGTCGCCGGCAGCGGCGACCAGTACCGAGGTGCCGTCATGGCCGATGCCCCGGCCGGATTCTGGCGCCTGGACGAAACCTCCGGCACCCGAGTGACGAGCAAGGTCGCCATCAACAGTGGCCACGGCACCTACACCAGGACCAGCCTGGGCACCACCGGCGTCTTCGGCGCCGGAGACGGTTCCGCTGCCCAGTTCAACGGCGACGGCTACGCCGAACTCCCGCCCCTCCAGATGGCCGGAACCGACCTCAGCGTGGAGCTGTGGTTCAAGACCCGTCAGCCCGGCGTGCTCTTCGCGTCCCAGGAGAGTCCCCTCGACGGCGCCACTGTCGCCTGCTGCACCTACACACCCATCCTCTACGTCGGCACCGACGGCAAACTCCACGGCGAGTACTACTCACCCGGTGTGACCGCCTCCAACGCTTCACCGAACTCCGTGAGCGACGACGCCTGGCACCACGCGGTCATCACCACCCAGGGCGACACCCAGACCCTCTACCTGGACGGCACCCAGGTCGCGGCCAAGACCGGCGCCCCTGCCAGCCACCAGCTCGACCAGCACACCTACGTCGGTGCGGGCTTCGCCAACCTCTGGCCCGCCAGCCCGGGTGCCATCAGCTACCTCACCGGGCAGATCGATGAGGTCGCCGTCTACCAGCGTCCTCTGACCGCCGAGCAGATCGCCGGTCACTACGACGCACGCACCCGCGCGACCCGGTCCGCTCTGGCCGCCTCCGTCACGGTCACGGACCCCACCGGGGCCAAGACCACCAGCACCTTCGACGCCGTGCGCGGCCAGCGCCGCATCGCCGGTACCGACGCGGAGGGCGGAGTGACGGCGTACGCCTACGACACCGGCGGATTCCTCCACACCGTCACCGACCCCGGCGGCCACTCCACCGTCACCGGTCACGACGCGCGCGGCAACACGGTCTCCACCACCACGTGCCGCGACGCCGACTCCTGCTGGACCTCGTTCGCCGAGTACCACTACAACGCCGCCGACCCGCTCGACCCCCGCAACGGCAAGCCGACTGCGCTCCGCAGCGCCCGCTCCACCAGCCCCACCGACAACCGCCACCGCACGACGACCTCGTACACGCCTCTCGGCCTGACCGATACCGTCACCCTCGCCGACGGCCGCACCACCCGCACCACCTACACCACCGGCACCGAAGCCGCGGTCGGCGGCGGCACCACGCCTGCCGGGCTCGTGGCCACCCAGCGGACGCCTGCCGGAGCAACCACGTCCTACGCGTACCACGCCAGCGGCGATGTCGCGCAGGCCACCGCGCCGTCGGGCCTGGTGACCAAGTACACCTACGACGGCATCGGCCGGAAGCTCACCGAAACCCAGATCTCCACGAGCCACCCGGAAGGCGTGACCAGCACCTACACCTACAACGCCATGTCCCGGACCACGTCCGAGACGGCACCAGGTGTCAAGAACGAGATCACGGGAATCACCCACACCGCTCTTGTCACACGCACCTTCGACAGCGACGGATACCTGCTCACGGAGTCGACCGAGGACACCACCGGCGGCGACCCCAAGCGAACCACCACCTACCGCTACAACGAGCGGGGATTCAACGACAGCGTCACCGACGCGGCAGGCAACGAGACCACCTACGGCCACGACGCCCTCGGCCGCGTCATTCAGGAGACCGACCCCGCCGGCAGCACCGTCACCCACGCCTTCACCTCTCGCGGTCAGCTCGCCGAGTCGGTCCTGAAGGACTGGACCGGAGATCCCTCCGGCCAGACCCACGATCTCGTCCTCGTCTCCCACGCCTACGACCCCTCCGGCCGACTGGCATCGACCACCGACGCCATGGGAGCCACCACCACCTTCACGTACTTCGACGACGGCCTGCCCGCCACCGCCACGGCCGAGGACGTCACCCAGTCCGACGGCACCAAGCACGACATCGTCCTGGAGTCCAACAACTACGACGGCGACGGCAACCTGATCCAGCAGACCACCGCCGGCGGCCGCACCACCGTCCACGCAGTCGATGCCACCGGCCGTACGACCAGCACCGTGTTCGACCCCAACGGACTCAACCGGGTCACCACCTTCGCGTACGACGCCGACGACCGGATCACCGAACAGACCCAGTCCATCGACGCGACCGGCAAGAAGCTGACCGCAAGCACCGAGTACGACACGGCGGGCAACCCCACCAAGGCCACACTCACCGACGGAACCAGCACACGCACCGTCACCGGAACCTACGACCAACACGGCCGCCCCCTCACCACAGTCAGCCCCCGCGGCAACACCACGACCAACCGCTACGACATCCTCGGCCGCCTGATCGAGGAGACCGCGCCACAGGTCCAGGCCGAGCAGAAGGACACCCCCGCCACCACTGTCGCCCCGACCTCCACGATCGGCTACAACACCTTCGGCGACATCACCGACGCCCGCGACGCCCGCGGCCACACCGCCCGGACCGAGGTCGACTCCCTGGGCCGGCCCACCGCCGTCACCCTCCCCGACTACACCCCGCCGGGCGGCACCACGATCACCTCGACCACCCGCACCACTTACGACAAGCTCGGCCGCCCCACCTCCACCGCTGACGCACTCGGCCGCACCACCCACTACGAGTACGACCAGCTCGACCAGCTCGTACGCAGGACCGACCCCGTGGCCGACCCCACGGGCACGACCCCGAGCCAGCCCGGCGAGATCAAGGGCATCAACGGCGGCGGCCTGTCCACCTTCACCTGGACCCCCACCGGCCTCCAGCTCTCCGCCACCGACCCGACCGGCTCCCGCACCACAGCCACCTACGACCAACTCGGCCGCCAGCTCACCGCCACCACCGTCGAGCGCAAGCCCACCCTCCAGAACCTCACCACCCGCTACCACTGGGACGACGCGGGCAACCAGACCGCCTCCGTCACCCCCGAAGGCCGCCGCAGCACCGCAGAGCACAACGCGGCAGGCGAAGTCCTGAAGGCCGTCGACCCGGCGGGCGGGACGACCACCTTCACCTACGACAGCCTGGGCCGCACCACCGAGATCAAGGATCCGACCGGCCGCCGCACCCACACCGCCTACAACCTCGCGGGCCAGCCCACCGCCGTCACCGACTACGGCACCGGCAGCACGCCCCTGCGCACCGCCACCTCCGAATACGACGCGGACGGCAACCTGATCGCCGACGTCGACGCCAAGGGCGCACGGTCGACCTACACCTACGACGCCCTGGGCCAGATGACCCAGCAGGTCCTCCCGGCTACATCGACCAAGTCGATCACCACGACCTTCGGCTACGACGCGGTCGGCAACCGCACCCGCCTGACCGACGGCCGCGGCAACACCACCCACTACACGTTCAACGCCTGGGGCCTTCCCGAGTCCACGGTGGAGCCGGCGACCAGCCAGCACTGGAACGAGGACGTCCGCACCTGGACAACCATCTACGACGCCGCCGGCCAGGCTGTCACCGAGCTTCTGCCCGGAGGTGTCAAGCGCCAGCGCACCTACGACGGTCTCGGCCGACTGACCGACGAGACCGGTTCCGGGACCGCTGTCGCAACCCGCCCCCGCACCCTCGGCTACGACCTGGCAGGCCGCATGACCAAGGCCGGCGGCTCCACCCTCCTGACCGACAACCTCTACACCTACAACGACCGAGGCCAGCTCCTGACCACCGCGGGCCCCGCCGGCACCTCGGAGTACACCTACGACGCCGACGGCATGATGACCTCCCGCAAGGACGCCGCCGGAACCACCACGTTCACCTACGACACCGCCGGCCGCCTCGACACCACCACCGACCCGCTGACCGGCACCCGCACCCACTCCGACTACGACGCAGCAGGCCGCCTCACCCTGCAGCAGTACACCCGGCCGAACGCAGGCCAGTACCAGACCACCGCCCAGCGCGCCTACACCTACGACAGCCTCGGCCGCCCCACCAAGGACGCCGTCACCCGCGCAACCGGCGAGGCCGTGCAGGGCCTGGAGTACGGCTACGACCTGGTCGACCAGCTCACCAGCAAGACCACCACCGGCACCGCAGGCGCCGCCGCCCACACCTACGGCCACGACCTCGCAGGCCGCATGACGTCCTGGAGCGACGGCACCACCACAACCCCCTACGAGTGGGACGACGCCGGCAACCTCACCAAACGCGGTACGACCGCCGCCGCCTACGACTCACGCAACCGCCTGGAGACCTGGGGACCCGAAACCTACGCCTACAGCGCCCGCGGCACCGAGAAGACCGTCACCACCAACGGCGGAACCCCCCGCCAGATCCAGTCCGACGCCTTCGAACGCACCATCACCAACGGCACCAGCACCTTCACCTACGACTCCCTCGACCGCGTCCTGACCCACAACGGCACCGCCTTCACTTACGACGGCGGCTCCAACAACCTCGTCACCGACGCCGCCACCACGTACACCCGCACCCCCGTCGGCAGCCTCCTGGCGTCCACCACTACCAGCACACCGGCCAGCGCGAACCTGAGCGTCACCGACCGCCACACCGACCTCGTCGCCAGCCTCACCCCCGACGGCACCACCATCACGGGCTCCCGCGCCTACGACCCCTTCGGCAAGATCACTGCCACCGCCGGCGCCAACCCCGACATCGGCTACCAGTCCGGCTGGACCGACCCCGCCACCAACGAGGTCAACATGGCCGCCCGCTGGTACCAGCCCGGCATCGGCAGCTTCACCAGCCGCGACACCTGGCAACTCGACCCCACCGAGAACGCCCTCGAAGCCAACCGCTACGCCTACGCCGCCGGCGGCCCACTCAACGGCACCGACCCGTCCGGGCACCAGAACCTGCGCGACGCCGGTGGCGGCGGCGGAGGTACCGGGGGATTCGGTATCCCTGTCCGTGGAGGCCGTGGCACTTCGACCAGCCGCGGTTCAAGGGCCCCTGCCGGCCAGAGTGCGCGCAGCCGCACCGAAGCAGAAGCACGCAGGTCCAACCGGGCCCGCCAAGAGCAGAGCACGCCGAAGACGCAGAGCGCCCGCAGCCGCACCGAAGCAAACGCAAGGAACAACTCCCGCCCCAGCAGCCCACGAGGCAGCACCCGTCCCGGCGGCCCCAAAGGCCCCGGCGGAAAGGCGACCCCCGGCCGCGGCAACACCAGCAAAAGCCCCGGCTCCCGCAACACCGGCGCGAAGTCGGGCGGCACCAAGACCACCGGCACCAAGCCCGGCACCACCACACCTCAGCGCCCCCAGACCCCGCAAAACCCCAACCGCGGCTCCCACCCAGCACCGGCCCCTAAGCACATCCCGGAAAAGGCTGGCCTCGCAGTTCGCGATGCGACGTGGACACTTGGAGATGGCTGGCAGGGTGTCTTCGGTGCCGCGGATCTCCTCAGGCTGTACGAGGAAAACCTCGGGTTCACTCCTGAGGGAGACATCGCGGCCGATTACAGTCTCGGCGCCCATCTGACTCCGGATGCGGTGAACGAAAGTGAGTTCGACAGGTCGCCTGTCGACCGACACGACTGCAAGAAGGGGAACTCTGCGATCTATTACATGCCACTTGACAGTCGTGGCCGCGCGCAGGGCGCCCGCGCCTGCTTGAATCGGGGGGATTATAACTATGAGGACGATAAGGGGAACTGGAAATTCGACACAGGGTCAACGAACCTGGTAGGCACAGGCACCGAATTTCCGTTCGATAGGAATTCCGGCTGGAATAACTTCCCGCGGGGCTGGAGTCCCGGCGGGGGATTGCAGCGCGGACACCTGATTGCCAAGTCCGTTGGAGGGTCGGGAGAAGACGCCCGCAATCTGGTCCCTCTCTACAACAAGTCGAACGCACCTGACATGTCATCCATCGAGGCCAGGATCGCGAGAAGAGTCGAATCTGGTGAGACCATCTACTACAGCGTAACCCCCGAGTATGTGGGAGATGACCCCATTCCGGTCCGCATACACATAGGATGGATCGGAAACCGGGAGGGTGCCGGATATGCTGTAGTTAAAAACTACCGCCATTAGAGGGAAGGTCGTGGGCCGCCGTGAATTGGGTGCAAGAGATTGTAAACCGACTTCATTGGGATCCCCTGTCGCTGGAGATCTCCTGGGAGGAAGTTGAGGATGAGCTACACTGCACCCTCCCAGAAGACTTCAAGGCGCTGTGCGAGACCTTCGGTCGGGGCGCGTTCAGTGGATTCCTCGAGATCGCTTCGTCGCCAGGGGGTTCGGAATTGACCCTCCTGAATCAGTGGCGGTCGCTGCAGCGAATCATGCAAGAAAACCCGTTCGCCGCAGCCGAGCTTGAGCACTACGGGGTTTACGAAGCTGGCGGAAGCGGCCTCCTTCCATGGGCGGACACGTACAGTGAGTGCCAGATCTACTGGCTAGCGAGCAGCGCACCGCACGAGGAGTGGCCGATCGTCGTACAGGATTCCGAGGGCGAGTGGTCGGAATTCAATATGTCGGCGTCTGAGTTCGTCTTCAGAGCGCTGACCGATCTAGATTTCCAGTTCGGCGTCGCCGAATATGGCCCACCGTTCTATCAACCATCCTCCAATCAAGGTTGAAGCAGGCTGATGAACCGTTCCGGGTTAGATCGAGACTCCAGGTCGTGACTGTGACCTGGGGTTTCGTGGTTTCGCGGTAGCGATTGGTCTCGCATTCGACGGGTGGGGCGTGACCTATCTCGCCATTTCATGGAAGTGAATCCATGGAGGATGGCAGTAGGAGCGCATGGCAATGGGATTTGACGCCTCTCCACAAGGACGCAAGCAGTCCAGTGATGACAGAATCGAGAACCGGATCACCAGGGAATTCAAGGGTGGGCAGACGGGGACGTACATTGTCACTGTTGTCTACGGAGATCCAGGCTCGGGTATACCTGACTACGTTCACCTGCAGGCCAAGGAGAACCGTGGTCTCAACGTTGATTGCCACGTCCCCTGTCTGCTGGACCTTCCCGTCGGTGACGGAGATTGGTCAGTCGTGGTCGCACATCGGCACCGCGCCAACCTGAGCGTATTCTCTGGGAGTGTGACCGAATTCCTTTGGAGGATCGCAGATCTCAGGGAGCTTCCGCCGGATTGGCCGCCAGTCTTTTCCGGCTGGTGCAGCGTGGACGGTTCGCCGCTGATTTAGACCGCGTCCCCATCCGGTCGTGTGGCGATGCCGTTAGAAGACCGACAGGCCCGTCAAGGTGGTGAAGCGGTCCAGGGCGGCTACGCCTGCTACCGAGTTGCCTCGGGCGTCGAGGCCCGGGCTCCAGACGGCGAGGGTGCAGGTGCCGGGGACCACGGCGACGATGCCGCCGCCCACGCCGCTCTTGCCGGGCAGGCCGACGCGGTAGGCGAACTCGCCCGCCGCGTCGTACGTGCCGCAGGTGAGCATGACCGCGTTGATCTGCTTGGCCTCGCTGCGGGTCAGCAGGCGGGAGCCGTCCGCGCGCAGGCCGTGGCGGGCCAGGAAGCGGGCGGCCAGGGCCATGTCGGCGCAGGTCATCTCGATCGAGCACTGCCAGAAGTAGTGGTCGAGGAGGGCCGGGACCGGGTTGTCGATGTTGCCGTAGCTGGCCATGAAGTGGGCCACGGCCGCGTTGCGGTCGCCGTGCTCGTGCTCGGAGGCGGCGACCTCGGGGTCGAAGCCGACGGCGGGGTTGCCGCTCTCCTGCCGCAGGAATTCGAGCAGTTCGCTGCTGGCGTCGCCGGTCAGGGTCTGCAGCCGGTCGGTGACCACCAGGGCGCCCGCGTTGATGAAGGGGTTGCGCGGGATGCCGTTCTCGTACTCCAGCTGGACCAGGGAGTTGAACGGGTTGCCGGACGGCTCGCGGCCGACCCGCTCCCACAGGCTGTCGCCGCCCTCGGCGAGGGCGAGGGCGAGCGCGAAGACCTTGGTGACGGACTGCGCCGAGAACGGGACCCGCCAGTCGCCCACCCCGTGGACGTTGCCGTCGAGGTCGGCGACGGCCATCCCGAACTGCCGCGGGTCCACGTCGGCGAGGGCCGGGATGTACTCGGCGGGGGTGCCGCTGCCGACGAGCGGGGCGACGTCCGCCGCGATCCGCTCCAGCAGGGCCGGGTAGTCCGGCGCGTCCACCACGGCGTTCAGCCCTGGGTCTTGAACCCGCGGTGCAGGGCCACGACCCCGCCCGTCAGGTTGCGCCAGGCGGTCTTCTCCCAGCCGGCCTTCCGCAGCAGCGCGGCCAGCGCGGGCTGGTCCGGCCACTCGCGGATGGACTCGGCGAGGTACACGTACGCGTCCGGGTTGGAGGAGACGGTACGGGCCACCGGGGGCAGGGCGCGCATCAGGTACTCCATGTACACGGTCCGGAACGGCGTCCAGGTCGGCCGGGAGAACTCGCAGATGACCACCTTGCCGCCGGGCTTGGTCACCCGGTACAGCTCGCGCAGCGCGGCGTCGGTGTCGTGGACGTTGCGCAGACCGAAGGAGATGGTGACGGTGTCGAAGACGTCGTCCCGGAAGGGCAGGCGGGTGGCGTCGCCGGCGGTCAGCGGCAGCCAGGAGTGCCGCTTCTTGCCCTCGCGCAGCATGCCGAGGGAGAAGTCGCAGGGCACGGTGTACGCGCCGGTCGCGGCGAAGGGCAGGGAGCTGGTGGCCGTGCCGGCGGCGAGGTCGAGGACCTTCTGGCCGGGGCGGGCGTCCACGGCCCGGGCGACGGCCTTGCGCCAGAGGCGGGCCTGGCCGAGGGAGATCACGTCGTTGGTGAGGTCGTAGTTCGCGGCGACGTCGTCGAACATGGAGGCGACTTCGTGCGGCTGCTTGTCCAGTTGGGCGCGGGTCACGTCTGTCGGCCTCGCTCGTCTCGGTCCGGTTATGTCCCGCCCATTCTGGCAGGGCCGGGCCCGACCGCTGCGCGGGGCCTTTCCCCTACCCGCCCCTTCCCGAACCGGGGCTCCGCCCCGGACCCCACCCCTGTTCGGGGCCTTGCCGGCCGTGACGGATGTGCCGGTGCGTTGTGGCTGGTCGCGCAGTTTCCCGCGCCCCTGGTTGATCCAGCCCCGCCGGCGTTTGAGGCGCGGGGGTACGGGGGCGGAGCCCCCGAAGGCGGGGCCCGGGGCGGCAGCCCCGGTTCGGGAAGGGGCGGGGTGGGGAACAGCTCCGCGCAGCGGTCAGCGGCGGCGGTGGAGGAGGCGGCCGTCCACCACCGTGGCCACGCAGGTCGTCGCGCCCTCGGCCAGCAACTCCGCCTCGTCCGCCACGGCGAACGCCGCGAACCGCGCCGGCGCCCCGACGCCCAGGCCCCCGTAGTACGCCTCGGCCGCCGCCGAACACCCCGCGAACGGGTCCGGCGAAGGCTCCCCGGACGAGGCAGAGGCAGAGCCAGGCCCCGCCAGCACCAGCCCCGACCGCGCCACCGCCGTACGGACCGACGCCACGGTCAACTCCCCGGTCACCGCGACCACGCCCCGCGCAAGGAGCTTCTGCGTGCCGCGCCGCGCGCTGTGGCCCCGCCGCGCCTCGCTCAGCGGCCCCAGCGCCGCCAGGGCCGCGCCCCGCAGCGGCTCCGTGCCGAGCTCGGCCTCGGTCCGGCCGTCCGGGTAGTAGGTCTCCTCCAGCAGCGCCCGCACCCCGTGTGCGACCAGGCCCGGCGTGAGCAGCCCCGGCCAGCGCCGGGTGCGGGCGTGCGGGTAGGCCGCGGCGAGGTCCTCGTAGGGGCCCAGGCCGGCGATCCGGTCGCCGTCCACCAGGACCGCGCCGTGCGGGACCGGCTCGGCGCTCGCCGCGGGGACGAGCAGGTCGGCGGTGTGGAGCGTGAGCATCAGTTCGTGGTCATCAGTTCGTCGTGGGGACGAGCTTCAGCTCGGGGTGCGCCGTGCCGCCTTCGAGCGCGGTCGAGGAGATGTGCGAGACCACGCGGTCGTCGACCGGGTCGTTCGCCGGGTCGTCGTGCACGGCCAGGTGCTCGTACGTCGTCGCGCGCTGCGCCGGCGTACGCCCCGCCTTGCGGATCAGGTCGATGATCTCCTGGCGGTTGGAGCGGTGCTTGGCGCCGGCCGAGGAGACCACGTTCTCCTCCAGCATGATCGAGCCCAGGTCGTCCGCGCCGTAGTGCAGCGAGAGCTGGCCGGCCTCCTTGCCGACGGTCAGCCAGGAGCCCTGGATGTGGGCGATGTTGTCCAGGAAGAGCCGGGCGATCGCGATCATCCGCAGGTACTCGAAGATCGTGGCCTGCGTGCGGCCCTTGAGGTGGTTGTTCTCCGGCTGGTACGTGTACGGGATGAAGGCCCGGAAGCCGCCCGTCCGGCCCTGCACGTCGCGGATCATCCGCATGTGCTCGATCCGCTCGGCGTTGGTCTCGCCGGTGCCCATCAGCATCGTGGAGGTGGACTCGACGCCCAGGCCGTGGGCGATCTCCATGATCTCCAGCCAGCGCTCGCCGGACTCCTTCAGCGGCGCGATCGCCTTGCGCGGCCGCTCCGGCAGCAGCTCGGCGCCGGCGCCCGCGAAGGAGTCCAGGCCGGCCGCGTGGATCCGGCGGATGGCCTCCTCGGCGCTGACGCCCGAGATCCGGGCCATGTGCTCGACCTCGGACGCGCCGAGGGAGTGGATGACCAGCTGCGGGAACGCCTTCTTGATGGCGGAGAAGTGCTCCTCGTAGTACTCCACGCCGTAGTCCGGGTGGTGCCCGCCCTGGAACATGATCTGGGTGCCGCCCAGTTCGACGGTCTCCGCGCAGCGGCGCAGGATGTCGTCGAGGTCGCGGCTCCAGCCCTTCTTCGTGTCTTTGGGCGCGGCGTAGAACGCGCAGAACTTGCAGGCCGTCACGCAGACGTTGGTGTAGTTGATGTTGCGCTCGATGATGTACGTCGCGATGTGCTCCGTACCCGCGTAGCGGCGGCGGCGCGCGGTGTCCGCGGCGGAGCCGAGGGCGTGCAGCGGCGCGTGGCGGTAGAGGTCGAGCGCCTCCTGCGGGGTGATCCGGCCCCCGGCGGCGGCGCGGTCGAGGACAGACTGGAGAGCGGCCTGGTCGGTCACCGGTGCGTCACCTTTCGGAGGCGGGTCGACGGGGTCGGCGTACGTCGTCGGTCACGCGCGCACGGGGCGCGGCGTGACACGTCACACGTCACACGTCACACGTCACGCCGTCGTCGTCATACGTCGTACGTCATGTGTCAAGGTCCGGACCGGGCCAGCCTACGCCAGGGGCCCGTGCCGCTTTTCAGGGGCTTCGCGTCAGGTCGCCCTCGGGATTGCCCGCCGCCCGGTCGCCCGACCGGTAGTGCAGGGTGCCGCCCTCGTTGAGGGTGAACCGCTCGTCTGCGGAGCCGTTGGAGCAGATGCCGGGGTGCGGGTTGGTGCCGCCGACGGTGTCGAGGACGAGGGAGCGGTCCGTGGCCGAGGCCAGCTTCCAGTCGCCGCTGCAGTCGTACTCCGTGCCGAAGAGGTTCAGGACCGACTTGTCGCGCCCGACGACCTCGCCCTTGCGGCCCTCCCGGATGGTGATCTCGAACGTCGACGGCAGCCCCAGGTTGCTGGTGACCGAGCCCTTCCAGGTGCCGACCAGCTCCTTGGGCACGCTGTCACGGGACGGCGGCTGCCCCGTGCTGCTGCCGCTCGGCGTCGGCCGCGGGGTGGCCGCGTCCGAGCCGCTGGCGGCCGGCGGGCGGGTGCTGGAGCCCTCGGCCTGGGCGCCGGACTTGCCGCCGGTGCCGGGCAGCAGGCCCATGCTGTACAG
>NZ_WTFF01000650.1 GCF_019400985.1 Streptomyces bambusae
ACCTCCCCGAGCGACTGGGGGGGGCCCCCCCGGCCCCCGCCGACCGTGCAACCCACGGGGCGCGGGCGGCCGGCCGCCGCCTACGCCCGGCCCACCTGGCCCGGCGGGTCCGGAGGAGCGGGAGGGGAGAGAAGGGACGGACCCGGGCGTCCCGCCGGGGGCGGCCGGATCGGAGCCGCTCGCTCCGTGCGGGGGTGGGCCGGTCGGCGGTTCGGCGGCCCGTTCGGCCGCGGGACGGGGACGGGTGCGGGGACGGGTGCGGGACTGGGGGTGGGCGTGGGTGTGGGCATGGGTGTGGGGGTGGGAGCGTGCCGGGGCCGGCCGCTCGGTGAGGCGGGCCAGGAACCGCGCGTACACCTCACGCTTGCGGCCGCGCGGCTCGGTGCGGCCGGCCTCCCAGGAACGGACGGTGGACGGGGTCACCCCGACCGCCGCGGCGACCTCGTCGTGGCCGAGGTCGGCGGCTTCGCGCAGTCTGCGGCGCTCCTTGGCGGAGGGCAGGGACGGCTCAGGCTC
This sequence comes from Streptomyces bambusae, assembly GCF_019400985.1. Lineage (GTDB taxonomy): Bacteria > Actinomycetota > Actinomycetes > Streptomycetales > Streptomycetaceae > Streptomyces > Streptomyces bambusae_A. Next base: position 517 of record NZ_WTFF01000650.1, read on the forward strand.
AGAGGAGTTGTCGACGCTCTGTGTCATGCCGCTCTCCCCGCGACCTGGCAGTCCTGGGCGAAAAAGTACATAACCGTATATTGAGCGACACCACGGGTAATCGCCCGTTACGTGCCGTCAGCGCGTGTCGTTGGGACCATGGCCCGGTGACCCAAGTGACCGAACGCGGGACGTCCTTGTCGGCGGTCCCGGGGTCCGGCGGACGACGCCGTTCCCCGGCCGCCGCCACGTGTGTGCTGAGCGGCGCCCTCGCCGCCGGCCTGGGGCTCGGCTTCCTGGCCGTGCTCGTGATGGCGCTGTGGATCAGCTCGCCCTACCCGGACAGCGGGCCCGGTGGAGCGCTGCACATCGCGGCCGGGCTGTGGCTGCTGGCCCATGGCACGGAACTGATCCGGTACGACACCCTGTCCGGCGTGCCGGCGCCGGTCGGGGTGACACCGCTGCTGCTGGTGGGGCTGCCGGTGCTGCTGATGCGGCGGGCGGCGCGGCTGGCGACCGACGGCGACGAGACGCTCTCGGCCGGAGCCGTGTGCTCGGCCGTGCTGTGCGGCTACCTGGCCGTCGGGGCGGGCGCCACGGTGTACGCGGCGGGCGGGCCGCTGCCGGCCGATCCGTTGAGCGCGGCCTGGCACGTGCCGCTGGTCGCGTTCGTGGCGGCGGCCGGCGGGGTGTGGGCGGGTGAGGCGGGGTCCAT
>NZ_WTFF01000651.1 GCF_019400985.1 Streptomyces bambusae
GGGGGCGGCGGCTCGGGGGGGGGCGGAGCCAGGCCCGGTCCGCCCGCCGCCGGGGTGCTGCCGGGCACGGCCGGTCCGCCCGGGGCGGGGACGCCCGGTCCGCCCGGAGCGGTGGCGGTCCAGGATGCGCCCGACGGGGCGGGGCGCAGGGGGATCGTCGGACGATCGGATCCGGCCGGAGCGGGCGGCGGTACGGAGACGTCGTAGCCGCAGACTCCGCAGAAACGGTCACCCTCCTCCAGGGGTTCGGCGCAGCTGGGGCAGCCCGACGGCCGATGCATCGACATCACTCACACCCACGTCCGGGGACGGAAACGGTTTGCCCGTTCCACCAGTTCGATCCTCTCCTCGCCACGCTGCGCCAGGCGGGCCAGGACGCGGTACGAGCGCTCCAGGCCGAAGCGCAGGCCCCGCTCGTCCAGTTGACTGCCGAGCAGCGAGGTCCGGCCGGGGTCGGCACCCCGGCTACCCGACAGTACCCAGTCCAGGGCCGTGCCCAGAACTTCCGCGCGCAGCCGCTCGTGGCGCACGGCGTCCAGTCCGAACCGCTCCAGCTCCGCCACCTGCCCGGCCGCCGCCACCAGGTCGGGCAGCAGGGCCTCCTGCGGTGACCGGTCGCGCAGGCGTGCGCGTACGGCTGCCACCCGTGCGGCGGTGTGGTGGATCGACGCCTCCGGTACGGATTCCAGCGTGCGCACGGCTCCGTCCCGGTCCCCGGTGGCGAGTTGGACCCGGGCCAGGCCGAAGGCGGCGCTGACGAAGCCGGGGTCGGTGCTCCAGACGAGGTGGTAGTACTCGGCGGCGTTGTCCAACTGGCCCAGGACCTCGGCGCACAGCGCCAGCGCGAGCTTCGGCGCGGGCTCGCCGGGGAAGGCGTCGTAGACCGCGTCGAAGGACAGCGCCGCCGTCGCGTCGTCGCCGGTGGCCAGGGCGGCGACGCCGCGGGCCCAGACGACCCGCCAGTCGTCGGCATGGCGGACCTCCAACTCGGCCAGCGCGCGCAGTGCCACGTCCGGTTCGCCGAGCTCCAGCCGGGCCCGCAGCTCGCGCAGCCGCAGCTCGGCGGAGTCGGCGGGGGCGGCGGCGAGGGCGCCCAGGAGGTCGCCGGGGGCGGAGGAGAGCAGGCCGGCGAGGAAGCCGGCGTTCGGGTCGGCGGGGTCGACCAGCGGCACGGGCAGCGCGAGGGCGGTGCCGCCGGGCTCCAAC
>NZ_WTFF01000652.1 GCF_019400985.1 Streptomyces bambusae
GAGCGGAGCGGGCCGGAGCGGAGCGGGCCGGCGAGGGTGCGCGGGCCGACGAGGCTGGGCAGTCCGGCGAGGCTGGGCAGTCCGGCGAGGGCGGGCCGGCGGTGCGGCCCGCCCCGGTTCAGAGCTCGGTGAGGTAGTCCGGCAGCGCGACGGCCGGGTCCTGGCCCTCGGACGGCTCGGGGGTCCCGTACGTCCGGGCGACCGGGACCACGCCCGACCAGTGCGGCAGCGCCAGGTCCTCGGGCTCGTCGTTCACCCCGCCGGTCCGTATCTTCGCCGACACCTGTTCCAGGTCCAGGCGGATCACGGCGGTGGCGGCGAGCTCCTTGGCGTTCGCCGGCCGGCTGTCGGCCGAGCGGCCGGCGACCACGGCGTCGACGAGGGCGTCGAGCGCCATGCGGGCCTCGGCCTCGTCCGTCACCTGGTAGGCGGTGCCGTGGGCCACCACCGACCGGTAGTTGATCGAGTGGTGGAAGGCCGACTTGGCCAGCACCAGGCCGTCCACGTGCGTGACCGTCACACAGACCGGCAGGCCCGGGTCCGGCCGGCCGGCGGCGAGCATCGGGCGCGATCCGGTGGAGCCGTGGAGGTAGAGCCGCTCGCCGACCCGGGCGTACAGGGTGGGCAGTACGACCGGGGCGCCGTCGCGGACGAAGCCGAGGTGGCAGAGGTAGGCCGCGTCGAGGATCGAGTGCACTGTCTCCCGGTCGTAGTGGGCCCGCTCGCGGGCCCGGCTCGGGACGGTCCGTTCGGTGGGCGCGTACGCGGCCCCGGCGGCCTCGGCGGCGGTGTCGGTCGATACGGCAGTCACGATGCGAACTCCATTGCACTAGTGCATAATGTCGTTTGTGCTAGGAGAATATCGGATCGAAGGGCGTCGCGCATCGGAGATCGCGGCCAGCGTGGAGACGGGCGTCGGCTCGGGAGCGCTCGCGCCGGGTGCGCTGCTGCCGCCGATGCGGGAGCTGGCGGCCACGCTGGGGGTCAACCCCAACACCGTGGCCGCCGCCTACCGCACCCTGCGCGAGCGCGGGGTGATCGAGACCGACGGGCGGCGCGGCAGCCGGGTGCGGGCGCGCCCGGCGAGCACCCCGCGGGACTCGATGCGCGTGGCCGCCCCGCCCGGCGCCCGGGACCTGTCCACCGGCAATCCCGACCCGCTGCTGCTGCCCCCGCTCGGGCCGGCGC
>NZ_WTFF01000653.1 GCF_019400985.1 Streptomyces bambusae
GTACTGGCCCTGCTGGCCGGCTCCTTCGCGCTGCGCGGGGCCCGCGTGCGCCGCCGGATCGCCGCCACCGTGGCGGACGAGTACCCGGGCGCCGTCTACGACCGGGCGCGCAGCCGGCAGATCGCCGGAGCCCGCGCCGCCGCCTCGCTCACGGACTCCGCTCCCTGGCTGGTGGCCGCCGTCTCCGGCCTGACCCTGCTGCTCGGCGCGGTCGCGGTGGCCGGAGCCTGGCTGACCGGTGAGGTGCCGGGGGCGGCCGTGCGGGGCACCCACCCACTGGTGGAGGCCGCCGTCCGGGGCGCGGAGGACGCCGGGTCGTGGCTGACCGGCTTCGGCTTCCTGCTCCTCGTCGCCTGGGGCCGCCGCGCCTACCGGGACGCCTCCGCGCGCCGGACGCTCGGCATCCTGTGGGACGTCGGTACGTTCTGGCCGCGCGCGGCCCACCCGTTCGCGCCGCCGTGCTACGCCGAGCGCGCCGTGCCCGACCTGACCTGGCGGATGACGACCTGGACCGGGCGGACCGGCGGACGGCTGGTGGTCTCCGGGCACTCGCAGGGCAGCGTGCTCGCGGCCGCCGCCGTCTGGCAGCTGCCGCCGCGGGTCCGCCACCGGGTGGCGCTGATGACGTACGGCTGCCCGCTGGACCGGCTCTACGGCCGCTGGTTCCCCGCGTACTTCGGGCCCGGACCGCTCGCCGCCCTGCACCGGGACGTGGACTGCTGGCGCAACCTGTGGCGGGCCACCGACCCCATCGGCGGGCCGGTGCTGAGCCGCGTGGGGCGCGGCAAGGATCCGCGGCGCGGCGGGGCGCAGGCCGGCGATGCGCAGGACCGCGGTGCGGAGGGCGGCGGTGTGCAGGACCGCGGTGTGCAGGACTGCGGTGCGCAGGGCGGCGGTGCGAAGGGCGGCGGTGTGCAGGACCGCGGTGCGGAGGACCGCGGTGTGCAGGCCGGCGGCGCGGACGTGGACCGGGGGCCGCTGGCCGACCCCGTGGCCTACGGACGCACCGCGGAACATCCGCTGCCCGCACCCCTCCTGGGCCACTCGGACTACCAGGCCGACCCGGCCTTCGCCGCCGAGCGCGACGCGCTGCTCGCCAGGCTGGCCTCCGCCGACCGGCCGCCACCCGAGGCCGCGCGCGAAGCCGGACCCGGGGCGCCCCGGCACGGCGCCGGTCCGGAGG
>NZ_WTFF01000654.1 GCF_019400985.1 Streptomyces bambusae
GAGCAGGCCGCCGAGGTCGAGGCTGCCGGAGTCGCGCCCGCCGGCCTCGTGCGCACCGTCGGCGTAGCCGCCGTCGGGCAGGGCGCCTTCGGCGTACCCGGGCTGCTGGTGGGCGAAGCCGGGCTGGCCGGCCTCGGCGTAGGCGGCCTCCGGGTAGCCGGCGGGGGCCTCGGGGTAGCCGGGCCCGGCCGGGGCGGGGAAGGCCGGGACGGGCGGCACGACCTGCGGGTCGCTCCACGAGCCCGGCCCCTGGCCGCTGGGCATCAGCAGCAGTTCCTCGTCCTCGGCCGGATTGTCCATCAGGTCCTGGAAGGCGTAACCGCTCGGCGCGGGGATTCCGGGCGCCGGTGCGGGCGCTGCCGGGACCGGCGCGGGGATGCCCTGCTGATCCACCATGCCCGTGTTGTCCGGGTGCCCCTCGCCCGGAACCTGGCCGGTGTCAGTCATGCGTACCCCTCGCCCATCGGTTGTGCTTCTTCGATCGCCGGCGCCCGCCACGACCAACGGCTGCCCGGTGGCAACCACTAAGCATTGTCGCGCCCGTTCGCCACCGAGGCGGCCATAACCGTCACGGTCTGCTGTGTACTGCGCCACGTCGTCAGTGCGCCGCGCCGCACGCCCGGCTTCCCGGCCGTACGACGATCGGCCAGCCTACCCCGGTTGCGGGCGCAGGTCGTGTCGTACCGGTCGGTCCGGCCGGAGCCGCAGACCACGGCCGGGCCAAGGCCGGGCCCCGGCCGGGCCAAGGCCGGGGCAGGGCTCAGCGGTTCAGGGGGCGTTCGGGGCGTTCGGGGCGTTCGGCGGCGATGAGGAAGACGACCGAGCGCTCCTGCTCGCTCCAGGTCCGGGTGTCGAGGCCGACGGACTGCAGGAGGGCGCACTCGACGGCGTACCCGCGTTCGGTGAGGGCCCGTCCGATCGCCTCCGCTTCGTCCCGTGTCGCGGCATGGGTGACGATCCGTTCCGGACGCCGGTCGGCGCACGCGGCGACCACGGGGGCGCCGCCGCCGCCGACCCGGACGACGTCGGGTTCGGGCAGGCTCTCCAGGACGTGCCTCGCGCGGCCGGGGGTCCGGATCGACGCGCTGGTGCTCTCCGGCGGCGGCAGCGACCGGGAACAGGAGGAGCGGGCCGCGCTCGCCGCCTTCTGCCCGGGCGCCGACCTGCGGCTGACCGTT
>NZ_WTFF01000655.1 GCF_019400985.1 Streptomyces bambusae
GCCTCCGGGGGCCGCGGTCCGGCTGCCCGTATCGCCGCTCTGCGCCGGCATGCCGGGCAGACCGGGCGGCAGGCCCGGGAGCGCGGCCGCCGCCGGGTCCGGCCCGGCGGGGATCACCTGGAGGTCGGCGTCGGAGGTCACCACCGGGTGCCAGCCGTGCTTGGCGACGGCCTGCACCAGGGCCAGGACCATCGCCGGGTCGAACTGGGCGCCCGCGCAGCGTTCGAGCTCGGCCAGGGCCGCCGGCACCGGCCGGGCGCGGCTGTAGGAGCGGGTCGAGGTCATGGCGTCGAACGCGTCGGCCACCGCCACCACCCGGGCCAGCACCGGGATCTGCTCGCCGGCCAGACCGTACGGGTAGCCCGAGCCGTCCACCCGCTCGTGGTGGTGCAGGATCGCCGCCCTGGCCTCGCCGAGGAAGCCGATGCCGCGCACCATCTCGTGCCCGTACTCGGGGTGGAGCTCGATGATCCGGCGCTCCTGCGGGGTGAGCGGGCCGTCCTTGCGCAACAGCCGTGTGGGGACGCCGAGTTTGCCGACGTCGTGCAGGATGCCTGCGATCCGGACCGCTTCGAGGCGGTCGTCGGCCATGCCCAGCTCGCCGGCGATCATCGCGGAGGCCTGGCCGACCCGCTCGCTGTGGCCGCGCGTGTAGCGGTCCTTGATGTCCACGGCCTGGACCAGGGCCCGGATCGTGGCCTGGTGGGCGGCGCGTTCGCGGTGGTACTGGGCGAAGATCCAGCAGGAGAGGTACATCGGCAGCAGGACCAGCAGGGCGGCCGGCGGGCCGTACGGGCTGCGCCACATCACGGCCATCATCAGCCCGGCCAGGCCGTGCACGCAGTGCGGGACCAGCGATCCGGCCAGCAGTCCGCGCCAGGCCCGGGACGCGGGCCGGCGTTCGGCGGCGGCCAGGACGGCCCCGTCGAGGGCGGCCAGCACCAGGCAGAAGGCGGCGGCCGCGGCCAGCGCGGGCAGCACCGCGTACGGAAAGTCGGCAGCCCAGGCCGCCTCGCCGGACGGCGGCGGTGACCCGGTGCCCCGGCCCAGTGCGGCCGGACCGTTCAGCAGTACGAAGACCTGCCCGGCGGCCTGCGCGCCGAGCGCCTGCTGGGCCGCGTGCCAGGCCCTGTCTCCTTCACCCGTTTGCCGCTGCCGGCGACCTCACG
>NZ_WTFF01000656.1 GCF_019400985.1 Streptomyces bambusae
GCTCGGCGGCGGGCGCGGTGGCCCCCTCCGCCGTGCCGGCCGGCGTGGCCGGGGCCGACTCGGCGCGGCGCAGGCCCCGCCGGGGGGCCTTCGGCTTTGCTGCCCGGGCGGCCGGTTCGGGTGTCGTGCCCGTGCGGAGTACGACCGCGTCCTCCGGGGCCTCGCTGCACACCGCGAGGACGGTCGTGCCCGCGGCGGCGATCCTGCGCAGCAGGGCCCAGGCCTCGGTGCGTTCGGCGTCGGAGAGCTTGAGGTCGGTGTCGTCGAGGGCGAGCAGGCCCGGCCGGCCCAGCAGGGCGATGGCCAGCGAGAGCCGCAGGTACTCCAGGCGTTCCAGGTCGCGGACCGAGGTCCGCGGGCCCTTGGGCAGGGTGTCGAGGTCCAGCCCGACCGCCGCCAGGGCGGTGTCGATGCGGGTCCGGGTGGCGCGCGCCCGGTCGGCCGGGCGGCGCAGGAGGGCGCGGACGGGGCCGTCGTAGCGACGCTGGAGCAGTGCGGCCTCGCGCAGCTGCTCGGCGACGGTGAGGGCCTGGTCGAGGTCGGTGACGCCCGGCACCGGGCCGAGCGCGGCGACCCGCCGGGCCGCGGCCAGGTGCTTGGGCACCCGGTGGCCGCCGACCTCGGCATACCCGTCGGTGGCCTTCATCCGGCCGGTCAGGGCGAGGAGCAGACAGGTGCGTCCGCTGCCCGAGGGTCCCTCGATCGCGATCAGCGAACCGGGGGCGGCATCGAGCGCCACCCCGCGGAAGGCCCAGCCGCGCGGGCCCTTCAGTCCGAAGTCAACGGCTTTGACTGCCGCGCCGAGCGGGCTGTCCACGCCCTCCCCCTTCGTTTTGAACTGACTGGTCAGTTCAAAAACTAGCATCCCCGGACCCCTGATCCGTGCACTCGGGGGCAGTTGGCCGAAATGTCCGACGAAGCCGCAGGTCAGCGGCATTGTCAGTGGGTGGCCTCACGATGGGATCAGCGCAACACGACAGAACGCAACGACAGGAGGTTCGTCATGACCACACCGTCCCCGTCCCCTGTCCACCCCGTCATGCGGAGGTCGGCCGCGGAGCCGGCCGCCCTCGACCTGCTCGCCAAGGCCCGCCGCGGCCTGGACGAGGCCGCCCTGCTGGAGCGGCCGGGCGAGCGGTACGCCACCGCCCACCTGGCCGCCCTGCGC
>NZ_WTFF01000657.1 GCF_019400985.1 Streptomyces bambusae
GCCGTGTCGGCCCCGGCCGCCCCCGCCCCCCCCCCCGCCCCCCAGACCACCGGAAAGGCATGACCATGCAGGCGTCGCTGGCAGAAGAGCGCAAGAGGAAGATCGCGCTGCTCTTCGAGCAGATCATCACGCACGGCGACCTCGACCTCGCCGACGAGCTCTTCCACGAGGACTTCACCTGGCCGCAGTTCGGGCTGCACGGCCCCGAGGGCGTCCGCACCTGGGTGCGGGCCTTCCGGACCGCCTTCCCCGACATGGTCGACCGGGTCGTCGAGCAGTGGGCCGAAGGGGACACGGTCATCACGCGCGTGGAGTGCACCGCCACCCAGCTCGGGCCGTTCCGCGGCCTGCCGCCGAGCGGGCGCAAGGCCACGTTCGGGGCGCTGGGCATCGACCGGTTCCGCGGCGACAAGGTCATCGAGCGGTCCGCGCACTTCGACCTCGCCGACCTGATGCGCAAGTACGGCCACACCGAACTGCGGGTGCCCGAGGTGGACCGGCCGTGAAGCCCGCGCCCTTCTCCTACGTCCGCCCGCGTACCGCCGAGGAGGCGGTGGCCCACCTGGCCGCCGCCGCCCGCGCCGGCCGCGAGGCGCGGGTGCTGGCCGGCGGCCAGTCCCTGATCCCGCTGCTGAACCGGCGGCTGGTCCGGCCCGACCTGCTGGTCGACCTCGGCCGGGTGCCCGGGCTGGCCGGCGTACGGGCCGACGCGGCGGCCGGCGTACGGATCGGGGCGCTGACCCCGCACGCCGACCTGGAGCGCAGCACCGACCGCGTGCTGCACCGCGACCTGCCGGTGCTGCCCGAGGCGGCCGCGCTCGTCGGGCAGCTGCCGGTGCGCGTCCGCGGCACCGTCGGCGGCAGCCTCGCGCACGCCGACCCGTGCGCCGAGTGGTGCCTGCTCGCGGTGCTGCTCGACGCCGAACTGACGCTGCTGGGGCCGGACGGCAGCCGGGTGGCGGGGGCGTCGGCGTTCCTGCGCGGCCGCCACCGTACGGCGCTGCGGCCGGGGGAGATCCTGACCGCCGTCCGCTTCCCGTACGCCGAACCGGCCGCCGCCCTGGAGGAGTACGGCATCCAGCCCGGCCGGCTGCCCGAGGCCGCCGCCGCGGCCGCGCTGACCCTGTCCGCCGACGGCCGGATCGCCGCGGCGCGGAT
>NZ_WTFF01000658.1 GCF_019400985.1 Streptomyces bambusae
CGTGGGCTCGGAAAGGTGGATAAGAGACAGGCCCGGCAGCACGCCAGGCCCGGCCCGCGGCGGATGTCACGAGCACCCGCGGGCCAACAGGACGCGGCCTGTCCGCAACCTGCCCGGCGGCCCCCGGGAGCAGCGCTTCGCGTGCCTGCGCCGCACGCCGGGCCCGGCTGGTCCACCTACGCGGCGAGCCGCGGACAGGCCGGGCAGCGGGCCGGTGCCCCCGAGGGGTGCACGGCGCGCAGCTGCCCGGGGGCGCGGCCGGGCCGGGCAGGGTGCCGTTGCCGGGGCTCGGGCGGGGCGCCCGGTTTGGTTGCTCTCCGGGGCGGGGTGCTACATGCCTGTCCCGCCCGCCGGCGGGTCGCCGGACGTGCCGGTCGAGGAGGTGCCCGACGGGCCCGTCGTCTCGCCGCCACCGGTCGGGGTGCCGCCCGTGGGGCTGCCCGTCGGGGAGCCCGTGGTCGGGCTGCCCGTCGTCGTCGGGGAGCTCGACGTGCTCGGCGGGGGCGAGGGGGACGTCGGGGGCTTCGGCGGGGTCGAGGAGGCCGGCGGGGGGGTGGTCTTCGTGCCCGGGCGGGGGGTCGGTGCGGTGCCCGCGCCCGAGGTCGCCGACGGGGACGTCGTCGTGCCGGGCGCGCCCGTGGCCGGGGCGCCCTGCGTGGGCCCGGTGCCGGGGGTGCCGGTCGTGCCGGGGGGCGTGCCCGGGTCCGTTGCAGAATCGTTCCCTCCGGGGGCCGGGGTCGGCCGGAAGGACGTCGGCGTCGGGTGGGTGGCCGGGGCGACGGGGTCGTCCTCCGAGGACATGGCGAGCGCCGCCACCGTGCCCATGACCACCACCGCGAGCGCCCCGCCGGCGGCCAGCAGCACCGGCCGGCGGCGCCACGCCGGTACCGATGGCGAGGCGGCCCCCCGCGTGGCCGGAGCCGAAGCCGGAGCCGCGGACGCGGACGCGGACGCGGCGGGCGAGGTGACCGGGAAGGCGTTCTCGAACACCTCGGACAGCGTCGCCGGGTCAGAGGCGGACGCACCCGTCGGCCGGGACACCTTGGCGAACGGGTCCTGCGCCGAACGGCCGGCCTGCGCCGAACGGCCGGCCTGCGCGCCCGGGGTCCGGGCAGCAGGGGCCTGGGCTGCAGGGGCCTGGGCTGCAGGGGGCCCA
>NZ_WTFF01000659.1 GCF_019400985.1 Streptomyces bambusae
GCGGCGACCCGGGCGCCCCGCTGCGGCGGCTGCGCTGCCAGCAGGCACTCGCCCTGGCCGGCCCGGCGGCCGAACCCGCCGTGCGCGCGGTGCTGGACGACGCCGAACTGGGCGGCCTGGCCCGGGTCTGGCTGGCGGAGCAGGGTGCGGCGGACGTGCCGGCGCCGAGCGAGGCGATGGTGTTCTGGCTGACCGTGGACACGATCGCGGCGCAGCTCGCGGCGGACGGGGAGACCGAGGAACTGCCGGCCCTGATGGCGAGCCTCACGGCGCACCACTCCGGGTTCTTCGACACGGCGTGGCGGGTGGAGCACCCGGCGACGGCGGAGGTGCTGGAGGCGATGGGGCGGCTGCACCCGGACAAGAAGGCGGCGAAGGAGGCCCGCAAGGCAGCCTTCAAATCCCGCTCCCGCACGCCCTGACCCCGCGGGACACGTGCCCCTGCCGCCGCCTACGCCGGCCACCGCGGCAGGTCGCCCTGCACCACCCCTGCGGCGCGGCCGGGCGCGCCTCTTCCGCTTGCCGGCCGCCAGGGCACGGCTTTCCGGACGGGCTTCTGCCGCGGGGTGAGCCATGCCCGTCAGGTTGTCGGGGCGCGGCGTGCGGCGAAGCCGCGTCCGGGGCTGTCCGGCCCCGGGCGTGTTCACCCCGGCCGAACGGCCCGGGCGGCCCGAACGGCTGAGGCGGCACGGGCGGCCCGAAAGCGCCCGGACGGCGCAGGCGGCCCGGACGCTCGAACGGCCCGGGTAGGGCTTCGCCGGGCGGGTCCGAACGCCGGTGCCGGGGCGTGCACGGACAGCTGCGCCGACGGGAGGCTGATGCGTGTCCCCTTGGCGGGTGGCCGTAGTCGCGGCGCGGTGTCCCTCATCCCTCGTCCCTCATCCCTCGTCCGCCGGAGGCCTGCCTGCCGGGGCGTGCTCGTCCTGGCCGGCGGCCGACGTCGGGCTGCTTGCTCCACGCCGTTCGGCGAGCAACCGCCTGCGGGCCCTGCGCCCGCGGGCGCAGGCACGCGTCAGTCCTGTAGGGCGCCGGGGCACCGGGGCGCGGTGCACGGCCGCGTCCGGTCCTGGCCCTCCGGCGCCGGAGTGCGCTCGCCCCGGTCGGGACCCGGTGTGCCGGAGCGCGCTCGCCCCGGCCGAACCGGCCAGCTC
>NZ_WTFF01000066.1 GCF_019400985.1 Streptomyces bambusae
CCCCTACCCGCGACGGCAGCATGCGCAGCCTGCGCTGCACGGTCCTGGTCTGCGCCAGGACGTCATCGACCAGCTCGAACGGCAGGTACTGAGTCAGCTCACCCACATGCCCCGGCGCGAAAACACCTCCCGCGACCGTGGCCACGGTGGACAGCTGCGGCGACGATCTGGCCGATGACGGGCGCCGCGTGTGGGCCGTCCTCGACGCCGCGCCGCTACGCCGCAGGAAGCCCGCGGCGTAGCGGCCCCTATGAGCACAACGGTGTTCGACTTTTATCCACGGACAAAAGTCGAACACCGTTGTCGAGCCGGAACCTGGTCTCTCAGCAACAGCGGGACGTCAGCGTCCCATGGAGATCAATGGCCCATGGAAGTCAGCTTCTCCCGGAGCGACTTCACTTCCTTCGAGACGGTGACGCCGGGGATGGCCATCAGCCGGTTCACCAGGGCGGCATTCTCGTCCAGGCAAGCAGGGCGACTGATGTTGTTGATGACCCATGTGTCGTCCTCGGGGTAGAAGTCCGCATCGCCTCCGGCATCGACGACGACGATGGGGCCGACCGTGGTCTTGGTCCCGTCGTGCTCGAACACGATGTCCGCCACCCCGTACCAGGGGTTCGTCCAGCCGTGGTTCTTCGGCCCCACGGTGAGAGTCAGGCGATCGATCTTGTTGTCCTCGACGGTGAAGCTGATGTCCTTCGTCTGCTCGTACGGCATCTTCGGCAGGTCGGCAGGCAGCGGAAAGTCGTAGTTCATGGAGATAGCCAGGTCCCCACCGATCTGATGGCACGACGGCAGGCTTCCGGCCTCACGGAGTCGCAACGTGGCTTTGGTGATCAGGGATGGACCGGGAGCACGGTTCTCGAACGTGATGTCGATGTGCGGGCCTCGCAGGCTGGAAAGGGGTTCCTCGCCTTCCGAAGTCTCTTCCTTGCCTTCGATGCCGGCCTTGATGTAAGCCGCGACACGGGAAACCTTCAGCCTGGGCTGGCGGGCGGCCTCCGACGCACCAGTGCTTGCTTGTACGTCCCCACTCTTTGCCTGTGAGCGCCCCGACTCGGACGAGTCGTTGCTGTAGTAGACGGTGATCCCAATGCCTACGACGGCTGCAACAAGGGTCAGCAGGCCGATGATGTTGGCCTTGTGGCTCCAGCGTGATTCCGCGTCGCCGCCAGGTGCAGGCGGTGTGCTGGTGGTAGTGGGCTGCGTACCAGATCCGCCTGTCGGCGTTGCCGGGCTGCCAGCGGACGGGCCGGGTGGGGTCGACGCCGACGCGGGAGCGGATGCAGGTGTCGGCGTGGGTGATGTCGCCGATGGGGGTGTGGCTGACGTCCCCGGCGGAGGGAGCGGAGTCTGTGTGGGCGCGCTGTGCCCGCCTGGCACAGCCGACGAGGGCGCTTGGGCCCCCGATCCGCCGTGCGCAGGATTCCCGTTCTCGCTTCCGCCGGCGCTGCCTAAAGAGTGCGACATGCCTCTCCTCAACTAGCTTGTGGCCCGAGCCCCGTGGGCAGAGGGAGATTATCGAGGCTCACGCTTCTGACGGGAAATCCTTCCGCCCTGGACGATCCGTACGGTCCGCCGGCCGCCCCTCCCCCGGGCAGCCGTCGCCAGCCCCCGACCTCAGCCCAGCCCTCGACTTTTGTCCACGGACAAAAGTCGAGGGCTGCTTCTCGTGTGTGGCCGTCGCAGCGTGCCTCTTGCTGTCCCACGTCCGCCGTGGCGCGGGCTCAGGCAGGCGCCACGCTCCGGAGGTGGACGAGGGCGATGTCCCGCACCTTTGCGACCGTCTCGGGTGCGATCTGTGCCAGCACCGGCAGCGCATGATGCCAGCCCGCACCCGCCAGGGCCTGCCGTACGAACCCGGCTGACGCCTTCGCGTCGCCGGCAGCGGTCGGAGAGGCGGCCAGCGCGAGGGCACGCAGCGTATGGACGAAGGGATCGGGGTCCCCGGGGTCAGGGGCCCTGACCGGGGCGACACGGGCCGGAACGCGGGCGAGGTGACCCGCGACGGCGGCGAATGCTGCCGCGCGGGACCCCGGATCCACCAGCAGATCGGCCACCCGCCGAGCCTCGGAGATATCACCCAGCAATGCATGGACGATGGCGAGGCCGATCGTCGACGAGTGCTCCGGACGGTGGGTCCCCGTGTCCCTGTGCAGCCAGTCCAGCTGGCGGTCGACGTCCTCGCCAGCACCGATGCGCAGAAGGGCGTGTACGAGAACGGTCTCGGCCTGCCATGCCTGCGGCGGCTCGGTCGCGTAATCAAGTGCGTCCTGCACCGCATGGGAAAGCCGGTCCTGGCAGGTCTGCTGCGATCCGGCTGCGGCAGGCAGAAGAGAAGCGAGGCCGGCCAGGAGACCTGCCAGTCCGCGTGGTCTGCTCCGTCCGGCGACCAGGCGCTCCCGCTCCGCCTCGACGAGTCGCGCGGCAGCGGCCGGAGCGTGTACGGCGGTCCCCTCGGCGACGGCGATCCGGGCTTGCCGGGCTGCACTCCGCCAGGCTGCTTTCCGCAGGCGCTCCTGTGGCTGCGCCTGATCGATGAGTTGCAACGCAGCGTCCGGCTCCCCCGCACAAGCCAGGGCCTGTGCGGCGTGGGCCCAGGCGCCAGCGGCGTCGCCTTTCTCCTTGGCCAGAGCCGCCCGCGCAGCATGGGCTGCTTCATGGGCGTGCTTACGGGCATCGGTCCCCTGCCCCGTGTCCACGTACGCCAGTGACACAGCGGCAAGGACCCGAGCGCGGTCGTGGGGGCCGGACGGTTCGGCGGCGATCGCCTCGGCATCCGCTAGAGAGCCGATGCGGACGAGCGCGCCCGCCAGGGCAGGCATCCAGGCGATCAAATGCTCCGGGCCCGAAGCGTACGGAAGCAGTGCCAGAGCCTCGTCCAGACGCTGGTTCGCCTCATGGTCCTTGCCCAGATCCGCCAGCCGGAAGGCTTCGCCGGCCAGCCTGTCGACTTCGGTCCGGTCACCATCCCGGGAGCCATCGCGGTCGCCGCTCTCGTCGCCTTCTGCTGCGGCGATCGCTGCGCGGGCAGGTTCGGTGACGTTCTCCAGCGTCGGTGACTCTGCCCATATGGCCTGCACATGGTGGGCGATGCGGTCGAGGAACCGGTCTGCGCTCTGCGGGGAGATCGCTGCCAGCGTCGACCAGATCTGCACGGCAATGGACGGGTCTTCTTCCGGACGCCCCGCGTCAGCGCCTTGTGCCAGGTCCTCTGCTTCTGCCTCCATCTCGTCGAGGAGCTCCGACGCCGCCACCGGGTGGTTCGGCAGAAGAAGGCGGACTGCGTCCGCCCACGCCTCGCATCTCGCCGTACTCGTTCCCCGGGTCGAACGGAGAAGTTCGAGTCCGGCCTCCTTCTGACGCGTCGCGATCAGAACAACTGCAGCCCGGGCGGCGATTCCTTCGGCCTCCTCGGCCTCCCCCGCAAAGGGCAGGGCCTGGCTGCGGGCCGTACATGCCCAGGTGGCCGCCCCGCGCGCGATTTCCTCGGCCCGGTCGTGGCCGATGTCCGCCAGGACATCGGCCACACCGGTCAGCGCAGCCGCTTTGTCAATGGCGTGAGGGGACGCCATCGCCATGGCCGTGGCCCGCCGGGCGTCCCCGAGCCGGGCGGCCGCGCGGGAGACGGAGCGCGGAAAGGTCCGGGCATGGTGGAGAAGGAACTCCCGGGACGCGGCAACGCCTGCCAGCACGGCAAGATCTCGAAGTGGGTCGACCGTATCGGGCGCCACAGCCAGGTCGAGGTCCGACAGGGCGATGTCCACTCCGGAGCGAGCCACGAGGCGGAGCTGCCGCAGCGGGTCGAGGACGAGTGCCGCCAGCTGGTCGGCAGCTGCGCTGTGCTGCGTCAGGCGGGTGTAGCCGGTCAGGAGGTAGTCCGGAGTGTCCGGCGGCCATCCCGCGGCCCGGTAGGTGGCGGCCCAGGCGTGCAGTTGGGCCTCGTAGCGGGCCAGCTGCCGACGGCCGAGGGCAGCTGCTGCCGCACGGCGCAACTCTTCGTGCGCGAGGACGTACATGCGCAGGTGAGGTTCGCCGGCGACATCCCGCACAGCAAGGCGATCCGTGTCGTCCGGTGCCAGATTGCGACCGGCGACACTGCGCAGCTTGTAGTCCACATCGTACGGAAGCACGCTCACCAGCTCTGCCACGTCGTCGCCGCTCAGAGCGCCTCGGGCCACCGCGAGCAGGCCGACAAGGGGTTGGCCGACGACCGGGTCGGCCAGCAGGGTGTGCAGATCACGCACGGCCATGTCCCGAACGACGCGAGCCTCGGGGGAAGCGGCGAGGCGGCGGACGATGGAGGGATCTCGCAGGGGGTGGTCCTCGGAGACGTCCTCCGGGACGGACGGATTGGGCCGCCCCGACACGATGACGCGCATTCCGGGCGGCGGGTTCTTGGGCAGCAGTGCGGCGATGCTCTGCTCGCCCGGCCCCGCACCACCATCCTCGTCGAGGCCGTCCACGACCAGGAGCAGCGTCCGCTTCCGTGCGGCGCTGGCTTGTGCTGCCGCTTCATAGAGCTCGTGCAGCTGGTCCGGGCGTCGGGGACCTGGTGCCGTGCGCTTCTTCCCGGCGACGGCCGCGAGCTGATCCGCTACGTCGCGCAGGAAGCTGTCCCGGTGATGGGTGCCCAGACGTCCGGCGATGAAGTAGCTGACGGCGTCGACCCCGGCCGGCAGGTGCCGGTGCACGAACCAGGCCAGCAGTGCGGACTTCCCCGCCCAGGCGTCGGCTTGCCAGTAGGCGTAGGCGGGACCTCGCCCGACCGATGCCCTCGCGAAGGCCGCCAGCTCGTCCAGCTCCTGGTGCCTGCCCTCGAAGTCCAGCGGGAGGACGGCTTGCCTGACCTCTGCCGAATGACCGTAGAGACGGCCCACTGACTCGGCATCGATTCGGGGGACCTTGCCGCCCTGTCTGCTCTTCCGGCTCTGCTGCGCCGATCGCAGGCGCGACTGCCACCCTTCGGGGCTGATCTTGCGATGGGTCGGCGAGCGTCGACAGGCGCGCTCTTCCAGGTACGGGATCAGCACCCGCAGGACGTAACGGACGTGGCGCTCCTGCAACGGAACGGAAGGGCGCTTCTTGCTCATCCAGCCGCTGATGGTGGAGTCAGCGACCTTGAACCCGTGCTCCTCGCCAAGGCTGACGAGGTTCTTGAGTCCCAGCTCTGTGCCTCCCCCTGCAGCCTCGTACAGCGCCCGCAGCTCCTTGGCGAAGTGCGTCACGTCCACGCCTTCTCCTGACCGACCGGTCCCTTCGCCGTCTGGCCCTAACTTCTCCGGAAACATGAACACCCTGCTTCTGACCAGCGCACCTACCGTGCTACCGGCTGTCCGGACATCGTCGGAAGGCCTTCCGACGATGCATACCTGTGGGACCGAAGCCCAGCGGGCAAGACCGCCGGGCGACCTTCCCGAAGGGATCGCTATGTCCGTCCTGCCGTCCGTACTCCACGACGCGGCCGCGCTGGCCGCCGCCACCGGCCTGGCCTACACCGCCGCCGTGGTCACGGTCGCCGCGTCCTCGGTGCTCTCCCGCAACCCGGAGCGGCGCCGTGACGCCCGTGCGACGCTGACGATCCTGGTGCGGCGCCGCGGCCAGCGCTGAGGCGCGGGCGATCTGTGCCCTTCCGGTCCTCCGCAGCGCCGCTGCGGAGGACCGGGACCTGGTCACAGTGGCCTGGTGGTCCTGCTCGCGGGGCCGCTACCCTCTCCGCCTGGACGCCCCTCCCCGCTCTGTGGGGATGGCTCGTGCTACGAGCAGAGCAAGCTCTCCTGCCCTGCATCCGCGGGGACCACGGCTGTCTCACCTGTGCGTGAGCCGCCCCGTGTCCAGCTCCTCGGCCGCCGCTCGTGCGGGGGCAGTTGGGATTCCTCAAACCCTGTCATACCAGCCCAATCTGCATGCTACGGTCCTGCCTCATTCCAGCAGGGAACTGTTATGAGCAGAGAGCGATCGGTGCACCTTGGCTGAATTACACCCCCCGCCCGGCGGGGTCATACGTCCCCGCTGGGACCCCCGGCGGCAAGCATGTGCCGAGGCGCTGACGCTCAAGGGCGAGAGGGTCGAGCGGAGCCTCGTCGGACTGCTGGAAGAGGCCGACGAGCTGCTGGCCGTCAGCGGTTCCACCCCGGGCGAGACGGTCGCCGTCCTCGAGTACCTGCTGGCCATCTGCTACGCGTCCGGCACCTGCCCCACCACCGCGACGCAGTGGCAGGACTGGATCGAGGACAAGCACCCGTTGGACCAAGCCGCCGCGTGGCTCGACGGCCGGCCGGACGACGAGGCCTGGGACCTCTTCCACCCCACCGAGCCGCTCGGCCAGAACGCGCTCCTCGCGCCGTACCTCGACGAGCACGGGGCAGGCCCCGCGCAGCTGGTGATCGAGCATGTGGGCGACTACAACCAGTTCTTCGACCACCACCACCTCCAGCACCCGGCCCCGTTACCCGCAGCCGAGGCCTTCCGGGCGATGCTCACCCAGCACGTGTACGGGCCGGCCGGCCGGGCTCGGATCTCCGGCAAGGAGACGCTCGGGCCGACCATCACCAACCTCGCCCTGGCCCGTCTGACCAGCCGCATCCGCGTGGTCGCGCTCGGCTCGACCCTGGGTGAGACCCTCCGCCTCAACCTCGTACCGACCGCCGGCCCCCGTGGTGCGTTCAACCGCTCCTGGACCGCCGGACAGCAGGAGCGCCGGGGCTTTCGGACCAAGCCGGCCGGCCGCGCCGTGAGCGGACCGGCGGACCTGCACAGCTACCTCGGCCGGTCCGTCCTCGTGCGGCCGACGCCGGACGGGAGCGCCGTCGACCGAGTACTGATGGGCGCGGGCGAACTTCTCGACCTCCAACCGTCCCTGCACCTCCAGGACGCCGTCTACGCCGTCGGGGCGGACGGGAGGAGGAAGCCCCTGTGGGCCTCGGCCTCGCGAGCCGTGTGGCGTGACGCCCATGCTCTGTACGCGGCGGTCTGGCACGCCACCACCCCGGGCTTCGTCAACAAGGGCGAGAACCTCTACGAACGCCTCGCGCTCTTCCCCGCACCGGACGTCCTGCCCGAACCAGGCCGGCCTCGCTCACGCAGCATCAGCCTGTGGGCGGTCGGTCTCGTCGCCAAGCAGACCACAGCCATCACCTGGGTCTCCGGAGTCTTCCCCTTCGCCCCGGGCCTGGAGGCGAAGCTGTACCGGGCCTCGAAGCGTGGATCGCTGATCGCCGAGCACGTCGCGGCGAGCCTGAGCAAGGCCGCGTACGCGGCATGGGTCATCTCCTATCCCAATCCCAAGCCGGCCGACAAGGCCGGCCAGATCGCCCGCTTCGACGTGCGGTGGAAGCACTGGGAGGCGACGGAGGAGGCCTTCATGCTGCTGCTGGACGAGACCGCCGCGGGAGAGGACGTCCACGAGTGCCTCTACGACTACGCCTCGGTGCTCTCCACCGCCGCCAGGAGGTTCCTCACCGAGGCCCTCGACTCGCTGCCCAGGAACTCCCGGGGCTCCCAGGCGCGAGCCGCGGCACTGCGCCGCTTGGACGACGAGTTGGCGCACCCCAAGGCTCCGGACGAACTTCAGGGGGGTACCGCATGAGCACCGACACCACGCCCGAGAGCCGGATAGGCCGTGCCGCCTGGGAGGAGAAGCCTCCCAGCGAGCACCTTGCGGCCTGGCTCGCCGCTCTCGTGCACAACCGGGAGTACGGGCAGCTCGCGCAGCTGCGCCGACCCCGAGTACGGACGAACGCGCACATCAGAGCCGGCTGGTTCAACCCGGAGCAGCGCGAGGTCTACGAGCAGGTGGCCTTCCTGTTCGCGATCTACCACCAGGGCGCGGCGAAGCCCTCGTACGGCTTCGGCAGCCTGGGCGACGCCGCCCGCAGGATCGGCAGCGGCATCGGGCGCGGGCCGGACGACCCGGGCGCGTCCCGGCTGATCGACCGGATCGTCGCGAGCCGCAGAATCCCGTGGCGCCACCTCCAGCACGCCGTCGCCCGGCTGCGCGCCTGCGACCAGAAGCCGCCTTCCTGGGCCCAGCTCGCCGACGACCTCAGCCGGTGGAGCGACCGCAAAGCCCGCATTCCCTACCACTGGGCCGTGGCCTTCCACACGCCTCCCACGCGGTCCAGCAACGCCGGGAAGAGCAACAGGACCGCCGACACCATCACCGCCGACACGACCGAGAAGGGCACCACCCTGTGACCAGCAACGCCTCCTTCACCGGTAGCCCGTTCCTCTCCCTGCACCTGCTGGAGACCCTCGTCGCGGTGCTGCCCGTACGCGACGAGAACGGCTCGCCCAAGTCGATCGTCTACGGCGGCGCCGAGCGCCACATGATCACGAGCCAGGCGCGCCGTCGTGCCGAGCGGGTCCACGCCCGGGACCGGGCCAATGCGGGTATCGGCGCCCTGGCCGGACGCAGTACGGGCATCCGTACCCGTGAGTGGGCGCTGATCACGGCACGGGCGCTGGTCTCCGAGCACGGCTGGGAGAAGGAGGAGGCGGTCAGGGCGGCCCGCGCGGTCATCGAGGCCACGGGGCTGAAGTTCGGCGACCCCGCCAAGAAGACCGTCGCCAACCTGACCAAGGTACTCCTGTTCGCCCCGTCCGACGCCGGTTCCCGCATCGCCGCCCACATCGACGGGCAGGAAGAGCGCCTCCGGGCATGGACGACCGGATACGTGGCTGCGCAGGCGGCCTCGGTGAAGCCCAAGAAGGGCGCGCGCAAACCGGCCGATGCCAGAGCCGCCGCGGAGACGGAGGACGCGTCCGAGGCCAAGTCCCTCCCGACGTTGCCGGCCGAGACCCGCGCCGCCGTCCTGGCGGCCCTCGCCCCGCGCGACGCCATCGACATAGCCCTCTACGGCCGCTTCCTCGCCGAGATCGCCGACTCCCCCAATGTGGACGGCGCCATCCAGACCAGCCACGCCTTCACCGTGCACGAGGCCGAGCAGGTCGACGACTTCTACGCCGCTGCCGACGACGCGAAGCTGGACCGCAAGAAGAACGCCCTGGACTTCCTGGACGCCGCCGACGACTCCGGCGCTGGAATGACCGGCTACCAGTCCCTGATCTCCGGCACCTTCTACCGGCATGCCGTACTCGACCGGGTCCGGCTCCGCCGGAACCTCCAGGCCGCCGGCATGGACGCCCCGGAGGCGGAGGAGGCGGCCGGTGAGGCCGAGGAGGAGTTCGTCAACGCCTTCGTCGACGCCTTCCCCGAGGCGAAGAGGAACTCCACCGCCTCGACCGGATCGCTGCCCGCTCTGGTCCTCGCCTTCGAAGGGGACCGTCCCTACAACTACGCCGCCGCCTTCCAGCGGCCCATCGACGAGAACCCCGAGGAGAAGGGCGGGGAAGGCCCTGCCGGCCCAGCTGCGGTCAGGCGGCTGCTGGCCCACCACGTCTTCGTCAGCAAGCGCCGCCAGGACATCGGGGCTGCCCGTGTGCTCACGTACGACCCGCAGATCGACAGCCTGCTCGGGGAGCTGGATGCGCTCGGCGCGAAGCCGGTGACGTCCATCGAGGAGCTGACGGCGTGACGCACGTCCTGTTGGTGCGGCTCGCCGCTCCTCTGCAGTCCTGGGGGGCGGTGTCCCGCTTCTCGCGCCGCGACACCCACAGCCGGCCCACGAAGTCGGGGGTGATCGGCCTGTGCGCCGCAGCCCTCGGCAGGGACCGCACCGACCCGGTGGACGACCTCACCGAACTCCTCTACGGCGTCCGGGCGGACCATCCCGGAACCCCGGTACGGGACTACCACACGGTCGGAGCCGGCAGCTATCCGCTCCGCCCCCGCGACATCGTCACCGACCACCGTCGCGCCGCGGCCGTCTCCACCAGCCTGGAAGCGGCCACCGGTACGAGCTTCGGCCACCACGAGCTGGCCGGTTGGTACGGCGCACCGAAGAAGATCGCTGCCGACCCCGTCTCCGGGACCCTGGTCTCCGGTGAGCTCTCGCGTACGGCGCTGGTCACCGAGCGCTGGTATCTCTCGGACGCGGCCTTCCTGGTCGGGCTCCAGCACGAGGACCGGAGTCGGCTGGAGGAGATCGCCCACGCTCTGGAGCACCCGAAGCGACTGCTGTGGCTGGGCCGCAAGTCGTGCCCGCCCTCGGGCACCCTGGCGGCCGGCATCCTGCCCGGCACGCTCGCGCGGGCCTTCACCGCCAAGCAGTTACTGCCGGCTGCGGAAGACCCGGTGACGGGGCGCCGTCCATGGGCATGGATCCAGGCCCCACCGGGAGCATCCGGGGCCTCACCCGTCCACGACCAGCCGGTCAGCTTCGACTCCGCACGGCGGGTCCACACCACGCGCTGGGAGACCCGTACGCGCGTCACCATCGCCCCGACCGCAACCGGATGGGACCTCATTCCGTGAACAGCACGCGCGCCACGACGGCCCGCTTCGTCACCACCCACTCCGTCCTGACCATGGACGCCCGCCATCCCTACGTCGCGAAGTCCCTCGTGGACGCACAGGACATGCACCGCACCGTGATGAGCGGATTCCGGGGGTGGGTCGAGGACGGCGCCCCTACCGCCCGGTCCCAGATGGGCGTCCTGTCGACATGGTCGGTGGACCTCAAGGCAGCGGCTCTCGTCCTGGTCGTCCAGTCCCGGGTCCCGGCGGACTGGAGTGCAGTCCCCCGGGACGCCCTCACGGACAAGCCCCACACGATCACGGTCGACCGGACCTTCCGGGCCGGGGACGTTCTCGGCTTCCGTACGGTCGTCAACCCCACCCGCACCAGGCCGTCGGGCAGGCCGGTCTCGGAGAAGGTCCGCGGTTCCAGGGTCCCCCACAGCAACCCTGAACACGTCAAGAAGTGGTTCGTCGGGCGCCTCCAGGCGGAGGGTGAGCCAGCGGTCACCGAGGCGGGTGTGGTCAGGATCGGAGCCACGGCCGACCCGGACGGCCTCGCCATCCGCATGCTTCCCACGGTCTCCAGCCCCGCCCCGCACAAGGGCCTGAGGGTCGCCCGTGCGGAGATCCGCGGAACCTTGACCGTTACCGACCCGGAGGTCCTGGTGAACACCCTCTCCAACGGCCTCGGCCACGCCCGCGCCTACAGTTGCGGGCTGATACTGACAAGGTGAGCGGACACGGCGGGGTCCCCGACTTTCGTCCGCGGACAAAAGTCGAGAGCTCCACGTGTCTGGCCCGCGGCCTGGACGAGTCCTGTCGGAGGCCATGCCGAGGCCGCTCCATCCCCTGCCAGCGCATCGCGCCTTGCGGGGGATGATCCCGGGATCAGGCGCATCCGTCGCCAGAATGCTTCCCGTATCCCGCGCTCGTGGGAATGAACCTCACAGCACAAACCGGAGTTGCTCCGGCGTGAACTGATCCCTGCGCTTGCAGGGAATGAACCCGCGGTCGGCCAGATACTGAAGACCGGCCTGGCGTGTTCCCTGCACCCCGCAGGGATGAACCGTTCTGACCGAGTGGGGGCAGCATTCCCTCGGCTTGCTTCCTGCACCTGCTCCGATCGTCGCGGAGCGCATCTGGGCCCTGCAGTTGTCAGGGTCCGCGGTCAAGTTCCTCCAGTACCTCATCTCCCGGAGCGACTTCAGGGGAACGCTGCCGGTACGGCAGAAGGACTTGGCTGCGGAGTACGGCGTCACGCCGCAGGCCGTCAGCGGACTCCTGGCGCCGCTGTGCGAGCTGAACATCGTGCTCAGGCCGCGCAGTGAAGAGCGCAACGGCAACTCGTACCGGCTCCACCCGCTGGCGGCGAAGTACGAGACCCCCGAGGCGATGGAAGCGGCATTCCGTGCGACCCTCGCCCGGATCCAGGCGGGGGACCTCCCGAATCTGAAGCTCCCGGCCTACCAGCAGACTCCGCCGACCCCGACGGGCCGGCCGAAGCTGCAGGTGGCCCCAGCCGGGGCGAGCCGGACAAGACAGAAGGCCCTCACCATGCCGGTGGGGGCCTTCCGCGCCTGAGTAACAGTTGGTGCCTTCACTATATCCGGCGGGCCTGGGCTCGGCGTGGTTGGGGCTGCGCCGAGCGTGGCAGCCGTGTCCTGTCGGCATGCACGGCGAGGCCGTCGTAGGGCGCCATGGACGGCGCCGACGCTGGTTGCAGAGCGCTTGATTCCAGGAACCCGCCCCGAGGCGACGTCGTGAGACTAAAGTGGCCGGTCACGTAGCTTGCTCCGCACATCGCGGAGATGAATCTCACTGCCTGTTCGTCGCCACGGCCAACCCGCTGTGCTCCCGGCGTCCGCAGGGATGGACCGTACACGGGGCTGTGGCGCCGACGGATGATCTTCTACGCCCCGCGGCTGAGGGGATGACCCTGAGGTCATGAAGTTCGTCTGGCCGCTGATGGTCTGCCCCGCCTGCGGGGATCAACCTCAGATCGTCGCCTCTGAGGACGCGCTCTAGGGCTGCTCCCCGCAGGCGTGGGGATGAACCAGACATTCTGCGACCCGGATACATCGACGTGGTCTGCTCCCTGCACCTGTCGGGACGAGCCCGTGGTGCTGCCCTGAGGAAGGCCGGAGTCGCGCGCTTCGACCCGTACACACGGGATGATCCGGCGGACATGGCCGTACGTACGGCCGTTGGCCGCTGCCCCGTGCACACCCAGGGGATGAACCCACCATGCGGGCTTGTGCCCGGTCGTTGGCGGCCTGTTCCCTGCACGTGTGGGGATGAACCTGCGTACGAATGGGACGCCCAGTGCATCGGCCGTTGCTCCCCGGGTGGGGATGAGCCCGAGCTGACGACCGAACCCTTCTGGGGCTGGTACTGCGCCCCGCATAAGCGGGGATCCATCAAGGATGCCGACCCGGCGATGGTCAGTTGGGACCATCTTGGGGCTGAGACTGCCACGTGTGCGCGGAAAGCGACTCCGCCAGGGTGGAGAAGAAGCGCTGTTCGCGCCACGACTCCAGGTTGCCGATCACGAACAGGCGCCGTTTGGCGCGGCTGACCGCGACGTTGAGGAGGTTCGGGCGGGCGGCGGCCCAGGCGCGTGCGCCCGGGCGGCGCGGGTCCGTGCCCAGGACCAGGACGACGACGTCCGCCTCCTTGCCCTGCGTCGTGTGCACCGTGCCCACCCGCTCGGCCGGCACCAGGCCCCGGCAGACCCGCTGCGCCCCCGCGACGACCTGGCGGAACGGGCTGATGACGTACACGTCCCTGCCGAGGTCCACGCCCCCGTCGTGCTTCAGCCGCTCCAGCACCCGCCGCAGCGCCCGCCCCTCCTCCGGGATCCAGTGGCCCTCCGACTCCGTCGACACGACGTCCACCCAGCTGCTGGCCGGCCGGTACACGTACGGCTCCCGCGCTCCGGGGTCCGTACCCTGCACCATCAGGCCGTCGTAGGCGACGGCGTTGCTGATGGAGAACATCGGGTCGTCGCACCGCCGGTGCACCCGCAGCGGCGATCCGACCCACACCTCGTGGCTGCCGTCCGGCAGCTCGGCAGGCAGCAGGGTGCCGTAGCGGTTGGCCCGGTCGGCGAGCTGCTGCACCGATGTGCGGCCCGGCGCCCACTCCTCCGCCGTCCCGAAGTCGTCGCGCAGTGCCCGCTGCGCCGTCCACGGCAGGACCACGACCGGCTCGAGCTGCAACGGGTCGCCGACGACGACCGTATGGCGGGCACGCCACATGCCGCCCACCACCATCTGCGGAGTCGCCTGCCCGGCCTCGTCGACGAACAGCCAGCCCAGCGCCTCCTGGCCCAGTCGCCCGAAGACCCGGTCGAGGGAGGCGAAGGTGGTGGAGACGACGGGTACGACGATGAACAGACTCTGCCAGGCGGCCCGAAGGTGCGTCTCGGGCACGGTCCTCGGTACCGCCCCGGTGACGGCGTCCATGGCGGCCATCAGGTTCGCGTACATCGTGCGTGCCGTGCAGCGCAAGAAGGCCTGGTGGAGGTCGAGTGCGGCCAGGAACACCTCAGTACGGGCTTTCGTGATGTCCGGGTCGGACCAGGGGGCGGAGCGTTCGCGCGCCGAGGCGTCGGTGAGCCAGGCGCCGTCGGGGACGAACCCCTCCCAGCGCTTGCCCGCCTCCGCCAGCGTCTGCTCGATGCCGTCGGCCCGCGCATGGGCGGCGTCCTGCGTCTCCTGACGGGCACGCAGCTGGGCGGCTGCGGCGGCCACAGCCCCGTGTACGCCGTCCCGCCCCGCCTGGGCCGCATCGCGAGCCCGCCGTGCGTCGTCGACCAGGCCCGCCACGTCGGCTTCCTGCGCGTGCCAGTCGCGGGCGGCGCGGCCCAGGGTGAACAGGCTCACCGTGAAGCCCGGGCGGCGGGCCAGATGTGCCTGATGGGTGCGCTCGGCCTCCGACAACGCCCGCTGGGCGTGGGAGAGCGCGGCCTCGGCGGGCGGGATCGTCCCCCGTAAGCGGGCGAGCTCCGCCGCACCCTGTTCCACGCCGAGCCGCGCCTCGCCCAAGGCCCCGTACGCCGCCGCGCGGCCGGCGTACGCCTCGGCGGCGCCGGCCCGTTCCGCCCGCAGCCGCTCGACCTCGGCCAGCGCGGCCGTGAACCGCTGCTTTGCCTCGCGCCACACTCCGCTCTGCGAGGTGTCACGCCACTCGCGCAGCAGGTGGGAGAGACCACTGCCGCTGTCGAGCCACGCGTCGCGGGAGCGGCGGCCGTCGGCCTGCGGCGGGACGGGCGGCGGGGGCGGGGCGCCCGCGTCGGTCCGGCGGTACTTGCCGTTCCAGAAGCGGTTGACGAACTCCAGGCGGTTCTTCTTGTTGCCCAGGCGCGCGGCCACCGCGCCCCAGGCCGGTTCGCCCTTGAGGAGGCGGGTCGCCTGTTCCGCGAAGTAGTCGGCGTCTTCCCGCCACGGCCGGCCGAGCGCCGCGCGGGCGGGGATCTCGGTGGAGATGTTCTCCACCGCGCCGTTGTTGGCGGAGGCGACGACCATCTCGAAGCCGGTGAACTCCGGGCGCAGCGGGGTGACCGTACGGGTGTGGTCACCGCTCTTCCAGACGTACGGAGCCTGGTCGGCGAAGGCCTGCGACGGCAGGCGCAGCGCGGCCAGGCGGCGGGCGCGTTCGACGACCGCGGCAGCGAAGCAGTCGCGCAGCATGGTGGTCTTGCCGGTGCCGGGAGGGCCGTTGACGGCGAAGAGCCCGGCCGCTGGGGCGAGCTCGGTGTGGATGGCGTTGACGGCGAACTGCTGGCTCAGCGTGAGCGGGTGCGCCGCATCGGCCGGCCATCGGCCCGCGGGAGTACGGGACGGGGCGACGCCGGCGAGTGCGGCCTCGGGGTGCAGCCGTAGATCGATCCGGCGGGCCTTGTCGAGTGCCGCGGCGGGAGTGAGGTAGGCGGCGAGCCCGGGGCCGGGGTTGCGCCGGCTGAGCTCGCGGGCCACCAGGTCGAGGTCAGCGGCGAAGAAGCTGTCGAGGAAGTCCTGCGGGTCGGCGTCGGCGGATCCGGCACCTGCGCCGCGGTCGAGGCGCACTGCGACGCTGCGGACGCGCAGCCCGACAGGCTGGAGCGCGGCGGAGACTCCCCAGGCGCGAGCCAGCTCGTCGACGAACCCGAACAGGTGCCGAGAGGTGATCGCCGCCGACCCCACAGGGGCCACGACCTCCGAGTCCCCGCCGCCGCCCACGGGGGCGGCTCCGACTGGATTTCCGAGGTCGGCGGCGCGCCGGTTCCAGGCGTCGGTCTCTTCTTCGAACCCGTCGAGCCAGCCACGGCTCCCGGGACCGGGGGCGATCGCGCGGCCGGTCGCCCAGGCGCAGGAGGAGAACACGGGTGAGTCCAGTACCAGCCGGCCCTCGTCCGTGACGGTCATGGCGAACAGCGCGGTCTCGCCGTCCATCCTGCCGTCGTGGTCCTCCTCGCTCTCCCCGAAGACGTTGAGCAGGGTGTCCCGGACCGCCCTGAGGGCGTACGTCCCGCCGTAGACGACGTGCTGCCACCCGTACCCGGACTCCAGCGGTACGGACCGCAGCGGATGCCCGGCCTCCCATGGCATGGGCTGGTCAGCCTCGACCGCGCACACCCGCTCCCGGGCGGACAAGGCCGGGACCTTCTGCGGACCGAACAGCTCCACCGCCCGCCAGTACCCGACGATCCCACTCCGCCGCCGGCGCTCGTCCCCCACCACGCCCGCTCCCGTCGTCGGTGATCACTGCATCGCACCTTACGGGGGTCCGTGAGGGTGGGTCAGGCGGTTGCGCTGGCTGGTGTCGTGCAGGGCACGCAGCGTGCTTGGGCGCACGGAGGCCGCGCAGCCTCCAGCTGCTCGTGTGTTTGCCCCGACGTCGGTCCGTGGCACATGAGTGGGCATGGAACTTTGCGTGACCAGCGGGGGTTTGGTTCGACTGTCCGATTCGGTGGAAGTGCTTACGGGCAGCCTTTCGCCCAACATAGACTCCCTGGTCACGACCTCTGTTTCCCGCGCACGCGGGGATGAACCCGGTCACTCCGGCGCAGGCATAAATGGATTCGACTGCTTCCCGCGCACGCGGGGATGAACCCAGCACGGCAACACCGGGGAACAGGCCATCGCCCTGCTTCCCGCGCACGAGGGATGAACCCATGGCGTCAGGGGAGAGCCCGGACAGCAGTGCCTCCGTCCCGCGCACGCGGGGATGAACCCGCCAACTCAATGCTTTACGGCGCGGCATGGCGCTGCTCCCCGCGCAGGCGGGGATCTCGCCGTGCATGTCCCGGATCAGGCTGTGGGCGTCGGGATGAGCTGCACGGCTCGTCCGGTGATGCCCGACGAGTCGCTGCGGAGCTTGCTCCGGTCCTTGCACCCCCCGGTTCGAGGCCAGGCTGCGCAACAGCAGGTTTCTAGCCTGGCGGCATGACGAGAACACCCCCGAGCGCAGCAGACCTTCAGCTGATCCACGCCTGCTGTGATCAAGGAATCCCACTGAAGCCCTCACGCCTCGCGACGTGGCGCAAGTACGGTCTGATTCCCAGCCCCGCGCCCGTCTACCTGGGCGGTCGCCGTGGGTCGCAGCGGCGCTATCCGCCCGGGACCGAGCATCAGGTGGCCGGCCTCGCAGTGTGTGACCTGCTCCACCCGCGGATGTCTCCGTTCGACCTCGTCCTTCTCGCCTTCTTCGCCGAGATGCCTCTGCCCTTCCTCCCGACCGTGCCGCTGAAGGCCGCTCTGGCTCTGGCGTACTTCGACTCGCGCCCCCAGCGGCAGGACGAGGAGCAGCGTGCTTTCGACGCGATTCCTGTCGGCTGGCGGGACGAGTTACCGGCCGACTTCAACTGGGCCGAGACGCAGGCGGAGCTGGAGTTCAAGCAGGAACCCGCACACGTTCGGCAGATGCGGGCGAACCTCAAACGGCTGCCCGGCCTGGCGAGGGCGACGCGTGAGCAGCTCGACGCCCGCGTGCACGGCGTGCTCACGACCTTGAACCGAGCCTGCCTGCCCGTGGAAGACACCGACGCCATGGCGGATCTCAAGGCGGCCATGGCTTTCGACGGGCCGCCGGCCCGATCCCGCGCCGCGTGGATGTACGCCTCAATCTGCCACGCCGAGCAGCTGGCCGTCAGACGGGAGACGAGTGGTGTCGAACGGTTCGACGCTCTCATGGCTCTGGAGAACTCCGAGCTGTTGCACTTCCGGGAGCTCGCGCTCGAGGCCCTGAACGCCATGTACACGTCTGCGTCCGAAGGCCGGTTGCAGCGCTTCGAGATCCGTTCCCCGGACCATGCACGCATGGCAGGCGGCCTGCTGGTGGAGTGGAACAGCGTCCGGCATGTGGTGGACGCAGGAGCCCGCCCGGCGCAGCTTACTCGGGATGCCCTGCACAGCCTCTGGTCCGCCTGTTCGCACGCGGGCGGAGGCGGCGAGGGCAGAGCCGCCTTCGCCGCACGCACGGCTGGACGGCGTTCAGCTCCCCGAGGCAACTGTTAAGCCCCTTGCTCCCAACGGGTCGTGTAACTCAGCGAGGTTGGCATCTCGTTTGCCGGTATCTTCGACTAAAGAGGGCTTGTGTCACACCCTCGGAGGCGGTGTAGAGAATGTTGCAAGATGCGCACCCGCAGTGCGCACACGACACGCACGGCGTCGAGCTCGTACGTTTCTCAGCAACGGAACGACCTCCGGTCAGAGTTCAAGGGAGAAGCATGAGGAGCATCAGTGCGCTGTTCGACGAGGACGACCCGCAGATCACGCGAGCACGCATCGCCGAACTGGCCGGCGTGACGCGGCCGACCGTCACCACCTGGGAGCGCCGGTTCCCGGACTTCCCCTCTCCTAGGAAGGCTGGCGGGACGGCCTACTTCCTCCGGTCGGAGATTGTGCGCTGGCTCGACACCCGCCCCGTGCCCTCGCATCTGAGGCACCCGGAGGAGGGCGAGCTGGCCACGTACGGACAACGTGCCCGGGATTTCCTGGCAGGCGGGGAAGCGAAGGCTCACCAGCCCGCCCCCGTTGCGCCGCAGCGCCGCCCGGTGGCAGAGCCGGCCGATCCGCGGAGCAGCGCCAGGAACCGGCAGGTGGTGCGTGAGCTCATGGGGCCCCTGTCCGACTGGGTGCGCGGGGCGGGGTCGATGGTGAACTACGTGCTTCTGCTCGTCGCCCTTCAGTTCCTCCAAGTGGCACGCCGCGATCGGTGGGACGAGGTACGGGCGGGTGCGGAGGCCGCGGAACGGCCGGGGGCATCCGGCGGGGACCTGCTCGAACGCATCGGCCACGCGCTGGACGACGAGGTCCAGCGCCTGGGAATGCTGCCCCGCTTCGCCGAGTCGCTGTCCCAGCTGGTGCCCAGGAACGCGGGAGACCTGGCCCACGTCGTGGACCTGGTGGGCAGTCTCGACGGAAACGCCTTCCAGCTGATCATCGACGAGTACGAGACGCATGCCCGGCTGCGCAGCCGGGAGTTCTTCACGCCGCAGGGCGTGGTGCGCCTCATGGCCGCCGTGGCCCGTACCTCCCTGGCCCGTACCTCGTCCCCGGCCCGGGCTCCTCACACCGTCTACGACCCTTACGTGCGCGGGGGCGAGTTCCTCGTGGAGGCCTTCACGGTCTCGGAACGGGCCCGCCGGCAAGACCCTGACCGCAAGCCGCTCAGGGTGTTCGGACAGACGAAGGGCCGCGACGCCGCGCTCCTCGCAAGCCTCAATCTGGCACTGCGCGGCGTACGGTCCGGGGTGCGCCTGACGAGTGAGGAGCCGTGGGCGAGTGCCGGAGCCCAGGACACGGCAGGCTGGGCCGACCTCGTTCTCAGCAACCCGCCCTTCAACATGAAGGACTCGACGGGGGAGGCCTGCCGCACGGGCACCTGGCCCTACGGCGCGCCCCCGCTCGACAACGCCAACTTCGCCTACCTCCAGCACGCGCTCGCTTCGCTCCGCGAAGGCGGCCGGGCCGCCCTGGTCATGCCCAACAAGGCAGGAAACTCGGGCAGTGGCTCCGAGACGGCGATCCGTCGCGCGATCGTCGAGGCAGGGGTCCTGGAATGCATCATTGCGCTGCCCGGCAAGCTGTTCACGGGCACCGCGGTACCCGTGTCCGTGTGGCTGATGCGGCATCCGAGCGACCCGTGTGAACGCGTGCTCTTCCTCGACGCACGGCACCTCGGGGTCAAGAAGGGGCCGCGGTGCGTTCTGGAGGAGGAAGACCTCCTTGCCGTACTCGACGCATACAGGTCACAGGGCGCTGAGCCGCGTGTGCTGCCGTCCGCGTCCGAGGGGCCGGATCGGCGGACGGCCGTACCGAGCGCGTCGGTGGAGCGGCAGGCACTTCTCTATACGGGCTGCTCACTCAACCCCTTGGACCACATCCGCCCGCAGGCACTCGGCGGCCAGGACGTCTCCTCCCTCGAGGATGCGGCGGAGCGGGCCTGGGCCGACGTGAAGCGGCTGGCGGAGAGCAGCGAGCAGGCGGATGCCCGTGTGGCCTTCCTCCGCAGTGAGCTCGTGGCGACAGGGACCGGCGAGGCAGGGTGGCAGAAGGTGAAGCTCGTCCGCCTCTGTGAGATCAAAGCGGGCCCGTCGTTCACGCAGCTGGGCAGCAAGGACCGTAGTCCCGACGGCCTGGTGCCGGTGGTGTTCCCGCGGCACCTGAGGGACGGGCGGATCACCGACACCGAGGAGGAACGCGTCTCGACCGAGCTGGCTGCCCGGCTCGCGCGATTCCAGCTGAGGACGGGAGACATCGTCTGCGTCCGCTCCGGCAAGACGGCCCCGCCGGCGCTCGTACGGCCGGACCAGGAAACCTGGCTGATGAGCCCGAACGTGATTCGCCTGCGTGCGCTACCCGGCGCGGAAGTGGATGTCCACTACCTGCATGCCTGGCTCCGTCGTGCGGAGACGATCGCCTGGATCGAGGACCGTTCGGCCGCCACCGCGGCATCGTCGATCAGCACCGAGTCGCTCGGCCGGTTGGAGGTGGTGCTGCCTCCGCTGGCGCAGCAGCGCCGGGTCGCCGAGCTGCTCGAGAGCCTGGAGGAGCAGGTGCTCGCGCACCAGCAGGCGACGGAAGCAGTCATCAGGGCACGCAGCCTTCTCGCGGACCAGCTGATGAATCCGGTGCTGCCCGGTGGAGCGCTTGCGACGTGAAACTCAGGGCCCCGGCTTCATCCCCGTCCCTG
The DNA here is from genome assembly GCF_019400985.1 of Streptomyces bambusae. Lineage (GTDB taxonomy): Bacteria > Actinomycetota > Actinomycetes > Streptomycetales > Streptomycetaceae > Streptomyces > Streptomyces bambusae_A. The sequence continues at coordinate 20,537 of NZ_WTFF01000066.1, forward strand.
CCCACTGTCTACTTCGAAAGGCAACACCTCTGTGACCCCCTCCGACGGTCCCGCTGATCTCCCCGCGACGAACGTTGTGCCCGTGTGGGTGCTCTGGCTGTTAATCATGATCCTCTTCTCGCTGGTCGTCGCCCTGTCCGCCGGCCTCCTCGAGAGCCTCGCGGGTGCCGCTCTTCCCACGGTGCTCCGCTCGGGCGCAGCCGGCTTCGCGACGTCGGTGGGCCTGTGCTTGGGCGCGGTACCTGCAGTACGGGAGCTCCGGAAGCGCCGCTGACGGTGTCCAGCCAGACCGGGTATGCAGGGGCCGATGGCCGCATACCCGGCGGAGCAATCGACTGCGCTCGCAGACCATGCACCAGGTGTACGCGGCGCGCCTCAAGGCGAACGGCGAGGATCACGGGACCCCTGGTTCTCACCCAGGTATGGCTTCCAAGTAGATGGCGGCCGAATGTCCGATTTGTCGAAAGTGCTCCATCGCTGTGGCTCCACTGCATAGAGTCGCAGGCCAGGAACTCTCCTCCCCCGTTATGTTCTTCGCGGTCCTGCAAGAGGGCCGCTGGCCTCCGGGTCCGGCATGACTGTGTCCCTCTGTCGATCGGATGACCTGGGGGTGGTGTCACCGGGCCCGAGGGGTGCCGTCGGAGACGCTGACGAGAGGTCCGACCACCGCCTGGCCGGGCGCAATGCCCGGCCGTGTCCGGGCGGCAGGTCTGCATAACGTGGATGCGCGAGAACGGCCCCGACGCCCAGGCCATCACCGGTATCGAGCAAGTGGGGGCATGCGGCGCACGTTCCGGCGCTGCGGGTACGTCAAGGAGGCCCACTACCGGGACGCTTGGCCCGGCGCCGACGGCACGGTCCACGACGCGGTCGGCTACGCGGTCCTCCGGCGGGACTGGCTGAGCGGCACGGTTACCACCCCGAAGTGGGATGACTGAGCAGTCCGCGCGAGACCGCCGCACGCACGCTACGCCACGACGCGCCAGTCAGCCAGCGGTTTCAGCGATCAGTCCGCACTTCCCGGCGGTACCACCCACTGGGTCCGCTGGCCCGTGAGCGAGGCGATCATGTCGTAGTCGCCGTCGTGGTGGAGCAAGGTGGCCCCGTGGCGTTCAGCGGTGGCTGCGATCTGCAGGTCCGCCCAGGACAGCGCCCGGTGGAATCCGCGTTCGATCGCCAGCCTCTGGATCTCGAGAGCCCGCTCGCAGTCCTCGTACTCGCAGTAGAGGTAGTCGAAACCACGCAGCCACTTGCCGACGGCGGGCATCTCCCCCTTGCTCCGCAGGCTGAACATCATCTCGTACTCCACCGGCGGGCAGATGGCCAGGAGGCCGCGCTTGTGGAGCGGCATCAGGACGGCCTTGACCGGCGGGAGGTTCGACCGTGCAAGCGCGGACTTGTCGGCCAGGTAGAGCTCGGTCACGCGGCCTTCGGTTCTTCCTGCGAGGGGGAGGGTGAGGGTGAGGACGGGGTCACCTTGGTCTTCTCGACGATCTCGCTGAAGTCGATCTCGCCGGAGTCCATGGCGTCGAAGAACTGCTGCCGCAGGTGTCTCTTCACCGCGTCCTCGAGTGCCGCGCGCACCGCGCCTGCCTTGGTCTTCTTGCCGTAGATGACCTTGGCCTGTGCAATCAGCTCATCGTCCAGGTCGACCATCATGCGGGTCATGGCTCCACCTCCGAGGGAAACTGCACCACATATTACCAACACTCAGTGCAGTTTTACTCAGAGTAACGATTCCGCTACCTAGCTAATTCGCCGCTCCATCGCCCCCGCGATCACCCGTGCCAGCCCCGCCACCGTCGGGGTCTCGTAGATCTGCCGCAGCCGCAGGGTGACGCCGTACGTCCGGGACAGTTGGCGGAGCATGCGGTGGGCGGCCAGGGAGTCCCCGCCGAGTTCGAAGAAGCTGGCGTCCGGCGGCGGGGGCGCGATCTTGAGGACGGACGACCAGAGAGCACGGATCTCCTCCTCGGCCGCGCCGACAGGAGTGGTCGTACTACTGGGAGGCGTCGTTACACCGGTCAGCGCAGTCGTACCGGCATTGCTGCTCGTCATGCCCCGTCCCCGCCCCGACCAGGTCTCGCGTCCGCCCCGCGCCCGATCAGCAGCGCGGCCAGCAGGGCCACGCCCGCGCACACCGCCCCCGCCGTGAAGCCGGCCGTCATGCCGGAGCGGGACGCCACGGCCACCAGTACGGCCAGGCCCAGCGAACCGCCGAGCGTCTGGACGGCGTTCAGGACGCTGGAGGCCGCGCCCGCCTCGCCCCGCCGCAGCCCCGACGTGGCCAGCACGGTCGGCGGGATCACACAGCACGCCATCCCCGCGCCGAGCAGCAGCAGCGGGGGCAGGACCCCGCTCCAGTACGGCACGGAGTCGGTCAGCCGGGAGAGCCAGAGGTTGCCGGTCAGCAGCAGGGCCGCGCCGGTCGCCATCAGGTGGCGGGGCCCCAGGTGGCGTTCGAGGCGTACGGCGGCCCCCGCCATCAGCGCCATCGTGGCCGCCAGCGGGGTCAGCGCGAGCGCCGCGCCCAGCGGGCCGTACCCGGCCTGCTGCTGGAAGTACTGGTTGAGGAAGAAGTACGCGCCCATCACCGAGCCCGGTACCGCGAGCGTCGCCGCGTACGACAGCACCCGCGCCCGGTCGCGGAAGAGTCCCAGCGCCACGACGGGGTGCGCCGCGCGCCGCTCCACGCCCGCGAAGAGGGCGAAGAGCACCACCCCGCACGCCACACAGCCCAGCGCCCGGGCGTCTCCGACGCCGACCTCCGCCGCCCGCGCCAGCCCGTAGACCAGGGCCGTCGCGCCGAGCGCCGACAGCAGCGCGCCGGCCAGGTCGAAGCGGCCGGGGCTGCGCCGGGTCTCGGTGATCACGGCCGGGCCCAGGGCGAGGATCAGCAGTCCCAGCGGAACGTTGAGCAGCAGCTCCCAGCGCCAGCCGCTGAGCGAGGACAGCGTACCGGCGAGCAGCAGCCCGCCCGCGGTGGAGACCGCGCCGACCGCCGTGCACACGGCGATGGCCCGCTTCCGCGGTGCGCCCTCCTCGAACATGCTCAGGACCAGCGCCAGGCCGCTCGGCGCGGCCAGCGCCGCGCCCACGCCCTGGACGACGCGTACGGCGGTGAGCACCTCCACGCCGGACGCCAGCGCGCGCAGTGCGGCGGCGGCCGTGAACAGGGCGACCCCGGTGAGGAAGACCTTGCGGCGGCCGAGGATGTCGCCGGCCCGGCCGCCGAGCAGCAGCAGGCCGCCGAAGGCGAGCAGGTAGGCGTTGAGTACCCAGGAGGAGCCGACGGGCGTCAGGCCCAGGTCGGCCCGCATGCCCGGGAGGGCGATGTTCACGATGGCGTCGTCGAGCTGGATCATCGCGTTGCAGGAGGCGATGACGGCCAGCGCGAGGCCCGGGCGGGGGCGGCGCGGGCGGCCCGGCTCGCGCTTGCCGCGGGGCGTGGGCGGCACGGCCGCGGGCCGGGCCGCGCGGGGTTCGAGGACGGGGGCGGACATGATCTGCCTCCTGAGACTTCACACGGTGTCAGACGCGACGTACGTATGCACGGGACTCGTGGGGGACACGGCCGGCAGCACACGGTCTGTTGGTCAAAACCTTGTCCTGGGCGACTCGTCCCGCCCTCGTTCCCCCCTTGAGCGGCTCCTGAGCTGCTCCTGAGCTGCTCCTGAGCGACTCCTGAGCGGCTGTTGAGCGACTCACCGCACCCGGAAGTTCGCCATCATCCCCATCGCCGAGTGGTCCAGCAGGTGGCAGTGGTACACGTACGTCCCCCGGTACGTGTCGAAGGTGGCGTGCAGCTTCACCGTCTCGCCGGGGAACAGCCGGACCGTGTCCTTCAGCCCCGACTCCGCCGGCCCCGCCGGGGCGCCGTTGCGTTCCAGGACCCGGAACTGCACCAGGTGCATGTGGAAGTTGTGCGGGACGACCTTGTTGGCGTTGGTGACGGTCCAGATCTCCGAGCTGCCGTGCGCGATCGTCTGGTCGATCCGCGCGGGGTCCCAGACCTGCCCGTCCATCAGCCCGCGCGGCTCCTGCCGCCCGTCCTCGTCCATGCTGAGGACGATGCTGCGCTGGACGGTCGCCGGTGCGAGCGGCGGGAGCGTGCGCAGCACGTCCGGCACCCGGCTGGGATCGGCGGCCGTGCGGACGACGTCGAACCGCAGCACCTTGCCCACCTGCTCGGGCGTGCCGGGGCCCAGCGTGTTCTCCAGGACGATCTTGGTGCCGACCGGGTAGCGGGAGAAGTCGATGACGACGTCGGCGCGTTCCGCGGGGGACAGCCCGACCGTGTCGGTGGTGAAGGGGCGCTCCAGCAGGCCGCCGTCCGTGCCGATCTGGATCATCTGGCCGCCGTCCGACAGGCGCAGCTGGAAGAAGCGCATGTTGGAGGAGTTGAGCAGCCGGAAGCGGTACTTGCGGGCCGCGACCGGGAAGTACGGCGTGGGCCGGCCGTTGGCCAGGACGGTGGTGCGGCCGAAGACGTCGTCCATCTGGTAGACGAGCCGGCCGGCCTCGTCGAAGCGGGCGTCGCGCAGCGCGATCGGGACCTCGTACTGGCCGGCGGGCAGCGGCAGGGCGCTCTCGACCTCGTCGGTGAGCAGGTACGAGCCCGACAGGCCGCGGTAGACGTGCTCGGACTCCATGTGGTGGGCGTGGTCGTGGAACCACAGCGGGGCGTGGGGCTGCTGGTTGGGGTAGGTGTACGTGCGTGCGCTGCCCGGGGCGACGGTGTCCATGGGGCTGCCGTCGTTCTCGGGGGTGACGCTCCCGCCGTGCAGGTGGACGGCCACCGGCATGGTCAGGGTGTTGCGGTGGCGGACGACCACCTTCCGGCCGCTGCGGGCCCGCAGCACCGGTCCGGGGAAGTGGCCGTCGTACGTCAGGACCTTGGTCTGGACGCCGGGCAGGATCTCCCGCGCGACCTCCTTGATCGTGACGTAGTACAGGTCCTGGCCGCCCAGGGTGGATATCGGCGAGAGCACGGGCAGGGTGGGCATCCGTACGGTGAACGGCTCGGGCGCCGCCACGGCGGGGCCGCCCCCGGTGCCGGATCCCGCCCCGGCCGCCCCGTCCGCGGCCTGCGCCGACCGGGCGTTCAGCAGCGGCATCAGCGCACCGCCCGTGATCAGGCTCGCGCCGGTCGCGGCGAGGGCGCCGCCGAGCACGCTGCGTCTGGTGACCATGGGATGTCCTCCTGGGAAGGGCCGGAAAGGCCGGGAAAGGCCGGAAAGGCGGGAAGGCGGGAAGAGCAGGACAGGCCGGAAAGGCCGGAAAGGTCCAGCAAAGGCCGTAAAGCCTGAGAAGAGCTGGAACGGGCTGAGACAGCAGGCTGAGACAGCGGGCGGGAGAGCAGGCAGGAAAGCAGGCGGGAAAGCAGGCCGGACAGAACAAGACAGAGGTGTCGCGCCGCGAGTGCACCAGAGCGGACTCGCGCCCCGCTCGTGCCCGGTTGGGGCCCGCCCCGGCGGCTTGCGCGGGCCTTGCGGGGCCTGGGCGAGGCTCCTGTCGATGCGTACGCGCTCCCGCGTGCGCACGGGACGGGGAGGGCCACCGTGGATCTGCACGACCTGCGCGACCTACGCGACTGGCTGCCGCGCGCCGTCGAGGTCGCCGAACGGTGGGGCGGGCAGTTCGGCCCCTACCGGACCCATGACGCGCACCGCATCGGCTCCGCGGCCTTCACCGAGGCCTTCGACCGCCTCGCCAAGCGGATGGACGACAACTATCCGTTCTTCCACCCGCGTTACGCCGGACAGATGGTCAAGCCGCCGCACCCGGCGGCCGTCGTCGGCTACCTGACGGCCATGCTCTTCAACCCCAACAACCACGCCGCCGAGGGCGGACCGGCCACCACCGAGATGGAGAAGGAGGCGGTCGCGGAGCTGGCCGCCATGTTCGGGCTGCCCGCGCACGTCGGCCACCTCACCACCAGCGGCACGATGGCCAACCTCGAGGCGCTCTACGTCGCCCGTCAGGTGCATCCGGAGCGCGGGGTCGCGTACAGCTCCGAGTGCCACTACACGCACGAGCGGATGTGCCACGTCCTGGGGATGGAGGGCCACCGGATCCCGGCCGACGACCGGGGCCGCATCGACCTCGGTGCGCTGGAGGAGGCGCTGCGCGGCGGGCGGATCGGCACGGTCGTCGTCACCACCGGCACGACCGGGCTGGGCGCGGTGGACCCGGTGCACGATGTGCTGCGGCTGGCGCGCCGGTACGGGGCGCGGGTGCACGTGGACGCGGCGTACGGCGGCTTCTACGCGATCCTCGGCCGAGCCGGGCTCAGCGGGCTGGACCCGGAGCCGTGGCGGGCGATCGCCGCGTGCGACTCGGTGGTCGTCGACCCGCACAAGCACGGGCTCCAGCCGTACGGCTGCGGCGCGGTCCTCTTCCCCGACCCGCGCGCCGGGCGGCACTTCGCGCACGACTCTCCGTACACCTACTTCACCGACTCCGACCTGCACCTCGGGGAGATCAGCCTGGAGTGCTCACGGGCGGGTGCGGCGGCGGCCGCGCTGTGGCTGACGCTGCAGCTGCTGCCGCTGACGCCGGAGGGCTTCGGGCGCATCCTGGCGGCGAACAGGCACGCCGCACGGTCCTGGGCGCAGCTGCTGCGCGACTCGGCGGAACTCCGCCTCTACCAGGAGCCGCAGCTCGACATCGTCACGTACTTCCCGACGACGGCCGGCCTCGCCCTGTCCGGCATCGACGGGGCGTCGGACCGGCTGCTGCGCGACGGCATGACGGCGGACGCGGATCCGGTGTTCCTGAGCGTGCTGCGCGCGGACGCGGAGGCCTTCGTACGGCGCCACCCGGACGTACGGCGCGACGCGGAGGCGGCCCGCATCCTGCGCAGCGTCCTGATCAAACCGGAGTCCGAGCACTACGTACCGTCCCTGCACGCCCGCGTCACGTCCCTGGCCACCGACATCGGCACCCGCGCCGACGCGGACCGCACGCCGGACACGGGCCGCACGCCGGACACGGGCCGGACGCCCGACGCGGCATGAGCCACCGTGCCGCCCGCCCGGTCCGCCCCGACCAGACCACCCGCGCCGCCGACCCGGCCCGCGCCACCGACCCGGCCCGCGGCGCCGCCCCACCCCACCC
>NZ_WTFF01000660.1 GCF_019400985.1 Streptomyces bambusae
GGCCGGGACACCGCCGAACTCGCCGCCCGCCTCACCGCCGCCGCCACTGGCATCACCGCCGCGGGCGCCGGCGCCGGCGTTGTGCGCGGCCGCGTCCCCGAGGCCGGACCGGCCCCCCTCGTCCTCGCCTTCCCCGGCCAGGGAGCCCAGCGCCCGGGCATGGCGCTGCCGTTCGCCCAGGCCCTGCCCGGCTTCGCCGAGTCCCTCGCCGAATGCCTCGCCGCGTTCGAGCCCGACCTGGCCGCCGAGCTCGAACGCGCCCTGCACGACCCCGCGTTCCCCGAGGCGGAGCTCGCCCGGACCCGGCTGGCCCAGCCCGCGCTCTTCGCCGTCGAGTACGCGGTCGCCGCCGCGCTGCGCGGCCTCGGCCTGGTCCCGCAGGCCGTGATCGGCCACAGCCTCGGCGAGGTCACGGCGGCCTGTGTGGCCGGCGTACTCGAACTGGCCGACGCAGCCCGGTTCGTGACCCTGCGCGGGCGCGCCATGCAGGACTGCCCGGAGGGCGCCATGCTGGCCCTCGGCTGCGGCGAGGACGCGGCCCGTGAGCTGCTGGCCGACAGCGGCCTGCCCCTGGAGCTCGCGGCGGTCAACTCCCCCGACGGCAGCGTGGTGGCCGGCGCCCCCGAGGCGGTCGAGGAGTTCGGCACCTGGCTCGCCGGGCGCGTCGCCGGGCGCGTCGCCACGCACCGGCTGCGCACCACGCGGGCCTTCCACTCGGCCCTCATCGAGCCGGCCGTGCCGCTGCTCGCCGCGGAGCTGTCCCGGACCACCGTGCACCCGCCGACGCTCGCGTGGGCGGCCGACGACGGCCGGCTCCTGCTGCCCGGTGCCGAGGTCGCCGCGGACTCCTTCGCCGCCGCGGCCCGCAACCCGGTGCAGTTCACCCGGGCCCTCGACGCCCTCGTCCGGCACCTGCCCGGCGCATTGGTCGTGGAGGCCGGTCCCGGCCGTACGATGTCGGCCCTGGCGGAGGCCGCGGACCTGACCGCCGTCCCGCTCGCCGCCGGCCGCGCCGCCCGCGCCGAGGACGTGCTCACCGCGCTGGGCGCGCTCTGGACGATGGGCCAGCCGCTCGCCGCGGACCGCCTCTGCGGCCAGGGGCGCCCCGTACGCCTGCCCGGCTACTCCTTCGCGGGGCCGCGCCGGAC
>NZ_WTFF01000661.1 GCF_019400985.1 Streptomyces bambusae
CGGAGGACGGCAGACGAGTCCAGCCTCGTTCTGGTGGGCGGGGAGATGTGTATAGGGGACAGGCGTGGCGCCGGTCGGCCCCACTGCCCGTCGCGCCCCGCCCGCCCCGCCCCACCGCACGGGACGCGGCGCCGGAGTGCGTACGGGACCCGGGCCCGGCGTCGTACGGGACCTCGCCCCGGCTTCCGTACGGGACCTGGCCCAAGCTTCCGTTCCTCGCCCCGGCGTGCGCCGGACCCGGCCCGCAGGCCCGGCCGCCGGGACCGGCCCGCAAGCCCGGCCGCCGTTGCGGGTCGGGGGTGGCGCCGTCGCGGCGATGCGCGGGTGTTCCGGGTCGGCATCGGGGCCGGTTTTCCGCGGGGGGAGGCCGGGTGCGGGGGCCCGGTCCATTAAGGTGACCAGGTGAAGATCGCCCTCATGGACTCCGGAATCGGCCTCCTCGCGGCGGCCGCCGCGATGCGACGGCTGCGGCCGGACGCCGATCTGGTGCTCTCCTCCGACCCCGACGGGATGCCCTGGGGCCCCCGCACCCCCGAGGACCTGTCCGGCCGCGCCCTCGTCGTGGCCCGGGCCGCCGCCGCCCACCGCCCGGACGCCCTCGTCGTCGCGTGCAACACCGCGACCGTGCACGCGCTGCCGGCCGTGCGGGCCGAGCTGGAGCCCGGTATCCCGGTCATCGGGACCGTCCCGGCCATCAAGCCGGCCGCGGCCGCCGGGGGCCGGGTGGCGATCTGGGCCACCCCGGCGACCACCGGCAGCACCTACCAGCGCGGGCTGATCCGCGACTTCGCGGCCGGCGCGCACGTCACCGAGGTGCCGTGCCCCGGGCTCGCCGACGCCGTCGAGTACGCGGACGAGGCGGCCGTGGCCCGGGCCGTCGCGGCCGCCGCGGCGCTCACCCCGCCCGACGTCACCGACGTCGTCCTCGGCTGCACGCACTACGAACTGGTCGAGGGGGCCATCCGGGAGGCCCTGGCGCGGCGGACCGGCGGCGCGGCGCTCGTCTACCACGGCTCGGCGGCGCCCGTCGCCCTCCAGGCCCTGCGCCGCCTCGGTGTCGGCCCCGAGCCCGAGCTGCCGCGCACCGGCGGCCTGACCGTCCTGGCCAGCGGGCGCCCGGCAGAACTCCCCGCCGCCGCCCTGGGC
>NZ_WTFF01000662.1 GCF_019400985.1 Streptomyces bambusae
CGAGTAGCGAGTCCCTCACCGGTTAGAACGTCGGCAGCGTCAGATGGTTATAAGGGTCAGGCCGCCGCCCCGGCCGGGGCGGGCTCGGGACCGGGGGGCTCGGGACCGGGAGGCTCGGGACCGGGGAGCTCGGGACCGGCCGGGGCGGAGCCGACCTCGCTGCCCGGGCTCTCGCAGCGGCTCACCGGCGACGAGTGCCGCAAGGCGTCGGACCGTACCGTCACCCGGATGCCGTGGCCGCAGGCGTACCTGCGCCCCGACACCGTCTGGCCGCTGTCCGAGGGCGCCGGGGTGACGGTGGCGGTGGTCGGCTCGGGCGTGGACGACGCCTCCGGGCTGCTGGCCGGCCGGCTGAGCCGTGCGCCGCGCCGGTTCGACGGCGGCCCGGCCGTGGACTGCGCCGGGCACGGCACCTTCACGGCGGGCCTGATCGCGGCCGCCCGCACCCCCGGGACCGGGTTCGCGGGGATCGCCCCGCGCGCCCGGATCCTGGACGTCCCGGTCACCGACCGGCGCGGGAACACCACGCCCGATCTGCTCGGCGCGGGCATCCGGGTGGCCGCCGACGGCGGCGCCCGCGTCATCGCCGTGATGGCGGTGGCGGGCTCGGACAGCCAGGCGCTGGCGGACGCCGTCCGGTACGCCGTGTCCAAGGGCGCGGTCGTGATCGCCCCGGCCGGTCCCGACGGGGACAACGGGGGCAGCGCGTACCCGGCGGCCCATCCGCAGGTGCTGTCGGTCGCGGCGACGGGCCCGGGCGGGGCCGCGGCCCGGCAGACGCCCGGGGGCCGGGTGGACCTGACGGCGCCGGGCGAGGCGGTGATGGGTCCGGGGCCGGGCGGCAAGGGCCAGTTCACGGCCTCCGGGCCGAGCTACGCCGCCGCACTGGTGGCCGGCACCGCGGCCCTGGCCCTCGGCTACCGGCCGGACCTCAGCGGCGAGGCGCTCGCGCACCGGCTGCGGGCCACCGCGTCGGGGCCGGGCGCGGAGGACCCGGTGGCCGCCGTCACGGCGGGGCCTCCCGAGGGGGAGAGGGGGGGGGGCACCGCCCCTCCCACCCCCGGCCGCGGGGCCGGGTTCCGGCGGCTTCTTTAAACACCCTCGCACACCACGGAACGGGGACGGGCACGGATAGCAGC
>NZ_WTFF01000663.1 GCF_019400985.1 Streptomyces bambusae
GCTTGGTCCCGACGGCGGGGCCGGCCGGGGGCGTGAGCGCAGGCGCGGCGGTCACCGTACGGCCCATGCGGCGAGGCGCTCGCGTACCCAGCGGGCCACCGGTGCCACGCCCTCGGGGGCGCGCAGGGACTGGAAGGCGACGGGGAGTTCGCCGCGCTGCTCGGCGGCGTCCCGGGCCATCCGGTCGAGGTCGGAGCCCACGTACGGGGCGAGGTCGGTCTTGTTGACGACCAGCAGGTCGGCCGTGGTGACGCCGGGGCCGCCCTTGCGCGGGATGTCGTCACCGCCGGCCACGTCGATGACGAAGATCTGGGCGTCGACGAGGCCGCGGGAGAAGGTGGCGGTGAGGTTGTCGCCGCCGGACTCGACGAGCACCAGGTCGAGCGGAGCGTGCTCGTGGAAGGCCTCCTCCAGCTCCTCGACGGCCTCCAGGTTGGCGGAGATGTCGTCGCGGATCGCGGTGTGCGGGCAGGCCCCGGTCTCCACGGCGGTGATCCGCTCGGGCGGCAGCACGGCCTCGCGCAGCAGGAACTCGGCGTCCTCGCGGGTGTAGATGTCGTTGGTGACGACGGCCATGGAGTACTCGGCGCGCAGCGCCCGGCAGAGCGCGGCGACGGTCGCGGTCTTGCCCGAGCCGACCGGCCCGCCGAGGCCGATGCGCAGGGCGCGGCGGGAGCCGTCGGCGCGCAGCGGCGCGGCGCTGTGGGTGTGGCGGTGCGGGAAGGTCACGGCGTGGTCGAGGTGCACGGCGGGCTCCTTGGGGCGGATGCGGCTGCGGATGCGGATGGGGCGGGAGGGTGGTGTCGGGGTTCGGGGCCGTGGCCGTGGCCAGGGTCGGGGTCGGGGCCGGGGCCGGGGCCGGGGCCGGGTCGGGGTGCGGAGCCGGGCTCAGGAGGCGAAGAGGCGTACCGGCCAGTCGGCATGGGCCTGGGCCGTGATGTCCAGCAGGGGCGAGGAGGCGGCGGGCAGGGCCTCCACCCCGTCCCGCCGGGCGGTCAGCGCCGCCGTGGCCGCTTCCTCGGCGACCGCGTCCACGGCCGGGGCGAGCCGGGCCAGCACCCCGCTCGCCTCGAAGGGGTCGAGGCCCAGCAGCCGCACGGTGGCGGTCGCCGGGCCGCCGACGCACTCGTACGC
>NZ_WTFF01000664.1 GCF_019400985.1 Streptomyces bambusae
GGGGGGGGCGGGGCCGGGGGCCGGGCCGGCCGGAGGGCGCCCGGCGCCGGGCGTCGTTGCCGGCGCAGGGGATGCCCGCCGGGCTGCCGGCCGGGCCCTCGGACCCTGAGCTGCTGGCCGAGGCGCTGGCCGAGCTGGAGCGGATGGTGGGCCTGGAGCCGGTGAAGCGGCAGGTGAAGGCGCTGTCGGCGCAGCTGCACATGGCCCGGCTACGGGCCGGGCAGGGGCTGCCGGTGCAGCCGCCGAAACGCCACTTCGTCTTCTCGGGCCCCTCGGGCACCGGCAAGACCACGGTGGCCCGGATCCTGGGCCGGGTCTTCTACGCGCTGGGGCTGCTCGGCGGGGACCATCTGGTGGAGGCGCAGCGGGCGGACCTGGTGGGCGAGTTCCTCGGGCAGACCGCGGTGAAGGCCAACGAGCTGATCGATTCGGCGATCGGCGGGGTGCTGTTCGTGGACGAGGCGTACAGCCTGTCGAACTCCGGGTACAGCAAGGGCGACGCGTACGGCGACGAGGCCCTCCAGGTGCTGCTCAAGCGGGCCGAGGACAACCGGGACCACCTGGTGGTGATCCTCGCGGGCTATCCGGCGGGCATGGACCGGCTGCTCGCCGCGAATCCCGGGCTGTCCTCGCGCTTCACCACCCGGGTGGACTTCCCCAGCTACCGTCCGCCGGAGCTGACGGCGATCGGCGAGGTGCTGGCCGACGCCGACGGGGACCGGTGGGACGAGGAGGCCCTGGAGGAGCTGCGCAGCATCAGCGAGCACGTGGTGGAGCAGGGCTGGATCGACGAGCTGGGCAACGGCCGGTTCCTGCGCACCCTGTACGAGAAGAGCTGCGCCTACCGGGACCTGCGGCTGGCCGGCTACGCGGGCACGCTGTCCCGGGAGGACCTGGCGACGCTGCGGCTGCCGGATCTGATGCAGGCGTACGGGGAGGTGCTGTCGGGGCGGGGGCCGGCCGACCGGGGGCGGCCGGGGCCGCCCCCGGTGTAGGCGGGGGGTGCGGCCGCGGCGTCCGGGGGGGGGCCCCCCCCCCCGCAGGCGGCGGGGGGGGGGCCGGGCCGGGCGGGGTTGGCCCTGTCTTGTTTTACACATCTCCTGCCCCCCCGAACGCGCGCGGGCTTCGATT
>NZ_WTFF01000665.1 GCF_019400985.1 Streptomyces bambusae
CGAGACCAGCCTGTGTCTGGGGGGCTGGGGTATGAGTATAGGGCCCAGGGCCCGCGCCCCCCCCCGGGCCCCCGGAGGTGTGGCCGGTCCCCGAGGCGTGGTGCCGGGCCGCCGCCCGGGCCTCGCCGGCGTACCCCATCCCCGACGCGGCCGGCTGCCGTGCGCCGCCGGGGGCCAGCCGGTGGCGCGTGCCGGCGGCCGTCAGCAGGCCGCAGGCCAGCAGCTCGGCCACCGCCATGTCGGCGTGGGTGTCGCCGACGAGCGCCGGCAGGTGGGCGTGGTGCGGCAGCTCGCCGCCGAGCGCGCACGCGAACCGCAGCGCGGCCCGCGCCGGTTCGCTGACCCGCGCGGCCAGCAGCTCGGCCGGTGCGGCAGCCTCGGCCAGGGTCGGCAGCGGCACCGGGCCGCGGTCCTTGGGCCGCTCCTCGAAGACACCGGGCTCGTCGTCCTCGTCCTCGGCGGCCCGGCGGTTGATCTCGTCCCGCTGCCGCAGCAGCCCGCCCGCCTGGACGAAGCGCAGTGCGAGCCCTTCCGAGGCGAACCGCAGGTCCGCCGCCCAGGCCGTCTCCGCGTCCGTGAGGGCCCGGCCGACGGCCCGCTCCAGCAGCTCCACGCAGCCGGCCTTGCCCAGTCCGCCGAGGAAGACCTCCTCCAGGTGGGAGTCGTCCGAGGGGGCCGGGACGTCGGGCGTGGCCGCGAGCAGCCAGGCGCATTCGGGGGTGGCGCGCAGCAGCTCGTCGAGGGCGGACCCGCCGAGCTCCAGGTCGTCGAGCAGTACGACGGCGCCGATGTCCCGTACGCAGTCCAGCAGTTCGGCGCGTGCCGGGCGCCGGCCGGGGGCCTCGTACACGGCGGCGTACAGCGCGTACAGCAGCTCGGTGGCGCTCTGCCGGTGGCCGCTGAGCCGGACCAGGCCGTCGGGGGCGAGCGTGCGGCACTCCCGGGCCACGGCGTCGAGCAGCACGGAGCGCCCGGAGCCGGCGGGTCCGGTCAGCCGTACGGACCGGCCGCGGCCCAGCAGCCGTACCAGCCGCTCGCGCTCCTCGTCGCGCTCCAGCAGCGGCGGCGCTTGCAGCGGGCCGCCCGGCGGTACGGGCGGCGGCTCGCGCTGTGCATCGG
>NZ_WTFF01000666.1 GCF_019400985.1 Streptomyces bambusae
CGGAGATGGGTAAAAGGGACAGGTCCGGGGCTGCCCGCCCCGCCCCAGGCCGGGCCGGGGGCGGGCCCGGATCAGGGCCGGGGCTGCCCACCCCGGGCCGGGATCAGGGCCCGGCCCGGGCCCGGGCTACGCCTGTTGTGCTTCCGCGGGGAGTGCCGGCTCGCCGAACTCCGCCACCGCCTCGTTCACGATGCGTTCCAGGCGGGCGTGATGGGCGCCGCGCCAGTAGACGCGTTCGCAGTCGGAGCACTGCGCGAAGACGTCGTACGAACGGTGCGTGCCGCCTTCGAGGCGATCGCCGACGCTCTCCTTGTCGGCGTCGTGCAGCGGGCCGTTGCAGGCGGTGCAGCGGGTCCAGGGGGTGAGGGCGGGCGCGAACCGGCCGAGGACGTCGCGCAGTTGCTCGTCCGGGTTGTCGCTGTAGACGTACGCGCCGGCCCAGATCTCGCGACGGCGCAGCAGGCCGCGGTCACGGGAGAGCAGGACGCGGCGTTCGTCCGCGGAACGGGTGGCCAGGGCCTGGTCGCCGGGGTCCTCGTTGTCGTAGGCGGCGTCCACGCCGAGGAGGCGCAGGCGGCGCGCGAGGGTGCCGAGGTGGACGTCGAGGAGGAAGCGCAGGGGTGCGCCGGGGACCTGCTGGGGGCGGCTGACGCCGAGCACCTCGACGGTCTCGCCGTCCTGGGGCACGTACGAGACAGGGACCTCGCGGCCGTCCACGAGCAGCCGGCCGACCTCGGTGAGCGGCACGCCGGCCGACTCGACGACGTGGCCGAGGCTGGAGGCGCCGTCGGTGGTGGTCGGCACGCGGTCGGTGCGGCGGCTCGGCGGGGCGAACAGACGCAGTTCGGGGGCGAGGGTGAGGTGGATGTCGGGACGGTTCACGTGGCCCAGCATGCCATTGCTGCCCGGCGGGGCGGGCGCGCTTTTCCCGGGCCGGGGCCCGGTCCCTGGGCCTGGGCCTGGCTTTGGGTCTGGGCCGGGGCTGCGCCCCCGGGCGGCTGCGCCCCCGGGCTCCGGCCCCGGGCCCTCGGGCCTGGGCCTGGCTCTTATACGCATCTGTCGCTGCCGACGATCTTACCGGTGTACGGATCGTGTGGTGCGGCAGGCGTAGACGTA
>NZ_WTFF01000667.1 GCF_019400985.1 Streptomyces bambusae
GCCGCGGCCCGGGTGGCGGCGGGCCCGGCGACGGCCGGCTCGGGGGCCCGGGTGGCGGGCTCCGCGGCCGGTGCGGAGGGCGGACAGGAGACGGCGGTGACGTGGTGCGCGGACGGGTGGTCCGGGCAGTCGGGGGCGACGACGAGCAGCACGCCCAGGAGAAGGGCGAGCAGCGCGGCGATACGGGAGGTCATGTCTCCTCCACGGCGGCGGTCTTGGGGACGGGCGGCCGGGTCTACGGGGCAGCGGTTGCGGCTACGGCTGGGCCGGAGTCACCGACCCGGCCGGGCCGGCGGGGCGGCGGCGGGCACCCGCGAGGCAGAGCCCGACGGGGCCTGGGGCGGGGTCAGCGGCGGGTGGCAGGGCTCGCACGACAGATGCGGCCTGCCACGGACAACCCGGTGCAGCGGCGGGGGGCACCTCCCGGCAGTGGCCGGTAAAGGGCGGGCGACCCGCTCTGCGTCGGCGGCCGGTTCCTAGATCCGCAGCACGGCGCCGGAGGCGCCTGGAGGGGCCGCAAACATGGCGGCGCGGGCGAGGAGGGCGGCGGTGCCGGCCGGGGCGGACGGGAGATCCGCGGCGGCCGGGCAGGGGGCGGGCTCGGCCGCAGCGTCGGGGCCCTGCTGCGGCAGACCGGTCACGCAGGTCTGGGCGGGGTGCGCGGCGTCCCCCGAGTCCTCGCCGTGGTGCCCGGCGAAACCGTCGCCGGCCTGGTGCCCGTGGAAGACGGCGGCCGCGGGCACGCCCGCGCCCGCGTCGAGGTGGCCGGCGGACCCTTCGGGGCTCGCGGCGTGCGTGTAGAAGAAGGCGAACAACAGGACGACCAACACCAGCAACCGCAGCGGACCCGCACCGGAGCGGGCCCGCGGGATGCCGGATCGAGGCACGTCCGTGACCATGCCGTGATCGTAACCGACCCTGATCCCCCACTCCCGCCACCCCCGAGCCAAACTTCGCCGACTGTCGGCCAGTTGGCCCCCGGGCCCGCCGGGGCCCGGCGACGGACGTCGCGAGCACCCGCGGGCGGGTGCCACGGGCCAACGGGACGCGGACTGTCCGCCGGCCGGTGCTCGGTGGCGCGGTGCTGCCGCGCTGGGCGAGCCGCCG
>NZ_WTFF01000668.1 GCF_019400985.1 Streptomyces bambusae
GCCCAGATCCTGGCCGACGCCGTCGCCGAGGGCCGCCTGAACGCCGAGGAGCACTCGGAGCGGCTGGACACGCTCTACGCCGTCAAGACCGTCGGCGAGCTGGAACTGCTGGTACGGGACCTCCCCGCGCCGGCCGGCCCGAACTCCGCCACGGCTCCGGCCCCGGGCTCGGCCGCCGCCGCGTTCGGCCACTCCGCCGCCCCCTCCTCCGCCGCCGTGCCGTTCGCCGAGAGCGTGGTCGCGGTGTGCAGCAGCTCTTCCCGCCGCGGCCGGTGGCGGCCGGCGGCCCGCACCCGGGCCGTGTCCGTGATGGGCGACATCACCATCGACCTGACCGAGGCGGTCTTCGAGCAGCAGATCACCGAGATCGACGTGACCTGCGTCCTCGGAAACGTCGAAATCCTGGTGCCGGAGAATGTGACGCTGCGCGGATACGGGAACGGAGTTCTCGGCAATTTCGAGGTGCGCGGAGAAGGCCGCCCGCAGATCGAGCCGCAGGCCCCCGTGGTGATCGTCCGCGGCTTTTCCCTCCTGGGGAATATCGAGGCCCGTCCCAAGCTCGGCGCGCGCCTGGTCGACCTCGCCCTGCGGCTGCGCAAGCGGCTGGAGGGCTGAGCTGCTGCGGCGGCGGCCGGACCGGACTCGGACGAGGGTTGTATTTCGGTCGAACTTCCCCTGACTGGCACGCAGTGCATAGCGGTGGAACCAGCGGGTAGAGACAGGTGCATCGTCTCTCGCTCGCGAATACCGTCGTCAGGAGTAGACCGTGCAGCATGCGCCGCATCAGTCCCTGCAGGCAGTGGCAGTCCGGAGCCTTCCGGCTCTTCCGAAGCCGCGCGTGCCGGCCAGGGAAGAGGACGGCCCGTGGCACGCGGAGGCGGCGTGCCGCCGGGACGAGGCGGGACTCTTCTTCGCGCCGTCCAAGGAGCCGACGGCGGCCCGGCTGTCCCGCGAGGAGGCCGCCAAGCGCGTGTGCGCCCGCTGCCCGGTGATGGTCGCCTGCCGCGAGCACGCGCTGCTCCAGCCCGAGCCGTACGGCGTGTGGGGCGGCCTGACCGCCGCCGAGCGCCGGGTGGTCCTGGCCCGCCGCCGGCGCCGGGCGGC
>NZ_WTFF01000669.1 GCF_019400985.1 Streptomyces bambusae
CAAGCGGGCCGAGCGGCGGGCCGCGCGCATCGGGGCGGGCGTGTCCGAGCTGGAGCAGCGGCTCGCCGACCTGCTGCGCGGCGGCCTGGCCGGACAGGAGCAGGCGGGGTACGCACTGTGGGAGGAGACCGCGGCCCGGATGGTCGACGCCCAGGCGCCGGGACTGGCGGGACGGGTGCGGGAGTTGGGCACGATACCGAGCTCCGGAGCGGGCTGGCCCGGCCGGATGCTGGAGGAGTGCGCGCTGCTGCACCTGTTGGACCGGGCCTGGTTGGGGGTGGGCGGGCTGCCGGAGCCGCTGGCCGCGACGGTGCGGTCCCGGGTGGGTCTGCCGGCCGCGGCGGAGGGGGCGACGGTACGGGACCGCTGGCTGGTGCTCGCGCAGTACGACACGGTCTCACCGGACGGCCGGCTCACCACGCGCCGGATCTGGCTGCACGGCCTGGACAGCGGGCGCCCGGCCCTGGTGCTGGACTTCGGTCCGCCGGGGCGGCCGCCCGCACTGGCCCTGCCGGTGGGGCTGGCCCTGGAGGCGGAGGCCCGCTTCCGTCCCGGGTCGGCCGGGCTGCGGGCGGATCTCGGCGAGCGGTACGCCGCGCCGGTCCCGCATCCGCGAATACCGTCCGGCGTCTCGACGGGCGAGGCACTGGACGCGTACGGGGCGGCGCTGCGCGAGGACCCGTGGCTGGAGTCGTGGCCGGTGGTGCTGGGACCGGTGGTCCCGGTGCCGGGCGAGCAGGGCTGGCAACTGGCGGACGCGGAGGGGAAGTCCGCCCTGCCGGTGGCCTCGGCCGGATCCCGGTCACGGTCGGGCCTGTGGCAACTGGCCGCGCTCTCGGGCGGCGGCCCGGTGACGGTATTCGGCGAATGCGGCCACCGCGGCTTCACCCCCCTGACGGCCTGGCAACCGGACACGGGGGAACCGGTGGCCCTGAACTGAGGGAATCGGACCACGTGGGGGCGGACCACGCGGAATCGGAGCACGCGGGGGCGGGGACCGTGCCGGGGCGGCCGGAGGGCGCCCGGGGGCCCGGGGCCCGGGGGCCCGGGGCCCGGGGGCCCGGGGCCCCGTCTCTTCTACA
>NZ_WTFF01000067.1 GCF_019400985.1 Streptomyces bambusae
GCGTTCCCCCGAGCGGCGTGCGTCAGCCCGACCGCCAACTGCGCGAGGCCGCGCCACAGCTCGGCCTCGGCGGCGGGCCCGGACTTCCAGGCGTCCTCGAACACCTCGTGCGCGTGGAACGGCATCCCCGCGTCCAGCAGCCGCTGAGCCTCCCGCACCGTCTCGGCCGGCGTGCGCAGCACGCCCTCCGGCTGCCGCGCCACGCCCTCCGCCCCGTAGGGCAGCGGCCGCCCCAGCCCGTCCCGCGGCCGCGCACTCCGCGCCCGCCCTTCCGCGTCCCGGTCCCGCCCCTGCCCCCGGTCCCGGTCCCCGCCGCCCGTCACATCCACACCCCTATCCTCCCCCGCCCGCCCCACCGGTGCGTGCGCACCCTCCGACGTGCGGTAATGTTCTTCCTGCACCGCCACCCGGGGAAAGCCCAGGTGAAGGCGCATCGGGACGTGGCGCAGCTTGGTAGCGCACTTGACTGGGGGTCAAGGGGTCGCAGGTTCAAATCCTGTCGTCCCGACTTGCGAATACGCAGGTCAGAGGCCGTATCGGAAGCATCCGATACGGCCTCAAGATCGTTTATGGGGACCAGTTGGGGACCATTCCGGTCCGAGCGGGTCAGGCAGCGGCCACTGCCGTGAGTGGCAGTGAACGAGGTGCACGGAGCACCATGAGGTGCGCAGACAGTGCGGCACCAGCTGCCGTTATCTGATCAGCGTCGGGGTGCAGGTAGCGCTGGGTGGTGGTCAGCGAGCCGTGTCCGGCGATCTTGCGTAGCACGTGCAGCGGGACGCCGGCGTCGGCGAACCAGGTCAGTCCGGTGTGGCGGAGGTCGTGCCGCCGGAGGTGCTCGAAGCCGAGCTCGGTGACGATGTCGTCCCAGTGCGTGGCATCGCGCAGGACCGCAGTGGAGATGCGTCCCCCGCGCGGTCCGAAGAAGATTCGGGCATCAGGGTCGTTGCCGACGGCCAAGAGCCGTTGGGCGACCATCGGCCGCACCTCTTCGATCAGTGGGACTTTGCGAGCGCGGGCGGCCGGGTCGAACTTTCGGTCGCAGACGTTCACCGTCCCGGTTTCCGCCACCGGCCGGCCTGCGTGATCTCCTCGGTGCTCGCGTCGTTCCGCCGTATCTGGGTGACATGACCAGCCCGCAGACTGTGCAAGTCGTATGCCGGCGGTTCCTTCCCGGCCGCTCGAGGTGCCGGTGCAGCATCGCGTGCAGCGCGTCGCCGCTCACGCCGGTCGTGTGGATCCGTGCGTCGAGGGGCGCATCGTCCTGGTCGGCCTTCGGTCGGCCACGGGCCCGTGCATCCGTCGGCGGATGTAGCTCCAGGCCGTGCGGCTGCACGGCCGCAGTGTCCCAAATCACCAAGACTGTCGGGCAGTTCGGATAGGATCGCAGGTATGGGAATTGACTGGGAAACCATGCTCGGCACAAGCGGGAACGGTCTCGACGAGGCGTACGACAGGGCGGTCTCCTCGGTCGTCCATGGCGAGATCTCGGAGGACGACCATCGGCCACTCCCGGTCGGCGAAGAGTCCGACGACACGGATGGCCTGCGCTGACCTGAGGGCGCACGCAGAGACTGCCCGATGAGCCGGGGTTGCTTGTTGGGCTTGGTCCGCTCTGGCGGGCATTGGGGATCAGAGGCTTCTGCCCCGTAATGAACCGGTGGTCAAGCGTGCCATCGGGAACCTCGCCTCGCCGTGTCCAGATGGGCGCGGCACGGGTGGCGAGAAGTTGCGCTCGGACGGCCCGGCGTCCGTCGCCGGCTTCTTCGGCGGGGCGCTGAGCCGGCCGGGGAATCGCGGGTCAGGCCGGCACAGCGGGAATCGACTTCGGCTTTCCGTTCGGGTGCAGACGCAACTGCTCCTCGCGGCCCTCGGTGCGTACTGCAGTGGCATCGTGCATCCGGCCTGGGTACCTCGCCGGCCGACCGGCCTGCCGATCATGGAGGGCGAGACTCCGAACAGGACGCGCGGGGGCGGCCGGCGGAGCCTGACCCCCGACGCTCCCCGATCACTCAGGCCCGGGCCGGTGCGCCCATCCTGACCTCCCGTGGTCTCCCCAGGGCACTCGGGAGCGGGGCGTGGTGATCGTGTCCCGCCTCGCTACGAACCCGCTCCGGCCGGCCGTTGGACCACCTTCCGCACCGGGTGGGCACCGCAACGCCCTGGAGTATTCCTGCACCGGGCGCGCCGGCGACGGCTACCGCTGCGACCACGCCCGCGTCTTCCGGCCCCTGGCACGCCACTTGGAGGACTGCCCGGTACGTGTATGAGCCGAGCCACGCGGCCCGACGTCGGCGGAGGACGCCTGGCTTCTGCGCAGGCTCAGCAGCTCTCGCAGTTGGGGGGCCCGGCCCAGCTCGCCGAGTTCGACTTGGCGGGCGAGGTGTCGGGCGACCCGGACCACCCGGGCATCGATCCCCAGCGCCAGGGCGAGTTCATAGTCCGTGCCGATCTGGATTTGCACGCTGAACCGGCTCGCCGCACTGGACCGGATGAAGGTCGGCGACTACGTCCAGTGCACCATCGGGCTGGGCGACCGTCTCGGCAAGCCGCTGGAAGCGCCCAGCAAGGCAGGGCAGATCACCGCACTGCGGACGTTCTTCCGGGACTGCCAGGAATGGGAGTGGCTGCCCCGCCGCTTCGACCCCCAGCGCGCGCTGGCCGTGCCCCGCAGCATCACCGCCCTCCTCGGCCCCGACCCCAGGGTGATCGCCGACGAGATCTGGGCCAAACTGCTGTGGGCCGGCCTGAACCTCGAACCCGCCGACCTGCCCCAGACCCGCTCCGGGCACTTCTACCCCTTCGAACTGGTCCGCGCGGTCACACTGACCTGGCTGTTCTCCGGGCAACGCAGCAACGAGATCGCCCGGCTGAAGGTGGGCTGCATCCGCTGGCAGCACGACGGGGCACCGATCGCCGGCGACTCGCAGCAGGTCCTGGCCCGCGACGCGGTCTGCCTGCTCGACGTCCCCACCCACAAGACCGGCACCGCCTTCACCAAACCGGTCGACCCGATCCTCTTGCCAGGCCGTCGACGCCTGGCAGGCCGCCCGCCCCGACCAGCCGAAGTTCACCGACCGCCGCACCGGCGAGCTGGTCGACCCGCTACTCGCCGTCCGGGCCCGCCGCGTCTCCACCAGCTACATCAACAACACCATCATCCCGATGCTCTGCCGCAAGGCCGGAGTCCCGGCCGCCGACGTCCGCGGCAACATCACCAGCCAGCTCTACAACGCCCAAGAACCGATGACCCTGTTCGAGCTGCAGGCCTGGCTCGGACACCGCTCCCCGCAATCAACCCAGTACTACGCGAAGATCACACCCAACACTCTGTCCAAGGCCTACTCCGAAGCCGGCTACTTCGAGCGCAACGTGCGCACCATCGAGGTCCTGGTCGACCGCGACGCGGTCGCCTCCGGCGCCGCCGCGGCCGGCGAACCCTGGCAGCACTACGACCTCGGACACGGCTACTGCGGCTACACCTTCTTCGAGCAGTGCCAGCACCGCATGGCCTGCGCGCGCTGCGACTTCTGCACCCCGAAGGAATCCACGAGATCCTAACTCCTTGAAGCCAAAAGCAATTTGCAGAAGATGGCCGTGTCCATCCCGCTCACCGACGACGAACGCGCCGCCGTAGACGACGGCCAAGCTGCCCTGGACCGTCTGCTTGAGCGGCTCGCCGACGTTCCGACGCCGGCCGGACCCACTCCGCGTGAGCTTGGCCTGCCTGCCGGCGCCGTACCACTACCGTTCTTTGAGACCGGGGCGCGGGTCCAGGACAGCAGCCGCCGGCCGTGTTGTCCGCCCCAGCCGCTAGGTTGAGCCGACTGACTCGAAGGGGGAGCCCATGACTGAGCATCCGGACATCGCAGCACTGGCCCAGGTCATGGTCCCGACCTTCGGAGTCGACGAGGCCCTGGACTGGCCCTCGGTTGAGGGCCAGCTGGACTGCCGGCTACCCAGCGACTACAAGGCGTTCATGTCGCTCTACGGCGGTGGAGGCATCGACGACCTGCTCAATGTCTTCCTCCCTTTGCATCAGGACGGTATCCAGTGGGATCCCGGTGCCATCGAGGACGAGGTCTCGGGCGCCCGCGCGACGTGGGAGCACACCCCGGTTCGACGACGCCCTGATCTTGACCCCGCTCACATCCTCCCCTGGGGCCAGACATCCGGACCTGATCTCCTGTGCTGGCTCACCACTGACCCCGATCCCGACCGCTGGCCGGTTCTGGTCTGGGGCCGGCACACCGCCGAATGCTGGACCCAGTTCGACTGCGGCATGGCCCGATTCCTCTTGCAAATCTTCACCTCTGATCTCGCCGCGTGCCCCCTGAGCGACGCCTCGCTCTGGGGCAGTACCTCTCCAAAATTCGTTCACTGGCGCGAGCAGCAGATCCGGTGGAAAGCCGGCCGGGATCCCTTCACCAACGAACCGGATCCCTACGCCGACATGTTCCCCCGCTGAGCAAAGCACGGTCGATGCCGGCGGCGAGGGTGTGCAGGCTGGGCAGGTCGTCCTGGCGGACCGCGTCGAGCCATTCCGGGAGCCGTTCGCCCTGGCGCTCGGTGAGCATTACGGCGAACGAGCGGACGTGCCGGGTCAGGGCGTCCAGCTCGGGGCACTGGGCCAGGACAGTCTTGAGCTGGAGCTGTTCGGCCTCGGACAGTGCCGTGGGCCGCCGGAGAATCCAACCGGCGACGGTGCGGGGCGACGGCGGCTGCGCGGTGACCGCCCGCGGTGCGGTCCGCTTCTGCCGCAGGTAGGCGCTGACGCGCTGGTAGCTCCCCTTGTAACCGAGTGGGGCGATCTCCTCCCAGAGCTTCCAGGCGTTGGTGCGGCCCTCGTTCCAGCGGTCGTCGAGGTAGGGCTTGTACTCGTCGAGGACGGACGGCCGGTTCTGCCACTGGCCCCGGAAGAGCTCCTCTGGGTTCGCGGCGTCGGCCAGGGCCTTGACCGTGCGGTAGGTCATGCCGAGCTGCCGTTGGACGGCGGGCTTGCTGTGGCCCGTGGCCAGCAGGGCGTGCACCGCCGCGTGCCGGGCCCGGGTGCGGTCGGCGAACCGCAGCGCGCACCTCGCCGTAGCGGAGACGGGCCAACCGAGAACCCTTCGCGAGAATCGCCGGCGTCCGCAGAAGCACCCGTCCTCCGTACTTGTGCGCGTACCAGCCGTCCCGAAGCCGTGCTGCCGCCGTTGTCCCGCCAGGGCCGGCGCGGATCTGCCCAGAGCAAGGGCTCTGCAATCCGCTGGGTGGTCTGCAAGTGAAGACAAGTCGGTCTTACGGGCAGTTTGGGCCATCCCCGCCCCGGAGGCCCGTCGCGGTGTCACGATCGCAGTCATGACGACTTCCCCGCCGGATGCGGCACCAGGCTGGGACGACCTGCTCCGCACGGGCACGGGCCCGGTACAGCAGACGTTCCTGGACCTTGTCAGGACCACGCGAGCGTACGTGGGCTACAGCCCGGACCTGGTCTCGGGACTCTTGCAGACGCCGGGGTACGCGGCGGCCGTACTGCGTCTCGTCGTGGACTTCTACGGCACCCCGGACGACATCGAGGCAGGGGTGGCTGCCCGTACGGCTCGCGCGCAGTACATCGGTCAGGACGGCCGGACGTTCCACATCCTGCTCGGCGAACAGGCGCTGCGTACCAACCTCGGCGGCCCTGAGGTCATGCAGGACCAGCTTCAGCGTCTACTGGACGCGACGAACCTGCCGGGCCTGACCCTGGGGATCATCCCGGCCCAGGCCCGCCTCTTGGTCCATCCAGGTGGCGGGTTCTCGATCTTCGATGGCAACAGGGTCGAGGTAGAGGGGTACCGCGGGGCCGAGACGATCACGGACGAGGGCCGGGTTGCCTTGTTCCGCAAGGCGTTCGGACTCCTCCAACCCTCCGCTGTCTACGGCGAGCCTGTACGGGACCTGATCACGGCGGTGATGGCGACGGCCGGACGCTGCTGTTGATCAGAAACTCATGGGGTTCACTCGTCGAGGATGTAGTGGTGAACTGTTCCGTCGCCCGTGGCGCATCACCCAGACCCTGCCCGAGGTGCGCCTGGCCGACGGCTTGCCGTCCCCAGCGAGGCGTCCGTCGGCCGATCGGCGTCAGTTCGCCGGCTTCCGTGCGTCGATCTCGGCGATCAGCTCCTCGATCAGAGCCTTGATTTCGTCCCGGATGGGTCGGACGGCTTCGACGCCCTGGCCGGCCGGGTCCTCGAGCTGCCAGTCGAGGTAGGTCTTGCCGGGGAAGTACGGGCAGGCGTCGCCGCAGCCCATGGTGATGATGTAGTCGGAGGCCTGGGCGGCCTCGGGGGTGAGGACCTTCGGGGTCTGGTCGGAGATGTCGATGCCCAGCTCGGCCATGGCGGCCACTGCGGAGGGGTTGATCTGGTCCCCGGGCATCGAGCCGGCGGAGCGGACCTCGACGCGGTCGCCCGCGAGGTGGCGCAGGAACCCGGCCGCCATCTGGGAGCGGCCTGCGTTGTGGATGCAGACGAACAGGACGGACGCGAGCGGGTTCGCGGGCATCGGCTCTTCCTTGGGGTGGCTGGCACGGCTATGTCGCCACCGTCATCCGGCGGCATGGTTCAGTCAGGGCTGGTATCAGCCTTCGATGATGTGACAGTATCAGCGGATGATGACGTCAGTCGACACTGATCTGATCCGGGTTCTGGCCGACCCGCTCAGGCTCCAGATCGTGACCCTCCTCGCCCGCGAGACGCTCTGCACCACCCACCTCGTGGAAGAGACGGGTGCGAAGCAGACGAACCTCTCCAACCACATGAAGGTGCTGCGGGAAGCGGGGGTCGTGGATACGGAGCCATGCGGGAGGTACATCTACTACCGCCTGCGCCCGGAAGTCATCGAAGCCCTCGCCGGTCAGTTCGCCGATCTCGCCCGGACCGCGCGAGCCACCGCCGAAGCGAACCTCAAGCGGTCCTGCCCATAGGCCCTCGCGGCCTCGTCCGCCCTGCCTCACCTGCCCGAGGAGAACCTGCCTTGACCGCCACCGAGCCCGCCGTGAGCGACGCCACAGCCGCCGACGCGCCGCCGCAGCCCGCGCCCGGCGCGACACCGCCCCGTACCCCGCTGATCGCCCGCGCGGCCGCCGAGCTGGTCGGCACCGCCGCCCTGGTCGCGATCGTGGTCGGCTCCGGCATCCAGGCCGCCGAGCTCACCGACGACGTCGCGCTGCAACTGCTGGCCAACTCCACCGCCACCGTCTTCGGTCTCGGCGTCCTGATCGCCCTCCTCGGGCCGGTCTCCGGCGCCCACTTCAACCCGGCCGTCACCCTGGCCGAGTGGTGGACCGCCCGCCGCGGCGGCGCCGGCGTGAACGCCCGCGAGCTCGCCGTCTACATGCCCTCGCAGATCGCCGGCGCGATCGCGGGCGCGATCCTCGCCGACGCGATGTTCGGCGAGCCGCTGGTGAAGTGGTCGCAGCACGACCGCTCCGCCGGCAACCTCCTCCTGGGCGAGGTCGTCGCCACCGCGGGCCTGATCCTGCTCATCTTCGGCCTCGCGCGTACGGACAGGCTCCGCTTCGCCCCGGTCGCGGTCGCCTCGTACATCGGCGCCGCTTACTGGTTCACCTCCTCGACCTCCTTCGCCAACCCGGCCGTCACGATCGGCCGAGCCTTCACCGACACGTTCGCGGGCATCGCCCCGTCCTCGGTGCCCGGCTTCGTCGCCATGCAGCTGATCGGTGCCGTTGTGGGTCTGGCGTTGGTGGCGGTCGTTTTCATGCCCGGCAGGACCCACTCCGGGACGCCCGCGGCATGACGCGGAGCACCGACGTGGTGGTGATCGGCGGCGGCCAGTCCGGGCTCGCCGCCGGCTACCACCTGCGCCGTCTGGGTATCGAGCACGTCATCCTCGACGCCCGGACGGCGCCCGGCGGGGCCTGGCAGCACGCCTGGGACTCCCTGCGCCTGTTCTCCCCGGCCCAGTACTCGTCCCTGCCAGGCAGGCTGATGCCGGTCCAGGAAGGCGAGCTCTACCCGGACGCTGCCCACGTGGTCGGCTACCTCGCCGACTACGAGAAGCGGTACGAACTGCCCGTCCAGCGCGGGGTGTGGGTCTCCGCGGTCCACCGCGACGGCGACCGCCTCCGCGTGGAGTCCGACGGCGGCGACTGGCAGGCCCGCGCGGTCATCAGCGCCACCGGCACCTGGACCCGCCCCTTCATCCCGTCCGTCCCCGGCCGTCGGGAGTTCGCGGGCCGCCAGCTCCACACGGTGCAGTACAAGAGCCCCGCCGAGTTCGCCGGCCGGCGGGTGGTCGTCGTGGGAGGCGGGAACTCCGGAGCGCAGATCGCCGCCGACCTCGCCCACGCCGGGCTCGAGCTGACCTGGGTCACCCAGCGCCCGCCCCGCTTCCTCGCCGACGACATCGACGGCCGGGCCCTCTTCGACCACGCCACTGCCCGCCGCCGCGCGCTGGACGAAGGCCGCACCGACACCGGCGGCGTCGCATCCCTCGGCGACATCGTCGCCGTCCCGCCCGTACGCGCCGCCCGCGACGCCGGACTCATGACCGCGACGCCGATGTTCAGTCGGCTCACCCCGACTGGCGTGGAGTGGGCAGACGGCACTGCCGCAGATGTCGACGCGGTCATCTGGTGCACCGGCTTCCGACCCGCACTCGCCCCCTGCTCGGCCCTGCGTCTGCGCGGCACCCGCGGGCATGTCACCATGGCCGGTACCCAGGCCGTGGACGAACCTCGCCTGCACCTCCTCGGCTACGGCGACTGAACCGGCCCCGCCTCCGCCACCCTCATCGGCGTCGGCCGCCCCGCCCGCGATGCCGCGCGGCAGATCCGCTACCTGCTGACCTGACCCCGCCCCGCTCAGCGGGCAGAAGGAACCGAAGGGCCGGCGAGTCAGCCGTGCCGGGCCGGCTTGTACGCGGAGACGAGCAGGCCTCGATCCGCCGGGGAGCGCGACCGGCACCACGACGAGGCTCATCGCCTTGTCGAGGATGACCGCCGATGCCGCCGCCCGGTACTCGTCGGGACCTCTGAGCCACAGCAGCGGCCGCCCTGCCCGGCCCCCGCCGCCGCTGCCTGGCGAACTTGTGCCGGCGTACGTCGATTTACGTCAGGACGGGGCTGCGGCGCTCCAGCAGGATCACGTCCCGCCAGACCCCGTGGTGGCGGCCGATCCGTTCGCGTGTGCCGATGACCCTGAACCCGGCCCGCGCATGCAGGGCGAGGCTGGCGGTGTTCTCGGGGAAGATCCCGGACTGGATCGTCCAGATCCCCACCGCCTCCGTGGAAGCGATCAGCGCTTCCAAGAGGGCTCGGGCGACGCCGCGGCCGCGGGCGTCAGGGTGGACGTACACGGAGTGCTCGACCACACCCGCGTACGCGCACCGGTCGGAGACCGCGCTGGCTGCCACCCAGCCCAGCACCCGGCCGTCGTCGTCGTCGAGGGCGACGAAGCGGTGCCCCGGCAGCTTGGCCTTGTCGAACGAGGCCCAGTCAGGGGCCTCCGTCTCGAACGTCGCGTTGCCCTCGTCGATCCCCGCCTGGTAGATGCCCAGTACCTGCTCGGCATGCTCCGGGAGCAGTTCCTCGACCCGCACTCCGCTCACGCCGCCTTCGCGGCGCCGGCCAGCAGCGCGCCCATGGCGGCGAGCACGGACGGCTCGACCCGGTAGTAGACCCACGTACCGCGGCGTTCCGAGGACAGCAGCCCGGCCTCCTTCAGCTTCTTGAGGTGGTGGGAGACGGTGGGCTGGGAGACACCGACGTCGGAGATGTCGCACACGCACGCCTCGCCGCCCTCGTGGGAGGCGACGGCGGAGAACAGGCGCAGGCGGACAGGGTCGCCGAGGGCCTTGAACATCTTCGCCGCGACCTCCGCCTCGTCCGCGGACATGGGGCGCTCGGTCAGCGGGGGGCAGCAGGGCGCGACGGCTTCGGGCTCCAGGAGCGGCAGTACCTTCGCATTCGACATACGTCTATGTTGACACATGTCGAACTAGGGCGGCAGGGGGTGTTTCAAGTGCGGGCCAGATGGCGGTCAGGCGGCGCGCTGCCCGGATGGCGTCCCGGCCCACGCCGCGCAGGGCTGCGGACGCCGGCCCCGACTGCCCGCCTCCGATGACGACAGCTTGCACGTGCTCCACAGCGGCTCCCACCAATTAGATGGTTGTCTATGTTGACGTTTATCGATACAGGTGCCATGCTGATCGCCGTAAGCCATAGACAAACGTCGAAACACCAGGGAGTCGTCGTCATGAACGAGCCGGTCGCCCCCAGCCCGAACTCTGCCGAGGCGGTGGCTTCCTGTTGCGGCCCCGCCTCGGCCACGCCCACCACAAAGGTGGCTCCCGCTGAGGCCTCACCGTGCTGTGGCACCCGCGAAGGCGCGGAAGCCGCCGGCGCCTGCTGCGACCCGCAGTCCAGGCGCGAGGCCGTCGCCACCGGCGCCGGCTGCTGCTGACCACCCGAAGCCCTGCCCCGTCCGCCCGCCGTAGGAAGACCCGGAGACCTGTCATGAGCGAGAACACCACCGAGCTGCCCGTCGTCGTCATCGGGGCCGGCCCCGCCGGACTCGCGGCCGCCGCCCACCTCGTCGACCGCGGCCTCGAACCCCTCGTCCTGGAAGCCGGAACCACCGCCGGATCCGCCGTCCGCGAGTGGGCCCACGTGCGGCTGTTCTCCCGCTGGGGCGAGGTCGTCGACCCGGCCGCCGAGAAGCTCCTCGCCCCGACCGGCTGGGTCAAGCCCGACGAGGACACGTACCCCTCCGGCGGGGACTGGGCCGACCTCTACCTCCAGCCCCTGGCCGACGCCCTGGGAGAGCGGGTGCGCTACGACGCCCGCGTCACCGGCGTCTCCCGCACCGGCCGTGACCGCATCGTCGACGCCGACCGCGAGGCCCAGCCCTTCGTCGTCCACTACGAGAACACCGACGGCCGCGAGCACCGAGTACGGACCCGCGCGGTCATCGACGCCTCCGGCACCTGGTCCACCCCCAGTCCCGCCGGCGGCAGCGGACTCGCCGCCCTCGGCGAGAAGGCCGCCGCGGACCGCGTCACCTACCGCGTCCCGGACCTGAAGGACCCCGCCGTCCGTGCCCGGTACGCGGGCAAGCGCACCGCGGTCATCGGCTCCGGCGCCTCCGCCTTCACCGCCCTCGCCTACCTCGCCGATCTCGCCAAGTCCGAGGACGGCCAGGGCACGCACGCGGTGTGGATCCTGCGCCGTGGGATCTCCGGCTCCACCTTCGGCGGCGGCGAGGCCGACCAGCTCCCCGCGCGCGGCGCCCTCGGTCTCGCAGCGAAGGCCGCCGTCGACGGCGGCTACGCCGACGCGGTCACCGGCTTCCGTACCGACGCCTTCGAGCGCACCGAAGACGGCCGTGTGATCCTCTTCGGCGAGGACGGCCGGCGCCTGGACCCGGTGGACGAGGTCATCGTCCTCACCGGCCTCCGCCCCGACCTGTCGTTCCTGGACGAACTCCGCCTGGCTCTCGACGAGCGCCTCCAGGCCCCGGTCGAGCTGGCCCCGCTCATCGACCCCAACCAGCACTCCTGCGGCACGGTCTACCCGCACGGCGTGAACGAGCTCTCCCACCCGGAGAAGGACGTCTACCTCGTCGGCATGAAGTCCTACGGCCGCGCCCCGACCTTCCTCGCCATGACCGGCTACGAGCAGGTCCGCTCCATCGCCGCCCACCTCGCCGGCGACCGCGAAGCCGCCGAGCGCGTCGAACTCACCCTCCCCGAGACCGGAGTCTGCGGTGGCGCGGGCCTCTTCGACGACCCCGCAGCCGCCGAGGAGACCGGCGGCGGGTGCTGCGGCGCCCCGGCCACCCTCACCATCGGTGCCGCGCCCGCTTCCTCCGGCGGCGGCTGCTGAGGTGAGCAACCTCCAAAGCGGTGTGGCCGCGACCGGGACGGGGGTCCGGTCGCGGCCACGCGCCGTCCTGCCCGCGCTCTGCCTCACCCAGATCACCAGCTGGGGCATTGTCTACTACGCCTTCCCCGTTTTGAACCCGGCCATCACCGCCGACACGGGCTGGAGCGCGGGCGTGACCACCGCAGCGTTCTCCGCCGCCCTCGTCGTCTCCGCCGTAGCGGGGATCTACGTGGGCCGCGTCCTGGATCACCGCGGCCCCCGCACTGTCATGACCGCAGGCTCCGTCCTGGCTTCGCTGAGCCTGCTGGTGATCGCCGCAGCCCCCAACCTGCCCGCCTTTTTCGTGGGATGGCTGCTCGCCGGAGCGGCGATGGCCGCCATCTTCTACCAGCCCGCCTTCGCCGCCCTCACCCGCTGGTGGGCCCCCGACCACATCCGCGCACTCACCATCGTCACCCTCGCCGGCGGACTCGCCTCCACCGTCTTTGCACCTCTGACCGCGATACTCGCCGACCACATGTCCTGGCGCGCCACCTACACGGTCCTTGCCGGAATCCTCGCGGTGCTGACCGTCCCGGCCCACGCAATCGCCCTCAAAGCCCCCTGGCCACCGGCCCCTCCGAGCCCGCCGCACGTCACCGGCGGGCACGAACACGTCGTGCGCAGCCGCGCGTTCTGGACGCTGGCCGTCACCTTCACCCTGTCCGCGTTCGCCATGTACGCCGTCGTCATCGGCCTCGTCCCCCTCCTGATCGAACGCGGCTGCACCACCACCCAGGCCGCATGGGCCCTCGGCCTCGGCGGCGCCGGCCAGACCCTCGGACGGACCCTGTACGCGACCCTCGCCCGGCGCCTGGGTGTCACCGCCCGTACCGTCACCCTGATCGCGCTCGGCGCCCTCACCACTGCAGCCCTCGCCGCCGTGGGCGGTCCGTACGCCGTACTCGTCGCCATGTCCGTCTTCGCCGGGGTGATCCGCGGCAACCTCACCCTCCTGCAAGCCACCGCCGTCACCGACCGCTGGGGCACCACCCATTACGGCCGGCTCTCCGGCCTCCTCGGCGCACCGGCCCACGCAGCCGCTGCCCTCGCCCCCTTCGCCGGCGCAGTCCTGGCCGGCCCCCTCGGCGGTTACCCCGCACTCTTCGCACTGCTGGCCGTCCTTTCAACCGCTGCCGCGGTCACGGCGTTCGGGGCCCGCACAGAACAGGTGCCAGGGCGTGCTGGCGGGACGGCCGGCTTCTTCGCGTGCCTGGCGGATCCAGACACGAGGTCACGGAGGGGCCGAGCAAGCTGGTCGGGTTCGCTTGGCCGGTTCGGCAAGCTCAACGGACGAAACCACAGACATTGGCGGGCGGGCACGGCCTGCCACCGCCGGGGTCGGTGGTGAGCGCAATCAGGAAGAACACCGCCACCATCAGCAAAAAGCCGCCTATGGCGACCCACAGCGCATTGCGGCCCCACCAAGCCGTCATCTTCTCGCGCCGGATGCGGCGAGCCGAGCCGGCCGCGTCGTGACGGTCACCCGTCATGCTTCCCCCCAGGATTGCTCACTCCGTGGACATGAGTACCCGGGCTATTCCCACCTCTGCCCGACGGCATGCGAATCGCCCGGGACAGTTCACCCCCCGTACCCGTCGGCGGGCGCCGCGGTACCGGCGCGGGCGCGTACATCGTCGCGCCGGTCCGGCCGGCGCCCGGCTGCCTCCACCGCCATCCGCAGGCGGAGTTCGCCGTGCCGGGTCCGCAGGGCGGCCGCCGTGACGTCGCCGAGCACGCCGAGCATGGCGCCGGCCGCCTGCGAGGCCCCGTAACCCGCCACGCGATGGCCTTGGGAGATGGCTCTCTGCACGGTGCCACCCGCGAGAGTGCTGACGCGGTTCTCGGACCCGCGGCGGGAGCGCCGTAGGAAATCGGCGAAACGCGTTCTCACATGCAGGAGGGTGAGTCCGCGCCACCCGCACGACCCGCAGGTCCGAGGCCCACGGGTGCCGGGACGAGACGGGGGTAGGGGTCCAGGTCCAGAAGGCGCGGCTGACGTAGGAGTAGTCGCTCTCGACCTTGGCCGGGGTGACGAGGCGGGCGTGGGCGAGGATCCGGGTCAGGTGGGGGGACTGCTCCAGCGCCCGGTGGTAGACGGCGTCGATGAAGTACCGGAAGGCGGTGGTGCCTTCGCGGCCGTCGCGGGTGGTCCAGGTGGCTTCCGTCGCCCGGCCGGCCGGCAGCGCGACCTGGCGGACGCTGGTCTCCTGCCGTACGAGGGCGCCCTGGCTGCGGGCGTGGTTCAGCAGCAGGTGGTCGAACTCCCCGCGGACGACCTGGAAGCTGTAGGGGGCGGGCCGGTGGGGCTCGTCGAAGCCCAGGGACCACTCCTCGCCGCCCCAGCCGTAGAAGGCGCCGGTCTTGCGGACGAAGCCGTGCCCCTCGACGACCTCGCGCGCGCCCATCGCGTCGAGGACGGGGAGCAGCGACGGCAGTAGCGACTCGCCGATGTGGTACCGGTGGAAGCGGTCCCGCTCCAGCACCGTCACTTCGAAGCCCTGCCGCGCGAGGAGAGCGGCCGCCGTGGCCCCGCCGGGACCGCCGCCGGCGATCAGGATCTCGGTCCGCTCGCGCATGTCACTCCCGGGGAAAAGGTTTCGGCATCGCTGTCGGTGACAGGATGATTACCGTGACCAGTGAAGGGCGGACACCCGCGGTACCGGAAGGAGCCGGTTCGGCCACCGGCTACGGCGCCCCCACGGCAAGCTGGCGCAGACGGGCTCTGACCATGGGAGCCGAGGAAGAGTACCTGCTGGTCGACCCGGTCACCAGACAGCTGAGACCGGAGGCCCAGAAGGTGGTGTCCGACGCCTCCGCCGAACTGGGCGAGCGGGTCACCACGGAGATCACCTGCTACCAGGTCGAGGCGCGCACCGACCCCCACACCAGCCTGGCCGCCTTCGCGGAGCAGGTCCGTGCCATGCGCACGGCCGTCGTACGCGCAGCCGCCCGGCATGGCCTGCGTGTCGTCTCCACCGGCACGCCCGTCCTGCCCCAGCCCCATCCGCTCGCGGTGACCGACGGTCCCCGGTACGCCCGGAGCGTGGCGATGTTCGGCGCTCTGGACGACGAACAGACCATCTGCGCCTGCCACCTGCACATCGGCATCCCCGACGCGGACCTGGCCCTGCAGGTCAGCAACCATCTGCGCAGCCGACTGCCGCAGTTGGTCGCCCTCGCCGCCAACTCCCCGTACTGGCAGGGACGGGACACCGGATACGCGAGCTGGCGCACCCTGGCTTGGGCCCGCTGGCCGGCTGCCGGACCGCCACCGCACTTCGACTCGACGGCGCACTTCGACGCTCTCGTCGAGGACCTCACGGCGACCGGAACCATCATGGACCGCGGCGGACTCTACTGGGACATCCGCCCCTCCCACCACGTGCCCACCCTGGAGATCCGGGCCTTCGACGCCACACCCACCGTCGCCGACACCGTGCTGCTCGCCGCGGTCACCCGGGCCCTCGTCGCCACCGCCCTCGCGGACATCGAGGCGGGCAAGCCCGCCCTCCGTCCGCCGTCGGACCTTCTGCGGACCGCGTGCTGGCGCGCCGCCCGCGACGGCCTGACCGGAGACGCAGTGGACCTGCATGCCCGGCGCCTCCAGCCGGCCGCCACGCTCATCGAGCGGATGCTGGACGATCTCCGTCCCGCCCTGCTGCACCACGGCGACCTGGACACGGTCACCACCGGCTGGGCCCGCCTGCGCACCATCGGTAACGGCGCCGAACGCCAACGCGCAGCCCACCGGAAAGGCGACAGCCCCTCGGCCGTCGTGGACGCCCTCATGCAAGCCGTCAACGCCGCCGACCAGGCCTGCGACTGACGCCATCATCCGCGAACCCCTCGCCGGCCGCCCGGCCGCCCGGCGGTCGAAGCCATGTCCGCCGTCGCGCCGGGCTTCGTAGGTCACAGCATGATCACACCACCCGTACGCCCGGCACCAGGGGCCCAAAATGTCCTGATGCGCACTCATCACAGCTCTGCCGCACTCGCGGCAGCCGCACTGCTGGGCCTCACCCTCACCGCCTGCGACCCGGCACCCGGCACGTCCGGCACCGACACCAAGCCGGCCTCGACCACACCGTCCGGCCCGACCTCCGCACCGAAGACCGCCGCCAAGACGGCGACGCTCCCCGACCTCGTCGGCAAGGGCCTCCAAGTGGCTCAGGACGAGGCGCAGGCCGCCGGCTTCTACTCCCTGACCTCGCACGACTCCCTCGGCCGCGGCCGCGCACAGGTCCTCGACCGCGGCTGGAAGGTCTGCACCCAGACACCCGCGCCTGGCGGCGCCGTCGACACCGCCACGAAGATCGACCTCGGGGCGGTCAAGGTCGAGGAGAGCTGCCCGGCCACGGAGGCCCCCGCACCCACCGCAGCCGCAGGCACCATGCCCGCCCTCGTCGGCAAGTCGATGAGGGTCGCCCGCGAGGCCCTCCCCGCCAACGCGAGCATCACGGTCAAGGACGCCAAACAGGACCGTATGGTCCTCCAGGAGACCAACTGGCAGGTGTGCACTCAGGACCCGGCCGGCGGCGCCCGGTTCACCGGCCAGCCGGTCTCCTTCACCGTGGTGAAGTTCGGGGAGGGCTGCCCCTGACCACCTGGACCACGGTTCTCGCCGCGGATCCGGCTGGGGCGCGCACGTGGTCGTGCCCGTCCGTGCACGTCCACCGGCACCGTGCGCCGGTCGGGGTGTGACCGCGGCTCGTGGAATCCCGCCGTCAGGCGGTCGTTCGTCCCGGCGGCCTCGGCCTCCGCCCGCCTCGGCCTCCGCCCGCCTCGGCCTCGGTTGCGGAGGTCATGCGTGGTCCTCGGTGCGTACGACGACGTCGTGGTCGCCGGCGGGCTGGGTCGGGATCGTGGCGTCGAAGGCTGCTGCCTGGACCAGTTAGGCGTCGCGGAAGTCCCCGGTGCCCGTCGCTGCGTCCATCAGCTCCTCGAAGGTGCCCGACTCCGCGACCCGGCCGTCCTTGAGGACGTGGATGAGGTCGGCGTGGCGTACGGAGTGCAGGCGGTGGGTGATCAGCACGATCGTCTGGCCCGTGGTCGCGGCCAAGGCCCTGATCTGGTCGAAGACCCGCTGCTCCGCGACCGCGTCCAGGGCGCTGGTGGGCTCGTCCACGATCAGGATCTCCGCCTGCCGGTACTTGGCCCGCGCGATGCCGATGCGCTGCCACTGGCCGCCGGAGCTCTGGTGCCCGCCGCGGTAGCCGCGCGCCAGCAGTGTGCCGAGCCCGCGCGGCAGGTCCGCGAGGACCGCGTCGGCTCCGGAGAACGCGGCAGCCGCCTCGACGGCGTCGTCGTCGATGGCCTGCCCGGGCTGGCCGATGCCGACGTTCACCCGGTAGGTGAACGGCCAGTGGTAGAAGTCCTGCGACATCAGCGCGACCCGGGCGAAGAGCTGATCGCGGTCGGCGGTGCGGGCGTCGACGTCGTCCCACCAGATCGTCCCGCTGCCCTCGTCGGGCAGGTACAGGCCGGACAGCAGCTTGACCAGCGTGGACTTCCCGGAGCCGTTCTCACCCACCAGTGCGATGATCTTGCCGGTCGGGAAGGCCAGACTGACCTCGCGCAAGGTCGGCTCCGGCGTCGTGCCGGTGCTGCCGGGGTAGGTGAAGGTGACCTTCTCGAACCGGACCTCCCGCAGCCGCTCGGGCAGCGCGTGCCCGCCGCTGGGGATCGCCCTCGTCCTCGCTTCCCGGCACAGCTGCTCGAAGTCGGCGACGAACAGGCTCTCCTGGTGCAGCTCGGTGATCTGCAGCACGAGCGTGTCCAGGCTGGCGGCGCCGCTTCGGATGGCGAGGACGGCCGTGCCGGCGACCGCGAGATCCATGGCTCCGCCCCACAGCAGCAGCCCGAGCGCTCCGTAGGTGAGCAGGGTGGCCGTACCGCCGGCGCCGTCGGCGACGAGGCCGATGCGCGCGGCCCGGCGGGCGAGCCGGGTCTGCTCGCGCTCGCTGGTCTCGGCCATGGTCCGGAAGTGGCCCAGCAGGAACGGCCCGACGCCGTGGACGCGGACTTCTGCCGCCGCCTCCTTCTGGGTCAGCAACTGGCCGAGGAGGTGCCCGGCCCGGGCGTGCTGGACGAAGGCGTGGAAGGAGATGTACTTCTGACGGGAGATCATCAGCGAACTCCACGCACTCGGCAGGGTCATCAGAACCAGCAGCGGCAGCAGCACCGTGTGCAGGACGGTGAGCACCCCGGCGGCGGCGATCAACGACACCGCCGCGTTCAGGGTGTTGGTGCAGTAGCGGATCACGCGCCGGGCGGAGTCCGCGCCGTACCGGGCCGCGTCCAGGAGCCGGTGGAACTCGTCGTCCTCGATCGCCGATGGCTCCTTACAGTGCACCAGACCCAGGTACTGCTCCGTGGCCACCCGCTGCACCTTCGGCTCCAGGGCGCCGGTGGCCGCCGTCGACGCCGAGCGCAGCAGGGAGCCGAGGAACGCCGTGACCGCCACGACCGTGAGCGCGGGTAAGGCCTGGCCGAGGCGCTCGTTGGTGCTGCCACCCGCGAGGATGTGGCCGAGCACGCTGTTGACGGCGACCAGACCGACCGCCTGGGCGATGCCGCGACCGGCCTCGGAACGTTCCTGGTCCGGCCTGGTGGGCTTGGCGTGCCTGTGGTGGTGGCGTCGAAACTCGCTCGAACAGGTCTTGTCACCCGGGCGGGGGATTGTGGGCTCCGGGTCGGGAGCCGGGTCAGGAGCCGGGTCCTGATGCCTGGACTGGGGGGCGCGGCCCCTGGGGTCCGGCGGCGCTGCGGCTGGACCGCTCATCGCGCCCGCTGCCCCATGGGCCCGTCCGAAAAACGGGCATAAATCAGCCTGGAATGTCTCGTTCCGGCCATTCCCCTTAAATGCACCCCAAGCACCCCGTCGCCGCGGCCATCCTCGTAAGAGCAACATCGGCGTCGAAGCCAGGCGACCAGCACTGCCGGCGCCGGTACGAAGGGAGTTCTGGCGTGAGCTCACAGGCACAGGAACAGGCACCGGTCAGCCTCTACCCCGAGCTGGACGAAGCCACCCTCCTGCGGTTCGTCCACTCGCTGGAGAGCGGAGACACCGCAGGGCTGTCCACCACCCGCGTGGAAGAAGTCACCCGGGCGCGGGCGCTGCTCCAGATGCGGCGCGTGCGCGTACCCGGAGACGGCGGGATCGAGCTCGCCGGGTACCTGTGGACGCACCACGACGGCCGGGACCGTCCGGCGATCGTGATGCCGTCCCCGTGGACGGACCTGGGCTGGCTGGCGTACGCGGTGCAGGGCACCCTCTTCGCGCTGAACGGCTACCACGTCCTCGCCTACACGGCCCGCGGCTTCGGCCAGTCCGGCGGTGAGGTGGAGGTCGCAGGGTCCGACGACGTGGCGGACGGCAGCGCCGCGCTGGACCACCTCCTCGACCAGACCGGCGGCACCGTGACCGGCGTCGGGTTCCTCGGCGACTCGTACGGCTCCGGCATCAGCCAGCTCGTCGCCGCGCACGACGACCGCGTGCAGGCGGTGGCCGCGCTCAGCACCTGGGGCGACCTCGGCGAGGCCTTCTACGAGAACGAGACCCGGCACGTCGCCTCGGTGGCCGCCCTGCTCGGTGCCGCCAAGAACGCCCGGCTCAGCGCCCGCACCCGGCAGGTCTTCGACGACGTACTGGCCGGGCGGAACATCGAGCAGACGCTGGAGTGGGCCCGGGACCGGTCCCCGTACACCCACCGGGACCGGCTCAACCAGCGGCGCGTCCCCGTGTTCTTCGCGCAGGCCTGGCACGAGACGCTGTTCCCCAACAACCAGACGTTGAAGATGTTCAACGCCCTGGAGGGGCCCAAGCGGCTCGACTACTCCATCGGCGACCACTCCAGCCCCGAGATGAGCGGCATCCTCGGCCTGCCCAACCGCATCTGGCAGGACGCGCACCGCTGGATGAACCATCACCTCAAGGGCGAGGCCAACGGGATCGACAAGGAAGGCGAGTTGGTCAGCCAGGTGATGTGGAGCGGCACCCTCGAGGCCTCCGCCACCTGGCACGACTCCACCGGCGATCCGCAGCGGCTGTATCTCACCGGCGCCGGGGCGGACACCGGTGACGGCGCCCTCACCGACAAGCCCGAGAACGGCTGGACCCGCACCATCGGCACGGGCGCCGACACCCCGGCCACCGTCGCCGACTCGATCATCAAGGCCGGCTACGCCGAGATGGCGGGCAACCCCAAGCCCTACCCGACCCGCGACATCAGCCGCACCGCCGCCGGCGTGTGGGTGGGCCCGCCCCTCACCCGGACCGCGCGGCTGCGCGGCACCCCGGGACTCCAGCTCAACTACGCCTCCAGCAACGGCGGTTCGACCTTCGTCGCCCACCTCTTCGACGTCGACCCGGACGACAGCGCGCACATCATCACCCACGCCCCCTTCACCCGGACCGACGGCAGCACCGGCGAACCGGAGGCCGTCCGGCTCGACCTCCAGGCCACCGGCTACGACGTCGCGGCCGGGCACCGCCTGATGCTGGTCATCGACACTCAGGACCCGTTCTACGCCGACTCCAACGGCCAGGGCACCACCCTCACCGTCACCTCACCCGACGGGAACCCGTCCTACCTGGACATTCCGCTGGCCTGACCGCCAGGGCCGGAGCGGATGGAACCCATCGGCCGCCCGCTCCGGCCCCCCACGTGAAGGAGTCGCGGGCTGCCTGCTGGACTCCACCTCCTGCCGCCGCCTACGCCGCCCTCCCCGCCGGGTGTGCCTTGGTGAGGGTGCAGACTCCGTCCGTGCACTGGCGCT
The DNA here is from genome assembly GCF_019400985.1 of Streptomyces bambusae. Classification (GTDB taxonomy): domain Bacteria; phylum Actinomycetota; class Actinomycetes; order Streptomycetales; family Streptomycetaceae; genus Streptomyces; species Streptomyces bambusae_A. The sequence continues at coordinate 20,690 of NZ_WTFF01000067.1, forward strand.
CCAGGCGGCCGCGGGAGATGGTCTGGGCCAGGCCGACCATCCAGCAGGTGGGGCAGCCGCGGAAGGCGATCAGGGCCAACGGGGCGGCCAGCAGGGTTGCCGGCCCGGCGACGGGCACCAGGGCGATCGAGCCGGCGATCAGCCCGAACCCGATGGCGCCGCGTGCCAGGTGGCGCGGGACGGACTTGCTGGCGAAGTTCGTCCGGCGCGCCGGGGATTGTGCGGAGGGCTGGGCCGGCATGCCCTGCATGCCCTGCGTTCCCTGCGTGCCCTGTGCGGGCTTCGTGGTGTTCATGGTCGTGAGGCTCCTTCGACTGGGTGGTCGATGGTTCGGTCGGGTGCCTGGTCGGGCACCGCCAGGGAGAGGCGCAGTGCTGCGCGGGCTCTGTGCAGCCGCGATTTCATCGCGGCGTTGCTCAGGCCGAGGGCGTGGGCCACCGTCCTGCCGGGCAGGCCCTGCACGTCCCGCATGATCAGGATCTGCCGCTGGTCATGGGGCAGGGCGCTGACCGCGGCCGCGATCCGCTCCGCCTCCAACCTGCGCAACACCGCGTCCTCGGCGGACGGTTCCGCGGACGCCTCGGGTTCGGCCGACGCCTCGTCGCTCCGCGAGACGAGCAGCCGAACCTGGCGGAGGCATTCGTTGCGCACGATCCGGAACATCCATGAGGCGAGCGCGCCGCTGGCCCGCAAGGTGCCGATCTTCCGGTAGAGGATGATCAGCGCTTCCTGGGCCGCGTCCTCCGCGTCCTGCGGCGAGGCGCACAGCGATACGGCGAACTTGCGCACATGAGGCTGCGATTCCATCACGACGGTGGTGAGCGAAGTGACGTCGCCGTCCTGGGCGGCCCTGATCAGCCGTTCGTCCGGCCAGGGGAAGCGTCGGTTCATGTGTTCCTCGTTCTCGGAAGGTGCTTCGGGTGCAGGTGCTGGTCAGCTGCGGCTCTTGTAGCGCCGCATCAGATGCCAGCTGCACGCGCCGACGAGCAGCACTCCGACGACGACGAGGCCAGTGACCATCATGGGTGTTTCCTCCCGGTTCCGCCGGCCCGTTCGGCCGGTACACGGATAAGAGACGGGGAGGTCCCGAAAGGATTCACCGCGGCAGCCGAAGTTTCCTCTTGAGTTCCTTCGCCGGCCCGTGACGTGTCGTTGCTACGCGCCGGCGGCGCTCGTGTCGGTCCCGACGATGCGGCCGTCGCGGAGTTCCACGACCCGGTCGGCGAGTTCGATCAGGTTGGGGTCGTGGGTGGCGACGAGGATGGTGACCGACTCGCTGCGCACCACCGCGCGCAGCAGTTCCATGATCGCCCGGCCGGTCTCCGAGTCGAGCTGGCCCGTGGGTTCGTCCGCGATGATCAGGTCGGGCTCGTTGGCCAACGCGCGAGCCACGGCGACGCGTTGCTGCTGGCCGCCGGAGAGTTCGCCGGGGCGCTGTTCGGCGTGGTCCGCGAGACCGACCAGGGCGAGCAGCGTCCGGGCGCGTTCCTCGCGCTCCTTGGCGGGCATGCGGCGCAGCCGCATCGGTACGCCGACGTTCTCCGCGGCGGTGAGGACGGGGATCAGGCCGAAGGACTGGAAGACGAATCCGATGCGGTCGCGGCGCAGGGCGAGCAGGCCCGGCTCGTCGAGGGATGCCAGGTCGGTGCCGTCGAGGGTGATCCGGCCGGCGGTCGGGGTGTCGAGGCCGCCGACGAGGTTCAGCAACGTGGTCTTGCCGGAGCCGGACCGGCCCCTGAGGGCGGTGAGTTCACCGCGTCGGACCTCGAAGGACACGCCGCGCAGGGCGTGGACGGCCTGCGGTCCGCTGCCGAAGCTGTGGTGCACGTCGTCCACCACCACGACGGGTGTGTCGCCGTCGCCTTCGCCCGTCCTTGACGGGGCCGACGCCGTCGTGACCTCCGCGGTCGTGACCGACGCCGTCGTGATCTCCGCGGTCGTGTCCTCCGCGGTCGCGTCCGCGCCTGACCTGTCCGCCGCCGTCGAGTGCTGGTGATCCGTCATCAGAGCTCTGCCCCCGCCGAGTTGACCGAGCGGAGCGCCTGGGCTCCGCGTTCCGTGTGCCTGCCACTACAGCTATGTGACCGCATTTGCGCATCTGTCACAACAATCACGCAAGTCCCTTCCTCCTATCGCCCGAATCTGACAACATCGTCCGCTATCCGGTCCCTGGAGTCCGGACCGGGGAGGAACTGACACGTGCTCGGCTTCGTCGTACGCCGGCTGCGCGGGCGATGGCCGCTCGCTGTCGCCGTACTGCTCACCACTCTGATCACCGCCACCGCGCTGACCGCACTGACCGCCTTCACCCGTGGCGTGGGCGAGGAAGGGCTTCGGCGGGCGCTGACCGGCCCGGAACAGGCCCGGACCACCGTCGTGATCAGCAGCGGGCATCCCGCCTCCGCCCGCACCACGGACGACGAGTCCGTCCGGGCCTTCGCGGACGAGGTGTTCGGGCGGCTTGCGGTGGCGTCCGAGAGCGTGGCCCGCAGCCGGTCGTACGGATTGCCCGGCGCTGCCGCTTCGGGCCGCGACGCCGACCTCACCCTGCTCGCCGCACTCGGCCGGGAGCACGTACAACTGCTCGCCGGCGAGTGGCCCCGGCCGGTCACCGCCGGTGCTGCCGCCACCGCGGCCGGTGCCCCGGCGGCACCGATGCAGGTGGCCGTGCCGCGCACGGCGCTGGCGCGGCTGGGCCTCGCCGAGTCCGCGCTGCCCGCACCGGTCCGGCTGGACGACCGGTTCGGCGGACCTGCGCTGACGGTGCTGGTCACCGGCGTGTACCGGGCCGCCGACCCGGACGCCGCGTACTGGCGGCTCGACCCGCTCGGCGGCCGCGAGATCCAGGTCAACACCTTCGCCACCTACGGCCCGTTCCTGGTCGACGACAGCGCCTTCACCGCCGGCGGCCTGCTCCAGAACTACCGCGCCACGCTGCTCACCCCGGACCTGAGCACGATCCGCACGGCCGAGGCCGAGGCCGTCCGGACCGCGACCGAACCCGCAGCGGCCTCCCTCCAGCGCACCGCCTCGCTCCAGGCCGCCACCGAACTTCCCACTGCGCTCGCAGAGTTGGACTCAGGGCTGCGCGTCGCCCGGTCCACCCTGCTGATGGGCGGACTCCAGCTCGCCGTTCTCTCGGCCGCCGCGCTGCTCCTCGTCTCCCACATCATGACGGTCCGCCAGGAGCCGGAACGGGTCCTGCTCACCGCGCGCGGCGCCTCCCGCCGGCGCCTCGGTGCGCTGACCGCGGTCGAGTCGCTGCTGCTCGCCCTGCCCGCGGCCGTCCTGGCGCCGCTGCTCACACCGCCCCTGCTGCGCCTGTTCGGCCGGTTCGGGCCACTCGGGCAGGTCCGCCCGCAGATCCCGGACACCTGGCTGGTGTGGCCGGTCGCGGCCGGCTGCGCCCTGGCCTGCGTCCTGCTCACCACCCTGCCCTCCCTCCTGCGCGGCGCCTCGGCCGCCGTACTGCGCCGTGTCGGCAGCAGGCAGGCCCTGGTGACGGGCGCCGCCCGCTCCGGCGTGGACCTGGCCGTGGTGGTCCTCGCCGTGCTCGGCTACCAGCAGCTGTCGCGTTACGGGGGGACGGACGTCCCCGCACCGGGCGGCGGGCTCGGCGTGGACCCGGTCCTGGTCGCCGCCCCGACCCTCGCCCTGTGCGCGGGCACGCTGCTGGTCCTGCGGGTGCTGCCGTTCGCGGCGCGCGCCGGGGGGCTGTTGGCGGCGCGCGGCCGGAGCCTGGGCCCGGCCCTGTTCGGCTGGCAGCTCGCGCGGCGGCCCGGGCGCGCCACCGGGCCCGTACTGCTGCTGGTCCTCGCCGTCGCCAGCGGCATTCTGGCCCTCGGCCAGCACACCGCCTGGTCCGCGTCCCAGCGCGATCAGGCCGACTTCGCGACCGCGGGGGGCCTGCGGATCTCCGGCAGCGCCGTGTCCGCGATGGGGCAGGGCGGACGCTACGGGGCACTGCCGGGCGGTGAGCGCTTCATACCCGTGGTCCGCCAGGAGCAGCAGCTGCCGGGTGAGGGAACCGCCGACCTCGTGGCGCTGGACGCGGCCAAGGCCGGCGAACGGGTGCCGCTGCGCGCGGACCTGCGCGGCGGACAGGGGATGCGGGAACTGTTCGCACCGCTTGCGGCGGGCACTCGCACTGCCGGCACCGGCACCGCGGGCACTGGCACCGCGGGCACTGGCACCGCGGGCACTGGCACCGCGGGCACTGGCACCGCGGGCACTGGCACCGGTACCGCCGGAACTGGCACCGCGGGCACTGGCGCCGCTGCCACCGGCACCGCCGGCAACGGTGCCGCCGCGGCTGCCGCCGGCCCCGGGGAGGGCCCCGGCGTCGCCCTGCCCGGCTCGCCCCGCCGGATCGACCTCGACGTGACGGTGCGGTCCGTCGGTACGAGCTGGGCCGCCGTGAGCCTGATGCTGCGCGACCGGTTCGGGGCGACGTACGGGACGCCGCTGGTCACCCTGCCCGCCGACGGCGAGGCCACCCTCCGGTTCCCCCTGGACGCGCTGACCGGCGCCCCGCTCGGCTCGGCCGCCGCCCCGCTGACGCTGGCCGGGATACGCCTGTCGTACGCCGGGGTGGAAGGCCCGGCGGGCGCCGGCAGCGAACTGGTCCTGCGCCGGATCGCCGCCGCCGACACCGCGGACGGCGGGGGCGTACCGGTCGCCGCGCCCGGCGCGTCTGCACCGTCCGCCCCGTCCGCCCCGTCCGCCCCGTCCAGCGCGTCTGCCGCGCCTGGCACCTCCGCCGCGCCTGCGACGCCCGCCCCCTCCGCCGGGTCCGTCGCGTCGGCCGTGCCCGGCCCGGCAGCTGCCGGCGGCTGGCAGTTGGCGCCTCCGTCGGAGCCCCGCTCCCAGCAGGCCGTCGAGCTCTCCCCGCTCCCGGCCGGTTCCACGGAGCTGCTCCGGCTGCGCTACCGGGGCGGGTTCGGTACCGAGAAGGGCGTCCACGCCATGCTGTTCCCGGCGCCCGTCGCGCCGGCCGCCGCCGAGGTCCCGGCCGTCGCCACCACCCGTTACCTGCGGTCCCTCGGAGCCTCCGTGGGCCGGACGGTCCCCGTCACGTTCGCCGGCGTGACCGTCCCGGTGCGGATCACCGCCGCCGTGGACTCCCTCCCCGTGGTCGGACGTACGGCGCTCGCCGTCGACCTGCGCGCGCTCGGCCGGTTCCTGCTGGAGGCCTCAGGTCAGCAGCCGCCCGCGCCCACCGAGTGGTGGCTGCCCGCCGCCTCGGCCACCGACCCGGTCCCGGCCCGCGCGGCGGCCTCGCTCCGCGAGGGAGCCAGGACCGAGCGCGTCCAACTGCGCGAGGAGATCGCCGCGGCCTTGCTGGACAGCCCGCTGAGCGCCGGCGCGCAGAGCGCCCTCGCCGCCCTCGCCGTCGCATGCGCGGTCCTGGCGGCCATCGGTTTCGCCACCTCCACGGCCGCCGAACGGCGGGTGCGCGGACGGGAGTTCTCGGTCCTGCTCGCGCTCGGCACGCCGCGCCGGTCGCTGGCCCGGGCGTCCGCCGCCGAGGGCGGGGTGCTGATCGCCCTCGGGACGGCGGTCGGGACCGGCCTGGGTGTCGCCCTCGTCCACCTGATGGCGCCCCTGGTCGTGCTGACCCCCGCCGCACAGCGGCCGTTCCCGCCCGTACGGGTGGACATGCCGTTCTGGCAGACCTTGCTGACGGCCGCCGCCATCGCGGCCGTGCCCCTGCTGTCGGCCGCGCTGAGCGGCCCCCAGGGCCGCGACATCGCCGCCCGGCTGCGCCCCGTGGAGGAGATGTGACCACCCCGCCGCCCTCCACCACCCCGCCGCCGCCGTCCGCTCCGCCGCCGCGGCCGGCGCCGTGGGTCAGGACCCGGTTGCGGGCCGCCCCGCTGGCCACCGTGCTCGGCGCCGCGCTGGCGTTCGTCGCCGTCCTGCTGGCCGCCGCGCTGCCGCGGGCCCAGGACCGGGGGGCCGACCAGGCTCTGCGGTCCTTCCTCCGGGCCAGCGGGCCGAGCGACACCAGCCTGCTGGCGACCGCGCCGCCCCCGGTGAACGGGCAGAGCCCGGAGCTCCTCGATGCGACGCGGCAGGCCCTGCTCGCGCGCACCGGAGGCAGCTTCCACGTCGACCCGGGCGCGGTGGTGTACGGCAGCCGGACCCTCAACAGGCAGCCGCTGCTGAATCCGGGACTGTCCGCTCCGTCGGGCCTCCCGCCCATGATGTCCCTGCTGTACGTACGGCATGCCGAGGCACACGTACAGCTCGTGGAGGGGCGCTGGCCCAGCGACACACCCGCCGCAGGCGCTGCAAGCAGCCCCTCCGGCCCCTCCGGCCCCTCCAGCCCCTCCGGCGCTGCCGCTGCGGACGCGCCGCCCCTGCAGATCGCGCTCTCGCAGCACGCCGCCCGGACCATCGGTGCCCGCCTGGGATCGGTGCTGGCCACCGCGCCCGTGCTCGGCGGCACACCCCGTGCGGAGGTCGTCGGCATCTACACGGTCCCGGACGAGACCGAGGACTTCTGGCTGGACCTGGGATGCCTCACACGTGCCTGCGAGCGCACTTCCGGGGAGCGGCTCTTCTGGGTCGCCGATGCCCTCGTCGGCGCCGGCGACCTTCCCCGGCTGGACAGCTGGAGCCGTACCGCCATGGACTTCTGGCGGCTTCCGGTGGACATCGGCCCCATGCGGGCGGACCGGCTCGACGCCACGGAGCGGGAGATCGCCTCGTACACCGCCGGGCCCACCGCCGCCGAACTCGTCGTGGAGACCCGGCGCGACCTGCTCCGGACCAGCTCGCGGCTGCCCGAGCTGTTCGCCCAGGCCCGCGCCCGCAGCCAGGCCGCGGCACCGCTGGCCGCGATCGGACCCGCCGGGGTCGGCGGGGTCGCCTTCGTCGTCCTGTGCCTGGCCGGCGCGCTCGCCGGG
>NZ_WTFF01000670.1 GCF_019400985.1 Streptomyces bambusae
GCCGGGGACGGCCGCCCCACCCGCTCGGGCCCCGGCCTGGAGCCCGCTCGCGGAGCCGCTGGTGAAGAACATGCCGGCCCAGAGCTTCTTGAACACCCCGTCGGGGAACAGCGCGTCCGCGAGGTTCCAGTACGTGATCTGCGGGGCGATCGCGTCGACCCGCCGGTCGTACCCGGCGGCCAGCAGCGAGATCGCGCCGCCGTACGAACCGCCGGCCACACCCACCCGCGGGTCGCCCGCCGCGTCCAGGCGGACGCCGGGCTGCCGGGCCAGCCAGTCGACGAGCCGGGAGACGTCCTTGACCTCGTGCTCGGGGTCGTTCAGCCCGATCTGCCCGCCGGACCGGCCGAATCCGCGCGCCGACCAGGTCAGCACGGCGTACCCGTCGCGCGCCAGCCGCTCGGCCTGCGCGCGGACGTCGTCCTTGCTGCCGCCGAAGCCGTGGCCGAGCAGGACCGCGGGCCGCGGCCCGCCGCCGCCCGCGGTGAAGTACGAGGTGTCGATCGCGGCGCCGGGCATCTCCAGCACGGTGTCCTGGCGGTGCACGGGTGGTGGCCCGCCGGACGCGGTGGCGGTCCACGTGCCGGCCCCCGCCACGACGGCGAGCGCGGCCGCGCCGGCGAGGACCTTGCCGCGCCGGCGCCTGGGCAGTCGGAGCTTCATAGGCCTGACCCTAGACTCCCGAACCCGCCTCTCCCTTGAGCCCGCAGGCGTAACCCGCCCCCTTCTTCGGGAGTACGCCGCCACGCCCCTCTACCGCACCTGCGGTACACGCCGGCAGCGTCCCGCCCACGTGCCCTGCCCGCTCCGGCCGTCCCGACGTGCCCCGGCCCGCGCCGGGCGGGAGGATGGGCCCATGCTGCTGGCCGAGGTCGCGCGCGTGTCCCGGGAGGTCGCCGGCACCACCGCCCGGTCCCGCAAGACCGCGCTGCTCGCGGAGCTGTTCGCCGCCGCGCCCGCGGCCGAGGCCGGCCTGCTCGTCTCGTACCTGGCCGGCCGGCTCCCGCAGGGGCGCCCCGGCATCGGCTGGCGCGCCCTGAGCCACGAGGTCCGCCCGGCCCAGGAG
>NZ_WTFF01000671.1 GCF_019400985.1 Streptomyces bambusae
GCCCGGCCCGAGGCGCTGCACCACGGCTGGCGGGCCTTCGCCACCCGCGAGGCCGCGCTGCGCGCGCAGGTCGCGGCGGGCCGTGTGACCCACCTGGCCGGGCACCACGTCTGGACCGTGGTCCCGGCGGGCACCGCCTGGCGGCTGCACGCCGTCGCCGACGGTGAGCGCGCCCGCGCCGTGGACGCCCGGGCCGTGCTGATCGCCACCGGAGCGTACGAGCGGCAACTGCCCTTCCCCGGCTGGACCCTGCCCGGTGTCGTCGGCGCCGGAGGCGCCCAGGCCATGCTCAAGGGCGGGCTGGTGCTGCCCGGCCGACGCGTCGTCGTCGCCGGCAGCGGGCCGCTGCTGCTCGCCGTCGCAGGTTCCCTCGCGGCCGCCGGCGCCACCGTCCCGGCCGTCGTGGAGGCCTCCTCCTACCTCGGCTACGCCGGCCACGTCCCGGCCCTGCTGCGCAACCCCGGCAAGCTCGCCGAAGGCGCCACGTACGGCGGCGCGCTGCTGCGCCACCGCGTCCGGCTGCTCGCCCGCCGCGCCGTGGTCGAGGCGCACGGGACCGACCGGGTGGAGGCCGTCACCGTGGCCCGGCTCGACCGGGAGTGGCGCCCGGTCCCCGGCACCGGCCGCCGTATCCCGTGCGACGCGGTGGCCGTCGGGCACGGGCTCGTCCCGCAGCTCGAACTCGCCACGGGCCTCGGCTGCGCCACCCGGACCGCCGCCGACGGAACCGTCGCCCTGGTCCTCGACGCGCAGCAGCGCACCTCCGTGCCAGGCATCTGGTCCGCGGGCGAGACCGGCGGCATCGGCGGCGCCCAACTGGCCCTCGTCGAGGGCGAACTGGCCGCCCACTCCATCGCAGAGGCACTGCGTTCCCCGTCGCCCGAGGGGGCCCGGGGCGCAGCCCCGGTGCCTGGGGGTACCCCCAGCGGTAGCCGGGGGAGAAGGGGCGGGGCGGGGAAGGAGCCCCCGCAGGAGCCCCCGCAGGATCCCCCGCGCGCCGCCGGCCGCGCCCGGCTCGCCCGGACCCGCGCCCGGCTGCGCGCCTTCGCCGACGCCATGGGC
>NZ_WTFF01000672.1 GCF_019400985.1 Streptomyces bambusae
GGGCCGCCCCCGTCCACGGCCCCGGCGTCCGGCGGCTGGCCGCCCGCGTCGCCGGACGGCTGCACGAGGCCGCGCGCCGCTGCCTGGGCCCCGGCCAGGGCCAACTGGACCGGGCCGCCTTCGAGGAGCTCTTCCCCTGGCGCACCGGCTGGGCCTCGGCCGTCCTGACAGAAGGGCTGCTCGTGCCGACCGGCGCCGGCTACCGGCCCGGCCACGAGGAGCTCTCCGACTGGCTCCAGGCCGCCCACCTCGACGTACCGACGGCGCTGGACACCCTGGTCCACCAGCCCCCCGGCACAGCCGCCGCCGCCCTGCCGGTGCCCCGCCACCGCATCGGCCCGGTCCTCGAAGCACTGCTCCTGCTGCCGCCCGCCGCCCTCGCCGCCCGCCTCGCGGGGCTGGTGGCCGCGCTGGACACGTACGCCGCCCAGGACGACGGCGCCGACACCGACCGCCGCTGGTGGGCGACCAGGCTGCTGCGCGAGGCCCTGCTGCGCGTCCCCGACGCGCAGCCCCACCTCGACGTCCTGGACCGCCTGGCCGGCCACCTGACCCGCACGGGCGGGCCGGGCGGCTTCGGCGGCTCCTTCTGGAACCGGCTGCGGCTGCCGGAGCCGACCCGGCTCGACCTGCTGCGCCGGCTGCTGCCCGCCGACCCGCCCCCGCCGCAGCCCGGCGAGACCACTCCGCCCACCGCCGGCGACCGCTACCTCGACGCCGCCGGGCGCCGCCTGTCCCGCGACCCGCAGGGGGTGCAGCCGCTGCTGACCGCGTGGTTCGCCGACGACCGGCCGCTGCGGGGCCGGCCCGGAGCCACCGTCGCCACGGCCGCCCAGGCCCTGTTGCACACCCACCGCCGGCGCGCCGTGGACGACCTCACCGAGGCCCTCGTCACCGCCGCCCACCCCCGCGCCGACGAACTGCTCGCCTCGCTCGCCGAGGAGGAGCCCTCGGCGGTGTGCCGGGCCGTCGACCGGTGGGCGCACGACGAGCGCCCCGAACGCCGGGTCGCGGCCGCCGCCTACGGCCTGGCCGCCGCCCCGCACG
>NZ_WTFF01000673.1 GCF_019400985.1 Streptomyces bambusae
GGTCCAGGCGGGCAGCCCGGCCGCGGCGGTGGTGACGCCGTCGGCGACCGGCACGCCGAGCGGGCTCTCGACGGCGACCGTGTACGCCGCGGGAGCCGCGGGGGTGGCGTAGCCGAGGTCGGTCGCGGCGACGACCAGCCGCAGCCGGTGCCCGGCCTCGGCCTTGTGGTCGATCGCCGGGAGCCGCAGCTGCACGGCCCTGCCCTGCTGCGCGTTCTCGACCCGGAAGGGGGCCACCAGCTGACGGGGCAGCACCTGTGTGGTCCCGTCGGGCGCCACGTCGTAGACCTTGCCGAACAGGACGGCCGATCCGTCCGCGGCCGTCGACCTCACCTTCAGCGTGACGGTCGGGGTGCCCGTGACGCGCAGCGCGCTGTCCAGCGGGGCCGAGTCGAACCGGGCGAACTGGCCGGGGAAGTCCATCGCGAGCCCGGCCCCCAGCGTCGACAGCTGCCCGCCGATGCCGGGCAGCGCGGACAGGGCCGGCGGTGCGCCGCCGGGCGGATTGCCGAACGTCTGCTCCGGCCCGGTCAGCGGCACCGGGCGGGGGCCGGGCGTCAGACCGGGGTAGCGGTCCGCGCTCGCACCGCTGAGCTTGATCGTGCCGTCGGTGGAGTCGATCCCGCCGGAGCGCGAGACCCGGAAGACCGGGCCGGTGTCCGCGCCCTCGTCACCCTTCAGGTAGCGGTCGAACCAGGCGGTCACCCGGGCCTGGACCCGGTCCGCCTCGGACACGCCGCCGTCGTGGCCGCCCGCCGCCCAGTCCACCGAGACCGGCGCGCCGTTCGCCGCGACGGCGCGGGCCATGGCGTCGGCATGGTCGAGGGGGAAGAGGGAGTCGGACTGGCCCTGCACGATCAGCGTCGGGACCGCGATGCGGTCCGCGACGGCCGACGGGCTGCGCCGCCGCAGCAGCTCGCGCGCCTCCTCGTCCGGCCTGCCGGCCACGGCCACCCGCTCGTACATCGCGCACAGCTCCGGGGCGAACCGCCCGCAGCCCGGCGCGGGCGGCGCACCGGGCCCGGCTCCGGGCCCCCGCC
>NZ_WTFF01000674.1 GCF_019400985.1 Streptomyces bambusae
ACTCTCAGGCGTAAGATGGTCGGCAGAGTCAGATTAGTATAAGAGACAGGTGCCGCGCTCGTTGCGCAGCAGGACGGCGCCGGCGGCGGCGGCCCGGCGGGCGGTCCGTGCGCCGGCGGCCGGGTTCCGGGCGGGCCGGGCTGCGCGTCGGACGTCCAGCAGCCCGAACCGGTCCATGGTGCTGAGCACGCGGCGCACGGCGAGGTCGACGGCCGGCTCGGTGACCGTGCCGCCGTGCACGGCCTGGCGCAGCGCCGCGCCGTAGTGGGTGCCCCCGGGCATCTCCATGTCCAGGCCGGCGGTGATCGCGGCGACGGTGCTGCGGGTGGCGTGCCGGTCCGACACGACCCAGCCGTCGAACCCCCAGCCGGTGCGCAGGACGTCGTCGAGCAGTTCCCCGTTCTCGCTCGCCCAGCGGCCGCCGATCTTGTGGGAGGAGGTGGCCACGGCTCCCGCGCCGGCGGCGACGGCGGCCTCGAAGCCGCGCAGTTCCGTCTCGCGCAGCGGCTGTTCGGCGACAGTCGCGTCGACGGTCTCGCGGCCGTGCTCCTGCTGGTGCAGGGCGAAGTACTTGACGGCGGCGACCATGCCCTCGTCCTGGATGCCGCGGACCACTTCGGCGACGAGGTCGGCGGTGAGCTTCGGGTCCTCGGCGAAGGTGTCGGCGTTCCGGCCGGAGTACGGGGTGCGGATGAGGTTGGCCATGGGCGCGAGCAGGACGTCGCAGCCGAGCGCCCGTCCCTCGCGGCCGAGGACGCGGCCGTACTCGCGGGCGAGGGCCGGGTCGAAGGCGGAGGCCAGCAGGACGGGCGCGGGCAGTGCGGTGGCCGGCCGGGCCACCCGGACCCCGGCGGGGCCGTCGGCCAGCCGCAGCGGCGGGATGCCCAGCCTGGCGACGCCGGGCACGTAGCCGGCCTGGCCGAGCGGGGCCGGGTCCCGGGCGCCGTGCAGCAGAGCGGTCTTCTCGTCCAGGGTCAGCCGCTCCAGCAGCGCGTCGATCCGGGCGGCGCTGCCGGCGCGGGGAGCCTCTGCGGG
>NZ_WTFF01000675.1 GCF_019400985.1 Streptomyces bambusae
AACTCGTCCTCCGCCCCGCGCAGCATCCGCCAGCGCACCGGCCCCGGGCCGCCCCGGACGGGCACCCGCGCCCCCGCCGGGAGCGACAACCGGGCGTGCACCCGCCGGGCCAGGCTCCGCAGCGCGCGGGCCACCGGCAGCTCGCGTACCGCCAGACCGCAGGCGGCCAGCAGCGACATCACCAGCAGCGCCACCCGCACCCGTACGGGCAGGTCCACGACCAGGCAGAGCAGCGCGCCGCAGGCCATCGGGGCGAGGGCGCAGAGCAGCACCCGCTCCCGGCCGAGGACCAGCAGGACGGTGGCGGCCCCGACGTAGAAGGCCTGTCCGGCGGCGAAGGCGTAGGAGAACGGCGGTCCGCCGGGCACCGCGAACGCGGCGGCGCAGCCCAGCAGCGCGCCGACGGGCGCCCCGACGAGCAGGGTCCGCCCGGCGGCGGCCCGGTCGCCCAGGCCGAGCCAGGAGTACGCGCGGTGGGACAGGGTCTGGTCCCAGACCCAGCCGATGAGCGCGCCGGCCAGCAGGGTCAGCGTCCCGGCGGGCAGGCCGAGCCGGTCGGGCGGGCCCTCCAGCAGCGGCGCGCCGAGCAGGTACGCCAGGCCCGGCAGGGCGAAGACCACGCCGCGCAGGAGGCAGGCGAGGAGCGGGACCTTCCAGGGGTCGGGGGTCTCGGCGGGCTCGGGGAAGGCGCGCGGCACCCGGGCGTAGAGGTCCTCGGCGAGGCCGAAGGAGTCCTGGCGGCCGTAGGCGAGCCGGATGTGGTCGTCCGTCATCCCGTCGGACTCCAGGACGGCGGCGATCTCGTCGGGGTGAACAGCGGCCGCGACGAACGCGTCGAGCCGCTCGGCGAGCTCGTCCATCGGGTCGGCGGCCGCCGGGCCTTCCCGGTGGGGCCGGGGGATCGCCGGCAGGGTGTCGGTGACGGAGCCGGCCGGACCGGCGGCAGCCGTCACGCCCACCGTCCCGGCGGAGCCCGCCCGGCCGACGGCAGCGGCGGCCTCGGCGGCCGGGGTGGCCGGGGTGGCCG
>NZ_WTFF01000676.1 GCF_019400985.1 Streptomyces bambusae
GTGGCGCGCCCCGCCCCGGCCAGGTCCGCCGGGTAGGCCGCGCCGACCGGGGCGAACCCGCCCGCCGACCGCACGGCCGCGAGCAGCGCCACCGAGACCGGGACCAGCGCCAGACCGGCCAGCAGCCCCTCGGCCGGCATCAGCCCGCTCCACAGGCCCGAACAGCGCATGCACTCCCGGGCGTGCCGCGCGATCCGCTTGCGCCACAGCGTCGACGGCCGGCCGTCCCAGCCCGCCAGCACCGTCCGCAGCGCCTCGCACGGCGGGTTCGCCTCCAGCGCCCGCTCGACCACGCGGGCCGCCTCCAGCTGGGCCTTCATCCGCTGCACCCGCACCGCCGTGTGCTGCGGCGGCAGCTCCAGCGCCCGGGCGACCTCCTCCCGGGTCAGCTCCCCGGCGCACTCCAGCCACCACAGCGACAGCAGCGCCCGGTCGTCGGGCTCCAGCCAGCGGGTCGCCCGGGCGGTCTCCCGGCGCTGCCCGGCCAGTTGCAGCCGTACGACGGTCAGGTCCACGAAGTCGGCGCCCGGGTCGGCCAGGTCGCCGGCCTCGTCCAGGCCGCCCTCGGCGTAGGGTCGGCGGGCCTCCCAGTGCGCACGTACCCGGTTCATCGCGATCGCCACCAGCCAGGACCGGAAGCTCTCGTCGGAGCGGAGGGCACCGAGGCCGTCCAGGGCGCGCAGCATCGTGTCCTGCACCACGTCGTCCACGTCGACCGAGCCGTTCAGGGCGCGTCCGACGACGTTGTAGACGAGCGGCAGGTGGGCCGCCACGAGCTCGTCCTGCGCGTACGTGTCGCCGGCACGCGCCGCCGCGACGAGCGCTGCCGTGTGCTGCTGTGTACTCATGTGATGATCCCTGTCCGTGCCGCCGGTCGATGATGCCCAATACCTGGGAGACCGTCGAGTCGGACGCCGATAACACTTTTGACCGAAGAAAATCTTTTCGAGGGTCGGCGTGGGCTGCGGCGGTGCGGCGTGAGGCCTGTCCCTTATACACCTCTCCGAGCCCACGAGACCGCGG
>NZ_WTFF01000677.1 GCF_019400985.1 Streptomyces bambusae
AGCTGGTGCACAAGGAGCAGGGCCCAGACTTCCTGTTCGATGCCTGGCTGGTCGCCGGAACGCAGGACATGGCCCGTCAGGATCGTGTGGCGCAGGGCCAGGAAGGCCGTCTCGATCTCCCAGCGTTCGTGGTAGAGCCGGATCAGGGCGTCGGCTGGGTCGTGGCGGTGGTCCAGGAGTGTGGTGATCAGACGGTAGCGGTCGTGGATGCGGGTGCCGTCGGTGCCGGTCATCGTCAGCTCGGCGTCGATGATCCGCACGGTCAGGCCGTCCAGACGGGAGAGGAAGGAGCCGTCGGGCAGGCATGCGATGACGATCGGGTTGCGGGTGGCCTTCGCACGGGCCAGGAACCGGGCCCCGGTGCAGGCGATCTCGCTCAGGAAGCCGTTCGCGTCGTAGGCGCGGTCGAGCAGTACGAGCATGCCGGGTGTGAGGTGGCCCAGCAGACGCCGGGCAAGGGCGGCTTCGTCGCCGTCGGTGGCCGAGGCGACTGCCGCGCCGATCAGGCCGCGGGTGCCGGTCTCGACCAGGGCCTGGAGGCGCAGGGTGGGATATCCGGCGAAGCCCATCCGGTACTTGATCCTGCCCAGCCAGGCCCGGTTGCGGTCGGTGTCGGGGACCCGCAGCGAGTTGAGGCCGTCGAAGGCCACAGTGCGCCGGCCCGGTGACACACACCTGGGGTGCGCGGCTGGGCCAGTGGACCCGCCACCGCATCGAACAGGGTTTTCAGCGGAGCCGGCCCCAGCCGGCGGCGCAGATCACGCAAGGCCTTCTCCGACGGACATGCGACCGCCAGCCCGCCCAGCCCGGCCACCAGCTTCTGCCACACCCGCAGGTAGCCCAGACGGGGGAACAACACCAGCGCGATCACGAAGTACACCCCTACCCGCGACGGCAGCATGCGCAGCCTGCGCTGCACGGTCCTGGTCTGCGCCAGGACGTCATCGACCAGCTCGAACGGCAGGTACTGAGTCAGCTCACCCACATGCCCCGGCGCGAAAACACC
>NZ_WTFF01000678.1 GCF_019400985.1 Streptomyces bambusae
GTGGTGGCCGAGCCCCGGCGGATCGCGGCCCGGGCGGCCGCCCGCCGGATGGCCTGGCTGCTCGGCGAGGCGGTGGGCCGCTCGGTGGGCTTCACCGTGCGCGGGGAGCGCGTCGTGGGCCCGGACTGCGCGGTCGAGGTGGTCACCACCGGTGTGCTGCTCCAGCGCCTGCAGCGCGACCAGGAGCTCGCGGGGGTGGACGTGGTGGTGCTCGACGAGTGCCACGAACGCCACCTGGACGCGGACACCGTCGCGGCCTTCCTGCTGGACGTGCGGGAGGCGCTGCGCCCGGAGCTGCGGCTGGTCGCGGCGTCCGCGACCACCGACGCGGAGGGCTGGGCGCGGCTGCTCGGCGACGCGCCGGTGGTGGAGGCGGCCGGGGTCGCGCACCCGGTCGAGGTGGTGTGGGCGCCGCCGGCCCGGCCGGTGCGCCCGCCGCACGGCATGCAGGTGGACCCCGCGCTGCTGGCGCACGTGGCGTCGGTGGTCCGGCGGGCGCTCGCGGAGCAGGTGGGGGACGTACTGGTGTTCCTCCCCGGGGTCGGGGAGATCGCCCGGGTGGCCGGGCAGCTGGGCGGCACGGACGCGGAGGTGCTCCAGATCCACGGGCGGGCCCCGGCCGCGGTGCAGGAGTCGGTGCTGGCGGGCGGCACCGGCCGGCGCCGGGTGGTGCTGGCCACGGCGGTGGCGGAGTCCTCGCTGACCGTGCCGGGCGTACGGGTGGTGGTGGACGCGGGTCTGGCCCGCGAGCCGCGGGTGGACCATGCGCGGGGGCTGGGCTCGCTGACGACCGTACGGGCGTCGCGGGCGGCGGCGCGGCAGCGGGCGGGCCGCGCCGGGCGGGAGGCGCCGGGCACGGTGTACCGCTGCTGGACGGAGGCCGAGCACGGGCTCCTGCCGGCCTTCCCCTCCCCCGAGATCCGGATCGCCGACCTGGCGGCGTTCGCGCTGCAGGCCGCGTGCTGGGGCGACCCGGACGCGTCGGGCCTGGCGCTGCTGGAC
>NZ_WTFF01000679.1 GCF_019400985.1 Streptomyces bambusae
GGTCGTACGGCACCCACCGGCGCCGGGGACGTCCCGGGCGGCCGGGCCGGCGCCGACACCGTGGCACCGGCAGCGCGCCCCGCAGAGGCCGGGGCCGCCGAGGGCACCGGAGCGGGCACCGGAGCGGGGGCCGGGTTGCGGGGGCGGTGGGCGGGGGTGTTGCGCACGTTGGCCGGGCGGGACATCGTGCCCGGGCTCATACGCGGACGAGCCGTCCGGCTGCTGATGGACGACGGGCGGCTGGCGGACGGGGAGACCGCCCGGCTGATGGGCCTGGCCCTCTCGCCGGCGGCCGCGCCCGCCGACGCGGCCGGGTGGATCGAGGGCTTCCTCGGCGGCGGCGCCGGCGGCGGCACCCTGCTGGTCCACGACGAGCGGCTGCTCGGCCTGATCGACGCCTGGCTGACCGGGGTACCGGCCCGCGCCTTCACCGACGTACTGCCGCTGCTGCGGCGCACGTTCGCGGCGTACGAGCCGGGGGTGCGGCGCACCGTGGGCGAGCTGGTCCGACGCGGCCCCGGCGGCTCGCATGCCGTCGCCGCAGGCACGGGCGCGGCGACGGACGGCTTCGCCCCGGACCTGGACCCGGCCCGCGCGGACGCAGTGGTCCCACTGGTCCACCTGCTCCTGACGGCCGGCGCAGCAGCCTGACACCACCGGCTCACCGGCTCACCGGCTCACCGGGTCACCGGCTCACCGGGTCACCGGGTCACCGGCTCACCGGCTCACCGGGTCACCGGGTCACCGGGTCACTGGGTCACCGGGTCACAAGGCTGGCCAGGTCCCGGTCGGTGGCGGCACGCGGGGCGGGGTGCGCCGGGTTCGCCCGTGCACGCGGTGCGGCCACGGGCCACATGCGGCATCGCGCCGCCCGGGAGCACCGGGTACGTCCGCGGCAGGCCGCGGGCCCCGGCCGCACCCGGCACACCGCGGCTCGCCGATGGGCCTGGGGCGAGGCCTACGGGCTGCGCACGGGGTGCACGCACACCACGCT
>NZ_WTFF01000068.1 GCF_019400985.1 Streptomyces bambusae
GCGCCGTACGGGCCTGGCGCGCGGACGCCGCCGCGCACCCGAGCCCCAACGCCGGCCCGGTGGAGGCCGCGTTCGCCGGGGCGCTCGGCGTACGGCTGGGCGGCACGCTGGCGTACGGCGGCCGGGTCGAGCACCGGGCCGTGCTGAACGGCGAGCGGGGGCGGCCGGTGCGGGTCGCGGACATCGAACGGGCGGTACGGCTCTCCCGGCGCGTGACGTGGGTGGCGCTGGGGGCGTGTGTGGCCGGGCGTCTGCTGGTTTCCCACCTGAGGAAGGGACGTTCATGAGCAGCGCGCAGCGCGGCGGCGGCCTGCTGGTCGCCGGGACGACCTCGGACGCCGGCAAGAGCGTGGTCACGGCGGGGATCTGCCGGTGGCTGGTACGGCAGGGCGTGAAGGTGGCGCCCTTCAAGGCGCAGAACATGTCCCTGAACTCCTTCGTCACCCGCGAAGGAGCCGAGATCGGCCGGGCGCAGGCCATGCAGGCGCAGGCGGCCCGGGTGGAGCCCACCGCCCTGATGAACCCGGTCCTGCTCAAGCCGGGCAGCGACCGCAGCAGCCAGGTGGTGCTGCTGGGCAGGCCGGTGGGCGAGATGAGCGCACGCGGCTACCACGGCGGCAGGCAGGAGCAGCTGCTCGGTGTGGTCACGGACTGCCTGGAGCAGTTGCGGGGCACGTATGACGCCGTGATCTGCGAGGGGGCGGGCAGCCCGGCCGAGATCAACCTGCGGCGCACCGACATCGTGAACATGGGGATCGCGCGGGCCGCGCGCTTCCCTGTGGTCGTCGTCGGCGACATCGACCGGGGCGGGGTCTTCGCGTCCTTCTTCGGTACGACCGCCCTGCTGTCGGAGCAGGACCAGTCGCTGATCGCCGGCTACCTGGTGAACAAGTTCCGCGGCGACGTGTCCCTGCTGGAGCCCGGCCTGGAGATGCTGCGCGGCATGACCGGCCGGGCGACGTACGGCGTGCTGCCGTTCCAGCACGGGCTGGGCATCGACGAGGAGGACGGGCTGAGGGTCTCGCTGCGCGGCGCCGTACGCGAGTCGGTCGTGGCCCCGCCGGTCGGCGAGGACGTGCTGCGGGTCGCGGTGTGCGCCGTGCCGCTCATGTCGAACTTCACGGACGTGGACGCGCTGGCGGCGGAGCCGGGCGTGGTCGTGCGCTTCGTGGACCGTCCGGAGGAGCTGGCCGACGCGGACCTGGCCGTCGTACCGGGCACCCGGGGCACGGTGAAGGCGCTGGAGTGGCTGCGGGAGCGGGGCCTGGCCGACGCCCTGGCCCGGCGGGCCGCGGAGGGCCGCCCGGTGCTCGGCATCTGCGGCGGCTTCCAGGCGCTGGGCGAGCGGATCGAGGACGAGGTCGAGTCGCGGGCGGGCGTGGTGGACGGGCTCGGGCTGCTGCCGGTGCGCGTGCGGTTCGCCGCGGAGAAGACCCTGGCCCGGCCGGAGGGCTCGGCGCTGGGCGAGGCGGTCAGCGGCTACGAGATCCACCATGGCGTGGCCGAGGTGCTGGGTGGGGATCCGTTCCTGGACGGCTGCCGGGTGGGCTCGGTGTGGGGCACGCACTGGCACGGTTCGCTGGAGTCGGACGGGTTCCGGCGGGCGTTCCTGCGCGAGGTCGCGGCTGCGGCGGGGCGCCGCTTTGTCCCGGCTCCGGGCACGTCGTTCGGCGCGCTGCGCGAGGAGCAGCTGGATCTGCTGGGCGATCTGATCGAGGAGCACGCGGACACCGAGGCCTTGCTCCGGCTGATCGAGGCCGGCGCCCCGGCGGGCCTGCCGTTCGTGCCACCGGGTGCACCGTGAGCGGGGCCGCTGCGCGGGGCCTTTCCCCTACCCGCCCCTTCCCGAACCGGGGCTCCGCCCCGGACCCCGCTTTTCGGGGGCTCCGCCCCCGTACCCCCGCGCCTCAAACGCCGGCGGGGCTGGATCAACCAGGGGCGCGGGGAACTGCGCGACCAGCCGCAGCGGACCCGCAGGTCCGCCACGGCCGGCAAGGCCCCCGAACAGGGGCGGGTCCGGGGCGCAGCCCCGGTTACGGGAAGGGGCGGGGTGGGGAAAAGGCCCCGCGCAGCGGCAGCACCGCACGCCCAGCCATGTCGTACGAAGGAGTGAGCAACTCGTGACGCCCTACCCGTTCACCGCGGTCGTCGGCCAGGCCGACCTGCGACTGGCGTTGCTTCTCAACGCCGTCAGCCCGGCCGTCGGCGGCGTGCTCGTGCGCGGCGAGAAGGGGACCGCCAAGTCCACGGCGGTACGCGCGCTGTCCGCGCTGCTGCCGCCGGTGGACGTCGTCGCCGGGTGCCGCTTCTCGTGTGCGCCGGGCGCGCCCGATCCCGCCTGCCCGGACGGCCCGCACGACACGACCGAGGGCACCGCGCGCCCCGCGCGGATGGTGGAACTGCCTGTCGGCGCCTCCGAGGACCGCCTCGTCGGTGCGCTCGACATCGAGCGGGCCCTCGCCGAGGGCGTGAAGGCCTTCGAGCCGGGCCTGCTGGCCGACGCGCACCGCGGCATCCTCTACGTCGACGAGGTCAACCTGCTCCACGACCACCTGATCGACCTCCTGCTGGACGCGGCCGCGATGGGCGCTTCCTACGTCGAGCGCGAGGGCGTGTCCGTCCGGCACGCCGCCCGGTTCCTGCTCGTCGGGACCATGAACCCCGAGGAGGGCGAGCTGCGCCCGCAGCTGCTCGACCGGTTCGGGCTCACCGTCGAGGTCGCTGCCTCGCGCGAGCCCGAGCAGCGGGTCGAGGTCGTGCGGCGGCGGCTCGCGTACGAGGACGACCCCGCCGCCTTCGCCGCCCGCTGGGCCGGCGACGAGGCCGGCGTACGGGCGCGCGTGGTCGCCGCCCGGGCGCTGCTGCCGCAGGTCCGGCTCGGGGACAACGCGCTGCTCCAGATCGCCGCGACCTGCGCCGGGTTCGAGGTGGACGGCATGCGGGCCGACATCGTGATGGCCCGGACGGCGACCGCGCTGGCCGCGTGGGCCGGGCGTACGGCCGTACGCAAGGAGGACGTCCGGCAGGCCGCCCTGCTGGCCCTCCCCCACCGGCGCCGGCGCAATCCCTTCGACGCGCCCGGCCTGGACGAGGACAAGCTGGACGAGATCCTCGACCGGTTCCCGGACGACGAGCCGGAGCCCGAGCCCGAGCCGGTCGCCGCCGCGGCCGAGGCCGAGCCGGAGGCCGACGGCGAGCCTGCGGACGGCCCCGCCGTGCCGCTCGCGCAGGTGAAGCGGCGGGCAGGAGCCGGCGTGGCCGGGGCGTACAAGGCCGCCGGGCAGGTGCTCCGCGCCAAGGGGAAGGCCGGGGCCCGCGCCTCGGTGTACCTCGTGCTGGACCGCTCCGGCTCGATGCGCCCGTTCTACAAGGACGGCAGCGTCCAGCACCTCGCCGAGCACACCCTGGCCCTCGCCGCCCACCTGGACGAGGCCGCCACCGTGCACACCGTGTTCTTCTCCACCGACATCGACGGCACCGCCGACCTCACCCTCGACAACAGCGAGGGCTGGGTCGAGGCGCAGCACGCCGCGCTCGGCCGCATGGGCCGCACCAGCTACCACCGGGCCGTCGAGCAGGTCGTCGAGCACTACGAGAAGTCCGGCGCCGCCGGCCCCGCCTTCGTCGTGTTCCAGACCGACGGCGCCCCCGACAGCCGCCAGCCCGCCAAGCAGGCCCTCGCCGGCGCGGCCGGGCACGACATCCACTGGCAGTTCGTGGCCTTCGGCGAGCACGACGCCAAGGGCTTCGACTTCGTCCAGAAGCTGGCGGAGGAGTCGGGGAACGCCGGCTTCTTCCACGCCGGCCCGGCTCCCCTGGAGCTGACCTCGGCCGCCCTCCTCAAGGGCGTCCTCGACCGGTTCTAGCGCCTCCGACCGGCGCCCGGCGGCCCCGTACTCAGGCGGGTCTGAGTATCCGTCCCGAAGCGGGGCCGCCCGCCGGGCTCCTAGCGTTCGGAGCATGGAGACGAACGAGTCGACGGGAGCCGGCACCGCCGCGGTGGTGCTCGGCGGGCTGGGCCTGATGGCGCTCGCGCTGACCCCCGTCCTGTTGCCTGCCTTCCTCGCGGCCCCGCCGCTCGGCATCGCCGCCGTGATCTGCGCGGCCGTGGCCCGCGGCCGGGTCCGGCGCGGCCTCGCCTCCGGCGCCCGCACCGCGAACGTCGGCCTCGGCCTCGGCATCACCGCCGTCGCCGTGCCGGTCGCACTCGCCGCGGCGGCGTTCTGGATGCTGCACGAGGTGTACGCGGAGGACAGCGAGGCCGGCCGCGCCCGGCCGACCGAGTACAGCGCCCCGCCGCGCACCCCCGTCGTCCTCTCGTCCGCCCCGCAGCAGGAGCGCACGGAGCCCGGCCGCGTGGTCTACCAGGACGGCGTCGAGGTGACCGTCCACGCGCCCCAGGCCTTCTCCCCCGCCCCGGACTCCCCCACCCCGCTGCCGGCGGGCCGGCAGGCGTACCGGGTGCTGATCACCGTCAACAACCCGGGCGACCAACCCGTCCCGCTCGTCGCCCCCGTCTCCCACCTCTACGACCGCACCGGCCGCCCGCTGAGCCACTACGAGGACGCGTACGCCGCCGCATGGCAGAAGGAGCACGGCTACCCCGTCTGCCCCGACGAGGTGCTTCCCGGGCAGCGCGTGGAGTGCCTGCACACCGTCCACGTGTCCCAGGGCACCCCGTGGGTGGAGCTGAGCGTCATTCCCTCGTCCGTCGGCCACGACCCGGCACACCTGCGGCTGCCCCTCGGGACCTGACCGGCGCCGCTGCACCGCCACACCGCTGCACCGCTGTCCGCGACACGGGGCCGGCGCCGCTGTCCGCAACCACGGGGAAGGGCCCGGGATCCGCGCGGATCCCGGGCCCTTCCCCGTGCCTGTGGCCGATCGGACGCGTCAGCGCGACGCGTCCGGGTGGACCGCCTCGGAGATCGGGCGGCCCTCCGTCTCCTTGACCTCGACCGGCTTGCGCAGCGAGATGTTCAGCTCGCGCAGGCGGGCCTCCTCCAGCACCGTCGGCGCGCCCATCATCAGGTCCTGGGCGTTGCCGTTGAGCGGGAAGGCGATGGTCTCGCGGATGTTGGGCTCGTCGGCCAGCAGCATCACGATGCGGTCGACGCCCGGGGCGATGCCACCGTGCGGCGGGGCGCCGAGGCGGAACGCGCGCAGCATGCCCGCGAACTCGCGCTCCACGGTCTCCGCCTCGTAGCCGGCGATCTCGAACGCCTTCAGCATGACGTCGGGCTCGTGGTTGCGGATGGCGCCGGAGGACAGCTCGATGCCGTTGCAGACGATGTCGTACTGCCACGCCAGGATGTCCAGCGGGTCCTTCTCCTCCAGGTCCTTCATGCCGCCCTGCGGCATGGAGAACGGGTTGTGGGAGAAGTCGATCTTGCCGGTCTCCTCGTCCTTCTCGTACATCGGGAAGTCGACGATCCAGCAGAACCGGAAGACGTTCTCCTCGAAGTGGCCGGCGCGCTTGGCGGCCTCGACCCGGACCGGGCCCATGATCTTGGAGACCTCGTCGAACTCGCCCGCGCCGAAGAACACCGCGTGGCCGGCGACCAGGCCGAGGCGCTCGGTGAGGACCTTGACGTTCTCCTCGGTGAGGAACTTCGCGATCGGGCCGGTGAGCGTGCCGTCCTCGCCGACGCGGACCCAGGCCAGGCCCTTCGCGCCGAGCGAGACCGCGAAGTCGCCGAGGCCGTCGAAGAACTTGCGCGGCTGGGCGGCGGTGTCCGGCACCGGCAGGGCGCGGACGTGCTTGCCGGCGAACGCCTTGAACTCCGAGCCCTCGAAGACGTCGGTGATGTCGACGAGCTCCAGCTGGGCGCGCAGGTCCGGCTTGTCGTTGCCGTACTTGAGCATCGACTCGCGGAACGGGATCCGCGGGAACGGGGAGGTGACCTCGCGGCCGCCGCCGAACTCGGTGAAGAGCTCGGTCATCAGCTTCTCGATCGGCTGGAAGACGTCCTCCTGCTCGACGAAGGACATCTCCACGTCGAGCTGGTAGAACTCGCCCGGCGAGCGGTCGGCGCGGGCGTCCTCGTCGCGGAAGCAGGGCGCGATCTGGAAGTAGCGGTCGAAGCCGGAGATCATCAGCAGCTGCTTGAACTGCTGCGGGGCCTGCGGCAGGGCGTAGAACTTGCCCGGGTTCAGACGGGACGGGACGACGAAGTCGCGCGCGCCCTCGGGGGAGGTCGCGGTCAGGATCGGGGTCGCCATCTCGTTGAAGCCGAGGGCCACCATCTTGTGGCGGATCGCGGCGATCACGGCGGAGCGCAGCATGATGTTGCGGTGCATGCGCTCGCGGCGCAGGTCGAGGAAGCGGTACTCCAGGCGCCGCTCCTCGTTCACACCGTCGTCGGTGTTGATGGTGAAGGGCAGCGGGGCGGCAGCGCCCAGCACCTCGACCTCGGCGGCCTCGATCTCGATCTCGCCGGTCGGCAGGTCGGCGTTGACGTTCTCGGCGCCGCGGGAGACGACCTTGCCGTCGACGCGGACGACCGTCTCCTTGGAGAGCTTGTCCAGCGCGGCGGCGGCCGCCGTACCCGGACGGGCGACGAGCTGCGTGATGCCGTAGTGGTCGCGCAGATCGATGAAGAGGATGCCGCCCAGGTCTCGACGATTGTGCAGCCAGCCGCTCAGCCGGACGTCGGTGCCGACGTCAGAGGCACGGAGCTCGCCGCAGGTGTGGGACCTGTACCGATGCATCATTCATCCAGTTCTTCGCGATAGCAGGTGGGATTCAACCCTCACAAGGTTACCGTCCGCCCCGCACGGCCTCAGGACGGGCGCGGGACGGCAGCAGGACGGGCGCGCCCACGCCATGACCTGTAAATATGACCTAATGCGCACCGAGGACGTCCTGGCCGCCATCGCGACGGGTGTGTGGCGATGGGACAACTCCTCCGGGACGGTCGCCCTCGACAGCGAGGCCGCCCGGCTCCTGGGCCTGCCCCCCGCACCGGTCGTGGTGCCCGAGGCCGTCGTCCGCTCCCGGTTCCACCCGGTGGACTGGAACGAGATCAACGGCATCGTGACCCTCGCCCGCGCCGAGGGCACCCTCGCCGAGGCCCGGCTGCGGATCATGGACGAGGACGGGCGCGTCCTGCGGACCGTACGCAGCCGCTCCAAGCCGCTGGAGAACCGCAGCGCCGACGGCGGGGTCGGCCACGAGCTGATCGGCACCCTCCAGGAGATCGCCGAGCCGCAGCCCGGCACCACCGCCGCGCACACCTCGATCACCGGCGACTGGCGCCGCTCGCGCGAGGCGTTCCTGCTGGACGCCGGCCGCGCGCTGGCCGAGGCCCGGTCGACCGCCGAGGTGCTGCGGGTCGCGGCCTCGCTGTCCATGCCCGGCTTCAACCCGGACGGGCTGGCCGTCTTCGGCGTCGCGGGCGAGCGGCTGTCGGTCATCGGCCACCACGGGCACGGCCCCGGCGACGAGGGCCCCTTCTCGGACATGCGCCTGGAGACCGACTACCCGGCCGCCGAGGTGGTCCGGACCGGCCGGGCGATCTACCTGCCCACCCCCGAGGACTACAAACGGCGGTTCCCGGCCACCTGGCCGCTCGCCCAGCGCTTCGGCCGGGTCTCCTGGGCGTTCGTACCGCTGATCGTCGCCGGCCGCACCATGGGCGCCTGGATGGCCGCCTTCAAGCACCCGGTCTCCTTCTCCCCCGACGAGCGGTCGGTGCTGACGACCGTGGCCCGGATGCTGGCGCAGGCCCTCCAGCGGGCCGGCGTGGCCGAGTCCGAGCGGGAGCTGAGCACGGGCCTCCAGCGGTCGATGATGCCGACACTGGGCCCCCGGATCCCCGGCATGCAGATCGCCGCGCGGTACGTGCCCACCGGCGGCGGACTCCAGGTCGGCGGGGACTGGTACGACATGATCCCGCTGCCCTCGGGACGGTTCGCCCTGGTCATCGGCGACGTGCAGGGCCACGACGTACGGGCCGCGGGGCTGATGGGCCAGCTCCGCATCGCCGTACGGGCGTACGCCTCCGAGGGCCACCGGCCGGACGCGGTGCTCTCCCGCGCCTCCCGCTTCCTGTCCGGGCTGCACTCGGGCCTGCCCGGTACGGACGGCGGCGGCGGGGGCGGTGCGGACGGCGGGGCCGGCGCCGACGACCCGTACGACCCGTTCGACTCGCTCGACTCGGACGACGACTTCCACGTCCCGCGCTTCGCCACCTGCCTGTACGTCGAGTGCGACCCGGCGACCGGGGTGCTGGAGGTGGCCCGGGCCGGCCACCCCGACCCGGTGGTCCGGATGGCCGACGGGACGGTCCTGATGCGCCCGACGGCGGGCGGACTGCCGCTGGGCATCGTCGCGGACACCGACTACCCGACGACCCGGCTCACCCTGGAGCCCGGCGAGACGATGATGCTGTGCACGGACGGGCTCATCGAGACCGGCGGGCACGACCTGGACACCGGCTGGGCCCGGCTGCGGGCGGTCCTGGAGTCCGGGGCGCACGAGAGCGAGGGCCTGGAGAAGCTGGCCGACCTGCTGGTCCAGGCCGTGCACGGGCCCTCCTCGCACCACACCACCGGCCCGCTCGCCGACCGGCGCGAGGACGACATAGCGGTCGTGCTGCTGTGCCGCGAGGGCCCGGGCTGCGGCTGCGGCACCCCGGTGGACCAGCTGGTCCGACCGGCCCGCCGGACCATGCTGACGGTGGCCCAGGCCGAGCCGGAGCGGATCGCCGGCGCCCGCCGGCAGGTCCGCGAGCTGCTGCACGACTGGGCGGACCCCGAACAGGTCGACGCGGCGGAGCTGATGGTCTCGGAGATGGTCACCAACGTCCTGGTGCACACCGACGGCGACGCCCTGCTGGTGGCCGAGGCGGTCGGCGAGCTCGGCACGCGGCGGCTGCGCATCGAGGTCGCCGACGGCAGCGACGAGCTGCCGCACAAACGGCACCCGGGCGAGATGGCGTCCAGCGGGCGCGGGGTGCTGCTGATGGAGATGCTCGCGGACGCCTGGGGCGTGGACCCGCGGGGCGAGGGCAAGTCGATCTGGTTCGAGCTGTACGAGGAGTCGAAGCCGGACTCCGGCTGACGGGGAGCCTCGGGCAGGATGCGGCGGGCCGCGAGCCGCGGGCCGGAACGGCCGGGATGCGCCGGACCCGACCGGTGCGCGTGCCGGAACGGCCGGGATGCGGCGGTCCGGCCGGTGCGCGCGCCGGCCGGACCGGGCGCGGCACATGGTTGGATGACGCCGTGTCGATCTCCCTTCTCCCCGAACCGGTCCGCCGGCTCGCCGCCTGGTGCGCCGTCTTCCTCCTGGTCACCGGCGTTGCGGCGGTGCTGATCTGGCTGTGCATCACCTTCAAGGCCGCCGTGACCCCCGCGCTGCTCGCGCTGCTGGGCACGGCCCTGCTCGGTCCGATGCACCGGCGGCTCATCCGGATGCGGGTGAACCGTTCCCTCGCCGCCGCGCTGACCTGCCTCGCCGTCGTCGCCCTGGTCGGCGGCGCCACGTACGCCGTGGGGGTCGCGCTGGTGCAGACGGGCGACGAGATCATCGACTCGCTGCGCAAGGCCGGCCGGGACATCGCCGAGCACTTCGGGGCGGCCGGCACCTCCCTGGAGGACCTGGCGAAGAACTCCAAGGACCTGCTCTCGAAGTTCGGCGGCACGGCCGCCTCCGGCGTGATCACCGGGCTCAGCGTGGTCGGCCAGATGTTCGCGACGGCGCTGCTGGCGATGGTGCTGGTCTTCTTCTTCCTGCGCGACTCGCACCGGGCCTCCGGCACCCTCCGCTCCATGGTGCCCAGCCACTCCGGGGACATGATCGAGGCGATGGGCCGCCGGGCGTACGAGGCCGTCGAGGGCTTCATGCGCGGGACCACCTTCATCGCGCTGATCGACGCCGTCCTCATCACCCTGGGCCTGCTCGTGCTCAAGGTGCCCGGAGCGGTGGGCCTGGGCGCGCTGGTCTTCGTGACCGCGTACATCCCCTACCTCGGCGCGTTCCTGTCCGGCGCCGTCGTGGTCCTGGTGGCCTTCGCCGACGGCGGCTGGACGGTCGGCCTGTGGGCGCTGGGCGTGGTCCTGGCCGTGCAGGTCATCGAGGGGAACATACTGCAGCCGGTGGTGCAGAGCCGGACCGTGCAGATGCACCCGGCCGCGGTGATGCTGACCATCACCGCGGGCGCGAGCATCGCCGGCATCCTGGGCATGCTGCTGGCCGTCCCGCTGACGGCCGCGGCCTTCGGCGTCCTGTCGGAACTCCGCGCCCGCTACGCGGCCCCCGCGCCCGAGGCGCAGGCCGAGACCGGCGACGACCCCGGCCCCGACCCCCGGCCCGCACCACAGGCCTGAGGACGCAACGCCACCGCCGGGACGTCCGAACCCGCCCAACCCCCGGCGCCGGTCGGCCCCAGGGGTTGGGCGCTGCCGGTCAGCCGGTCTCGGCCTCGCCGGTGCCGCGGTGGCCCAGGCCGGTGCGCTCCGTGGTGGGGATCCGGCCGAGCCGGCCGGCCTGGAAGTCGTCGAAGGCCTGCTGGAGCTCGGCGCGGCTGTTCATGACGAACGGCCCGTAGTGCGCCATCGGTTCGCGGATCGGGCGCCCGCCGAGCAGGACGATCTCCATCGCGGGCGCGTTGGAGTCCTGGGACTCGTCCGCTCGCAGCGTGATCGAGCCTCCCTCACCGAAGACCGCCGTCTGCCCGGTCCGGACCGGCTGCCGGTCCGTGCCGACGCTGCCCCGGCCCGCCATGACGTACGCCAGGGCGTTGAAGTCGGCCCGCCACGGGAGGGTGACCTGCGCGCCCGGGGAGACGGTCGCGTGGATCATCGTGATGGGCGTGTGGGTGATGCCCGGGCCCTCGTGGCCGTCCAGCTCGCCGGCGATGACCCGCAGCAGCGCGCCGCCGTCGGGGGTGGTGAGCAGGGTGACCTTGCCGCCGCCGATGTCCTGGTAGCGCGGGGGCATCATCTTGTCGGAGGCCGGCAGGTTGACCCAGAGCTGGAGCCCGTGGAACAGCCCGCCGCTGACCACGAGCTGCTCCGGCGGGGCCTCGATGTGCAGCAGCCCGGAGCCCGCGGTCATCCACTGGGTGTCGCCGCCGTTGATGACGCCGCCGCCGCCGTGGCTGTCCTGGTGGACGAAGGTCCCGTCGATCAGGTAGGTCACCGTCTCGAAGCCGCGGTGCGGGTGCCACGGGGTCCCTTTCGGCTCCCCAGGCTGATACTCCACCTCGCCCATCTGGTCCATCATGATGAACGGGTCGAGGTACTGGTAGTTGATCCCGGCGAACGCACGGCGCACCGGGAACCCCTCGCCCTCGAAGCCGCCGGGAGCGGTCGTGACGGCCAGGACGCGGCGGGCGGCGGTCTCTGTGGACGGCTCGGCGACCCGGGGGAGCGTCAACAGGTTCTCAACAGTCACTGCAGGCATGGTCGGGACCTCCTTCTGCGTCGAGTTTAGTTGAAACTCGAACTTTCTGCCACACCCGCAGAACAGAACGGGCCCCGGGGACATTCCCCGGGGCCCTGCGCAGCTCGCCGGCACGGCCCTGCCAACCTTGGCCCGGCTCCGTGCGTCCTACCGGTCGTGATGGAGATCATCGACAGCGACAGCACCGCCGCCGGCGAGGAGGAGGGCGAGATCCGCCCCGGCCCGTGGTGGCGCCACACCCTCTGGGTGCTGGGCGTGACCGCCTGCGCCATCGGCTTCGGCTGGGTCAGCTCCGCCTTCCGGGTCGGCCCCGAGGACTTCGGCATCCCGAGCGCGCCCCCCGGCCCGCTCTGGCCGCTGCTCGGCATCTGCGCCGCCACCGGGCTGGCCGCGGCCGGGCTGCTGCGGGCGACCTCGGCCCGCATCGTCGTCTACGGCCCCGGCCGCGTCGGCTTCTTCCTCGTCATGCTGGGCACCCGCCTGGCCCTCGGCTTCCGCCCCGAGCCCCCCGTGCTCGCGGCGGGCGCCGCCGCGGTCGTACTCGCCGCCGCGGTCTGGTGCGGCTACGCCGCCTGGACCCACCGGGCCGCCCTCCCCGCAGCGGCGCGGTAGGTGCTCTGTCCCGGGATGCCGGGCGGGCGGTGGCGCCGGGCCCCCCGTACCCGGCGCCGCGCCCCCTGCCGCTGCCCGCAGCGGGCCTCAGCAGTGCCGCAGGCCGTAGGCGCCCGGGTTGGCGTCGAACGCCGACGAGGTGTAGACGACCTCGGCCGGGACCATGCCGAAGCGGCCGGTCACATCGCCGTAGGCGCCGTACCAGGTGCTGTTGCCGCCCCCGTGCCACTCGCCCGTGGTCCAGCAGTCGAAGACGCTCGGGTTGGTCTTCAGCGTGTCCACCCAGGGCGCGCTGAAGCTCGCGTACCGGAACATGTCGACGTCCGGGGTGTTCCCGCAGTAGAGCCGGCCGCCGCTGACACCACAGGTGGCGGCCTCGGCCGGGGCGGAGGCCAGCAGGCCTGCACCGAGGGCGAGCGCGGCTGCGGCCGCCGCGGCGGCGGCCTTCCGGCGGATCGGGGTGCGGGAGGAAGAACGAGTCATCACGGCCTCCGTGTCGGTGGGGCGGGGACTCCTGTTCGCCCCGCGGCACCCACATTGCGGGCGGGGCCACGAACGCCGCGATGGTTTCGGCGCTCGCCGAAACGTCCCCGAACGGTCGCCGAAAGGTCCCCGAACGCTCAGCCCCCGCTGCGGAGCAGGTCCACGCCCAGGCCCGTCGCCGCGTGCAGCACCGCCTTGCCCTCGCGCTCGGTGGTGATCAGGCCCGCCGCGCGCAGGGTGCGGGTGTGCTCCGACACCGACGGCAGGGAGATGCCCAGGTCGCGGGCCAGTTCGGTGGTGGTGCGCCGGTCGGTCAGCTGCTGCAGGACGGCCGCCCGCGTACGGCCCAGCAGGGCGTCCAGCGAGCCGTCCGCCCCGGCCGGGGCGACCAGCGGCAGCGGGGTCAGCGCCGGGTAGATCAGCAGGTGGGAGCCGTCCGGCAGGCGGCCCAGCAGCGGGCGGCCGGTCCAGAACGCCGACGGAATCAGGGTCAGCCCGTGCCCGCCCAGGCCGGTCTCGAAGTGCGGCGGGCCGGGCACCTCGAAGGTGGTGCCGGACCAGCGGGCGTCCGGGTGGGTGCCGGCCAGGGTGGCCTTGATGCCGTGCCCGGCCAGCATCCGGGTGCGCCAGGCCACGTCGGCCCGGAAGGACTGCCGGATCTCGCACCAGCGCGGTGCGATCAGCGCCGCGTGCGCCGAGCGGAGCGACCGCTCCAGCAGCGCCCACGCCTCGCGGTCCTGCTCCCAGAGGGCGCGCAGCCAGCCGCCGGGGTCGCCGCCGTTCCGCGAGCGGGAGGCCGCGCGCACCAGGTCCTCGTACGGCAGCCGGCGTCCGCCCTCGCGTACGGCGTCCAGGGCGGCGTCGAGGTCCCGCACCGGCGGCTCGACGAAGCCCGGGTTGTCCCCGTCGGGACGCAGCAGCTCCAGCAGCGGGCGGGCGTCGGCCGGGAGTTCGCGCGCCACCTGCCGGCGCCACCGGGCGAACACCCCGGGCCGGTCCGTGCGCTGCCAGGCCGCCAGGGCGAGGCAGAGCTCGACCAGCGGCATCGGTTCGGCGGCGAACCTGATGTCGAGCAGGTCCTCCGCGCTGAAGTGCACCCTGAGCAACGCCCCAGCCCCCTCCCCCGGCGACCCGGCACCCGCCGCCGTGCCGCCGGACAGCCGTCCCGCCGTCCAGCCGTCCAGCCGTCCCGCCGTAGATCCGGCGTATCGCGAAGCTAGCCGTACATCCGGCGCGTCGTGAAGCTAGCCGTACATCCGGCGCATCGCGAAGTCGACCATCTGCTCGACCGCCTTCGCGTCGAAGACCATCCGGTGGTCGCCCTCCATGTCGAGGACGAAGCCGTACCCGGTGGGCAGCAGGTCGATCACCTCGGCACCGGTGATCACGAAGTACTTCGACTCCTTGCCGGCGTACCGGCGCAGCTCCTTGAGCGTGGTGAACATGGGGATCACCGGCTGCTGGGTGTTGTGCAGCGCCAGGAATCCGGGGGTCTCGCCGCGCGGGCAGTAGACCTTCGAGGTGGCGAAGATCTGCTGGAAGTCCTCGGCGGACAGCGACCCGGTGGTGAAGGCCCGCACCGCGTCGGCGAGCGAGGGCGGGGACGGCTCGGGGTACAGCGGCTGCTCGGCGTAGCCGACGCCGGGCATCTGCTGCTGCGGCGGGGCGTACTGCTGCTGGGCACCCGGGTTCTGGTCGTAGCCGTACATGGGCGGAAGCCTACCGAGCGGCCCCTGGGGGCCGCGCCCGCATTCGCGCCAAGGCTTGACGCTGGTCACAGTCGCCGGACAAGGGTTGCTTCTTATTACCCGTGGGTAGCATCATGTTGTTACCGATTGGTACGTACGTGGAACCTGTCTCCCCGATCCTTAACGGAGCCGTCGTCATGGGGCACTACAAGTCGAATCTCCGCGACATCGAGTTCAACCTCTTCGAGGTGCTCGGCCGCGACAAGCTGTACGGCACCGGCCCGTTCGCGGAGATGGACACCGAGACCGCCAAGGACATCCTGGCCGAGATCGCGCGCCTGGCCGAGAACGAGCTGGCCGAGTCCTTCGCGGACGCCGACCGCAACCCGCCCGTCTTCGACCCGGAGACCAACACCGCCCCGGTCCCGGCCTCCTTCAAGAAGAGCTACAACGCCTTCATGGAGTCGGAGTACTGGCGGCTCGGCCTGCCCGAGGAGATCGGCGGCACCACCTCGCCCCGCTCCCTGATCTGGGCCTACGCGGAGCTGCTGCTCGGCTCGAACCCGGCCGTGTGGATGTACTCCTCCGGCCCGGCGTTCGCCGGCATCCTCCACGCCGAGGGCAACGAGGCGCAGAAGCGGGTCGCCCAGATCGCCGTCGAGAAGCGCTGGGGCTCCACCATGGTCCTCACCGAGCCCGACGCGGGCTCGGACGTCGGCGCCGGCCGCACCAAGGCGGTCCAGCAGGAGGACGGCTCCTGGCACATCGAGGGCGTCAAGCGCTTCATCACGTCCGGTGAGCACGACATGGAGGAGAACATCCTCCACTACGTCCTCGCCCGCCCCGAGGGCCACGGCCCCGGCACCAAGGGCCTGTCGCTGTTCCTCGTCCCGAAGTTCCACTTCGACTGGGAGACCGGCGAGCTGGGCGAGCGCAACGGCGTCTACGCCACCAACGTCGAGCACAAGATGGGCCTGAAGGCCTCCAACACGTGCGAGATGACCTTCGGCGACAAGCACCCCGCCAAGGGCTGGCTGATCGGCGACAAGCACGACGGCATCCGCCAGATGTTCATGATCATCGAGTTCGCCCGCATGATGGTCGGCACGAAGGCGATCTCCACGCTCTCCACGGGCTACCTCAACGCCCTGGAGTACGCCAAGGAGCGCGTGCAGGGCCAGGACCTGGCCAACTTCATGGACAAGACCGCGCCCAAGGTCACCATCACGCACCACCCGGACGTCCGCCGCTCGCTGATGACGCAGAAGGCGTACGCCGAGGGCATGCGCTCCCTCGTCCTCTACACGGCCGCCGTGCAGGACGAGATCGCGGTCAAGGAGGCGGCGGGCGAGGACGCCAAGGCGCTGGTCGGCCTGAACGACCTGCTCCTGCCGATCGTGAAGGGCTACGGCTCCGAGAAGGGCTACGAGCAGCTCGCCCAGTCGCTGCAGACCTTCGGCGGCTCCGGCTTCCTGCAGGAGTACCCGATCGAGCAGTACATCCGCGACGCCAAGATCGACACCCTGTACGAGGGCACCACGGCGATCCAGGGCCAGGACTTCTTCTTCCGGAAGATCGTCCGCGACCAGGGCGCCTCGCTGAACATGCTCTCCGAGGAGATCAAGAAGTTCCTCGCCGAGGGCGCGGGCGGCGAGGAGCTGGCCCCGGCCCGCGACGCGCTGGCCAAGGCCGCGGTCGCCCTGGAGGGCATCGTCGGCAAGATGATCGTCGACCTCACCGCCACCGGCGAGGACGTCAAGAACATCTACAAGGTCGGCCAGAACACCACCCGCCTGCTGATGGCCTCCGGTGACGTGGTCGTCGGCTACCTGCTCCTCAAGGGCGCCGCCGTGGCGGCCGAGAAGCTGGCCGGCGCCTCCGCCAAGGACGTGCCGTTCTACACGGGCAAGATCGCCGCGGCGAAGTTCTTCGCCTCGCAGATCCTGCCGGGCGTCACGGTCCAGCGCGAGCTGGCCGAGGCCGTCGACAACTCCCTGATGGAGCTCGACGAGGCCGCCTTCTAAGCGCCTCGGAGGGCCTTGCAAGGCCTCGGGAGGCCTCCCAAGACCTCCCCGAGGCTCCTCGCCACCCTCGCCACCCCGCGCGACGTACGCGGTGTACGCGCGCAGCGGCCGGACCCCCACGCACCGGGGGTCCGGCCGCTGCCGTTCCCGGGTTGTCAGTGGTTCGTGGCACGCTCGTAGACATGAGTCCACAGGAGCAGCAGCGCGGCGGCAGGGGGTACAGCGTCCCCGCCGGGCGGCCGTACGCCCTCAAGCAGCTTCAGGGCACCCTGGGCACGCTCGGGGACCAGGTCAAGGAGCTCTACGAGGGCTCCCACCCCGCCGAGTACGAGCCGGTGACCGACGCGCTCTACGAGGCCTTCCGGACGGCGGCCGGGCTGGCCCCCGCCAAGAGCTACACCGGCTGCCCCGTGCACCCCGACGGCGCGCTGGACCCGGAGGCGCCCGAGGGCTGGGGCCGCTGCCTGATCTGCAACGACCGCAGGCGCCTGGGCCGGCGCCTGCAGAGCGCGCGCGGGACGGCGCCGGCCGCCGCGCCGGCACCCGAGCAGCGCCGGCTCGGCTATCCCGTGCCGGACGGCCCGTTCACCCTGCGCCAGCTGCGGGAATACCTGCGGACCGTCGAGGAACAGCGCTTCCACCTCACGATCACCTCGCCCGAGCAGGACTTCGTCCGCATCGCCGACGACATCCACAAGGCCTTCATCACCGCCCGCGAGCTGTCGCGGCCGCGCAACGCCTCGGGATGTGCCGAGCACCCCGGCGCGCCGATCGATCCCGATGCTCCGCCCGGCGAGGCCTGTATCTTCTGCGCCGGGCGCAAGAGACGTGCGCAGCGCTCGCCGCAGACCCCGGAGATGCTCCCGCGCATCCGGCGGGGCGAGCGCAGACAGCTGCACCGTCGTTTCGAGCGCCCGCCGGGCTGAGCCGGTCCGGGACGCGGTTCACCTCCGCCGCGGCCCGGTCCCCTGCTGCCCGTCGGCTATCCGCCACAGTCCGGCCATGGCGAACACGACCGTCGTTAAGGTGAACCACATGAGCTCTCCCGCCCGCTTCGACCGCGGCCACACCGACGATCTGATGACCTTTCTGGCGGCGAGCCCGTCGCCGTACCACGCGGTGGCCGGTGCCGCCGAGCGGTTGGAGAAGGCCGGCTTCAGGCAGCTGTCGGAAACGGACGCCTGGGACGCGAGCGCGGGGGGCAAGTTCGTGCTCCGCGGCGGCGCGATCATCGCCTGGTACGTGCCGGAGGGGGCCTCCGCCCACACCCCGTTCCGGATCGTCGGCGCGCACACCGACTCGCCCAACCTGCGGGTCAAGCCGCTGCCCGACACCGGCTCCCAGGGCTGGCGGCAGATCGCCGTCGAGATCTACGGCGGCACCCTGCTGAACACCTGGCTGGACCGGGACCTGGGCCTGGCGGGCCGGCTGACGCTGCGCGACGGCAGCGAGCGCCTGGTCAACGTGGACCGCGCCCTGCTGCGCGTGCCCCAACTCGCCGTCCACCTCGACCGGTCCGTCAACAGCGACGGCCTGAAGCTGGACAAGCAGCGCCACATGCAGCCGATCTGGGGCCTGGGCGAGGTCCAGGAGGGCGACCTGATCGCGTTCCTGGAGGAGGAAGAGGGCCTGGCCGCCGGCTCGGTGGCCGGCTGGGACCTGATGGTCCACTCGATCGAGCCCCCGGCCTACCTCGGCCGCGACCGCGAGCTGGTGGCCGGCCCGCGCATGGACAACCTGATCTCGGTGCACGCGGGCACGGCCGCGCTGGCGGCGGTCTCGACGTCCGACACGCTGGAGTACATCCCGGTCCTGGCCGCCTTCGACCACGAGGAGAACGGCTCGCAGTCGGACACCGGCGCCGACGGCCCCCTCCTCGGCAATGTGCTGGAACGATCCGTCTTCGCCCGGGGCGGCACCTACGAGGACCGGGCCCGCGCCTTCGCCGGCACGGTCTGCCTGTCCTCCGACACCGGCCACGCCGTCCACCCCAACTACGCGGAGCGGCACGACCCGACGCACCACCCGCGGGTCAACGGCGGCCCGATCCTGAAGGTGAACGTCAACCAGCGCTACGCCACCGACGGCAGCGGGCGCGCGGTGTTCGCCGCGGCGTGCGAGCGGGCCGGGGTGCCGTGGCAGACGTTCGTCTCCAACAACTCCATGCCCTGCGGCACCACGATCGGCCCGATCACGGCCGCCCGGCACGGCATCCAGACCGTGGACATCGGCGTCGCCATCCTGTCGATGCACAGCGCCCGCGAACTGTGCGGCGCGGACGACCCGTTCCTGCTGGCGAACTCCCTGGTCGCCTTCCTGGAGGGCTGAGCGGCCCGCCCGCCGCCCGGGCCCCGCCCGCCGCGCAGGGCCCGGGCGGGGCGCCTCAGCCCTGTGCGGCGGGGAGGTAGAACTCCAGCGCGATGTTGTCCGGATCCTTGAAGTTGAGATGGAGCCCGGACTGGTCCTCGACGATGCCGGAGTGCGCGACCTCCTGCTCGTCGAGCCGGGACTCCCAGGCCTCCAGGCCGGCCCGGTCGGGGACGTGGAAGGCGACGTGGTCCAGCCCGACCCGGCCCGGGTCGAAGGCGTCCGCCTGATTCGTCGTCGGATGCGTACGGAAGCCCAGGACCAGGACCGGAGAGGCGACCGCGACGAACGGCCCCACCTCGTCGGCCACATCGAGCACCGTCTGCGTGTCGAACAGCCGGTTGTAGAACTCCGCACTGCGCTTCACATCGGTCACCGTCAGGGTGATGTGTCCGATTCCCCGGGTCTCAGGCATGCCAGCCACCTCCTGCACCGACGGTCCGCCCGGCCCTCTTCGATGCTACGCCGCGCGGCGTTCCGTGTACGGAACACGGAACGCCGCGCGGCGCCGGAGGACGCGCCCTACGCGCCCTACGCGCCCTACGCGCCGGAAGGATCCATCCCGGCGAGCACCAGCGGCAGCCGGGAGACCCCGCTGTCGCTGATCTTCACCGGAACGCCCCAGTCCTGCTGGTGCACATGGCAGGCCGGGTACTCGTTCTCGGGGTCGTCGTCGCAGGAGGCCGCCATCGCGGACACGTGCAGCACGCCCTCACCGACCCCGTCCGCCAGCACCAGCTCGCGGAACAGGTCCGTCCCGGCCCCGTCCCCCGCGGCCAGCAGCTCGGGCGGCGTGGAGCTGACGAGCAGCCGGGTGGAGGGACCGTAGCGCGTGTCGAGCTTCTGCCCGCTCGGCGCCTGGAAGACCACGTCGAGCCGCAGCGTGCCGGGCGCGACCTCGGTCGCGGCCCGCTGCGTCCGGTGCGCCACGTCCGCCACCTTCACCGCCTCCTCGGGCAGCCGCAGCCGGGTCAGCCGGTGCCGCGCCGACTCCACGACCACCACGTCCTCCCCGGCCAGCGCCGCACCGCTGGGCTCGCGCAGATCGGTGGCCAGCGTGCTGACCTCGCCGGTGGCGGGGTCGTAGCGGCGCAGGGCGTGGTTGTACGTGTCGCAGACCGCCACGGACCCGTCGGGCAGCGCGGTCACCCCGAGCGGGTGCTGGAGCAGCGCCTGGCCGGCCTCCCCGTCCCGGTGCCCGAAGTCGAACAGCCCGGTCCCGACCGCCGTGTGGACGACGCCCTCGGCATCGATCCAGCGCAGCGCGGAGGTCTCCGAGTCGGCGATCCACAGCCGGTCCCCGGCGGCCGCGAGCCCCGACGGCTGGGCGAACCAGGCCTCGGCGGCCGGCCCGTCCACCAGCCCCTCGTTCGTGGTCCCGGCGGCCACCTGCACGGTCCCGGCCTCCGGGTCCCAGGTCCACAGCTGGTGCACGCCGGCCATGGCGATCCACACCTTGTCCTGCCACCACGCCACGTCCCACGGCGAGGACAGGTCGACCTCCAGCGCCGGACCGGCGGTCGGCGAGCCCTGCCACCACTGCCGGCCGGTGCCGGCGACGGTCTCGACCGTGCCGGTCTGCGGGTCGAACACGCGCAGCGCGTGGTTCACGGTGTCGGCGACGACCACCCGGCCGTCGGGCAGCAGGGCCAGTCCCTGCGGCTCGTTGAAGGCGCCGTCGGTGAAGCCGCGCCCGCCGCTGCCGATCCGCCGTACGACGCTCTCCCCGTCGGGTGCCATCTCCACCAGCTGGTGCCGGGTGGAGTCGGACACCAGGAGGTTGCCCCCGGGCAGCGCCAGGACCTTGCCCGGGAAGCGCAGGTCCGTCGCGACCGGCTCCGGCGGCACGTACGGCCCGTCCCCGCGCCGCAGCGTCCCCTTGGCCTCGTGCTCGGCCTCCAGCTCGGCCACGAGCCGCTCGATGGCGTGCGCATGCCCCTCACCGGCATGCTGCGCGACGACGTACCCCTCGGGGTCGATGACCACGAGCGTGGGCCAGGCCCGTACGGCGTACTGCTTCCAGGTGGCGAGCTCGGGGTCGTCGAGCACGGGGTGCTCCACCCCGTACCGCTCGACGGCGTCGACGACGGCGCCGTGCTCGGCCTCGTGCACGAACTTCGGCGAGTGAACGCCGACGATCACAACGGTGTCCCGGTGCTTCTCCTCCAGCTCGCGCAGCTCGTCCAGGACGTGCAGGCAGTTGATGCAGCAAAACGTCCAAAAATCCAAGATCAATACGCGACCTCGGAAGTCGGCGAGCTTCAGATCCTTCCCACCGGTGTTGAGCCAGCCGCCCTTGCCGATCAGCTCGGGGGCACGGACACGGGCACGGCGGGGCGCGGGCGCGGGGGTGGGCGCCGGGGCAGCATCGTTCATCCTTCAAGCTTGCCATCCGGGTATGAACGGCCTGTCACGCGTGGACGTGACGCCGCGCACGCGAGATGCCGGTCCCTCCCGGTGCCCGCCTCAGGCCGGGGGCCGGGGCCTGCGCCGGTGCTTGGCCGCTTTGTACGCCTCGACGGATCTACGAGACGATCGCCAGACTCCGTCGGCGCCTTGGGTGGCGTTCAGGCGGCCTCGCTGCGCTGCCTGCCGGAGCGCTGCCAGAGACAGTTCCTCGTCGACGAGAGCAGCCAGCGGGACCATTCTGGCGGGGCCGGCCACATTGGGGACGATGAAGCGGTTGAGATTGTCCTCCATCGCCCGTGCGATGAGCTCACCGAGGGCACCACAGTCCCCGGCATCCGCTCTGCGCAGCCCCGCCAGATACGCGTCCCGCTGTCGCTTGAGG
This sequence comes from Streptomyces bambusae, assembly GCF_019400985.1. GTDB lineage: Bacteria > Actinomycetota > Actinomycetes > Streptomycetales > Streptomycetaceae > Streptomyces > Streptomyces bambusae_A. The sequence goes on from NZ_WTFF01000068.1 coordinate 21,373, forward strand.
ATGATGATCGGCGGATATCCGAGCCGCACGAGTACGAGGTTCATGACGAGTCGGCCGGTTCGTCCGTTGCCGTCAAGGAACGGGTGGATGCGTTCGAACTGGTTGTGGGTGTTAGCAAGCTCCTCGGGGAGGGGGCGGCCGAGATCCTCGTTCCTCTCGATGCGCAACCCCAGAGCGCATACATCGCTGACCCACTGCTCGACCTGCGCCGGCACCAGAGGCCAGGGGGGCGGCGTCATCCCCTCGGCAAAGGCCTCGATGTCGTGCTCACGGAAGTTGCCTGGCGCCTCGCGGCCACTGGCGTCCGGGTGGGGTGCGACGTTCCAGAACGGCGTCATCGCCACGTGGTGAATGTGACGTACCTCGGCGAGAGTGATGAGTCGACCGTCATGCCATGCGTCCGGCTCCAGCGCTTGGCCATACACCCACCGGGCCGCCTCCGCGTAGCCCTGGACCTCGTTGTACTCACGCAGCGGCTTCGCACCGACGGCCCGCCCTTGGTCGAGCAGGGCCTCCACCTCGCGCAGCACCAGGGTGTTGCCTTCCAGAGCAGTGGAGTGATGGGCCTCCTGGTGCCAGATGTCGTCCCAGATCTCCTGCGCCTCCCTGGGACTGGGGAGCCCGCCGAAGCGTTCGTTCAGTTCCGTGAGGGCCCCGGCGAGCCTGTTGTACACCGTGCTACGGCTGGGCCTGCCTCGTCCGGCCACGGTCGCTCTCCCAGAGTTGATACATGCCACGAGAATCGAATTGAACTTATCAACTAAGGCTGCACGGGAGACGTGGTCCGGCGGATGATCACCCGGTCGTGGGTGCCGGGGCCGACGGCTCGGTCGTCAGGTGGTCAGGAAGGTGTGGAGGGCCGTCTTCAGGGTGGTGACGACGTGGTCGCGGGTTTCTGGGGTGAGGAGGTCCAGGGAGAGGTACGGGTTGAGGTCCTCCAGTTCGACCAGGAGGAGGTCGCCGGAGGGTGCGCGGCAGGCGTCGACGCGCTGGATGCCGTGGGAGAGCGGGTTCCAGTCGGCGAAGCGCTGGGCGAAGGCCAGGTCGGCGGGGGTCGCGTCGTACGGGGCGAGCTCCCAGCGGCGGTCCGGGTCGGGGGCGTACAGGGCGTACTGGAAGACGCGGTCGACGAAGTAGAAGGAGACCTCGTACGCGAAGTCGATCCGCGGCTGGACCAGGATCTCGCCGGCCGGGCCGGCGGGCCGGTCGGTGAAGGTCAGGCCGATGGAGTCGGCGCCCTGCTTGGGCTTGACCGCGTACGTCGTGCAGGGCGGCAGCAGGTGCAGGTCGGCCGGGTCGTCGACGGTCGGGATGACCGGGAACCCGGCGGCCGTCAGGTCCAGCAGGTACTGCTTGCCCGCCATGTCGGCGCCGCCGTCGAGGGTGTTCCAGACCTTGGTGCCCCGGGCCAGGGCCGCGGCGCGGAAGGCCTCGTAGGCGGCCTGGTGGTGCAGGACGGGCCCGCTGTTGCGGACCACGACGCCGTCGAAGGCGTCCATCAGGGCCGTCGCGTCGAGCGGGTGACACAGGGCCAGGTCGAAGTCCTCGCGGAGCCGGGCGGTGAGGGCTATGTCCTCGTCGCAGTACCGGCGGCCGCGCGCCGGGTAGGACAGGTCGGTCACGTAGAGCAGACGCATGGCCGCAATCTATCCCGGGCAACGATCCAGGCATGAAATACCTCGTACGGGACAAAATGCTGGCCGTCGGTGACGACTACTGGATCGAGGACGAGGACGGCCGGCACGCCTTCCTCGTGGACGGCAAGGCACTGACCCTGCGCGACACGCTGGAGCTGAAGGACCCGGACGGGCGGGTGCTGATCACCCTGCGGGAGAAGTTCCTCGGCCTGCGCGACGCGATGACCCTGGAGCGGGACGGCCGCCGGCTCGCCGTGGTCCGCCGCAAGCGGCTGTCACTGCTGCGCAACCACTTCCGGGTGACCCTGGCGGAGGGCACGGAGCTGGACGTGAGCGGCCGGATCCTGGACCGCGAGTTCAAGATCGAGTACGCGGAGGAGCCGCTGGCCCTGGTCTCGCGCAAGTGGTTCCGGATCCGCGAGACGTACGCGGTGGACATCCTCCGCGAGGACGCGGACGCGGCCCTGCTGCTGGCGGTGGCGGTATGCGTGATCCGCCTGGCGGAGAAGGAACGCGACGGGGGGTGAGGGGCCCGACGGGGGGTGAGGGGCCCGGCGGGGCGGCGCAGGGCCGGCTCCCGGGCTACTCCCGGGCTACTCCGTACGCGCAGGCCACCGCGAGGGCCAGGAACAGGACGTGGACGCACACACTGCACAACGTCCAGCACGCCGCCAGGCCCGGGCGGCGGCGGGGGTCCGCGCCGCGGGCCAGCAGGAGCAGGGTGGCGGAGGGGGTCAGCAGGAAGAAGCCGAGCACGAAGCCCAGCACCGACAGCGCGAACACCGCCAGGCCCGCCAGAAGGCAGACCGCGCGGAAGACGTCGCGGTCGGAGATAGAGGGGATGCAAAGGCAAACGACGAAGAGGAAGAAGAGGGGCGCGACCAGCAGGTCGAACTGCGCCACCATGGCCCACAGGACCATGATCCCGGCCGGCAGGGCGGCCGACGCGGCCACCGCCCTTTGCCGCCGGTGGGTCCGCTCGGCGCCATCCCCTCCGACGACTGCCGCGCCGCCGCCGGTGTGCGTGCTCCCGCTGTCGGACCCCATGACCCAGCCCCCCAAGCTTCCTGAACGCGTTCAAGAAAGCTTAGGGGGAGTTATTGAACATGTTCAAGCATGGAAGGCGGGCCGGCTCAGCGACGCAGGCCCAGCATGCGGTCCTTCAGGGCCGGGAACTGGTCGCGGGTCTCCGGGACCTTCGTCGGGTCCAGGTCCACCGTCAGGACCTGTTCACCCGGGCCGGCCTCCGCCAGGACCTCGCCCCAGGGGTCGACCACCAGGCTGTGCCCGGCCTGTTCCACGCCCGCGTGCGTGCCCGCCGAGCAGCAGGCGAGGACGTACGCCTGGTCCTCGACGGCGCGGGCGCGGCTGAGCAGGGTCCAGTGGGCCAGGCGGCGGGCCGGCCAGCCGGCCGGGACGACGAAGGCGGTCGCGCCGTTGTCGACCAGGCCGCGGAAGAGCTCCGGGAAGCGCAGGTCGTAGCAGGTGGCCAGGCCGAGCGTCTGCTCCGGCAGCTCCACGGTGGTCAGCGTGTCGCCCGGCGACATCAGCACCGCCTCGCCCTCGTCGAAGCCGAAGCGGTGGATCTTGCGGTACGTGGCCGCCAGCTCGCCCTCGGGCGAGAGGACGAGGGAGGTGTTGTAGAGGGAGCCGTCGCCCGCCCGCTCCACGATCGAGCCGGCGTGCAGCCAGACGCCCGCGTCCCGCGCCGCCGCGGCCATCACCTCGCGGGTCGGCCCGTCGACCGGCTCCGCCTCGGTCTCGAAGAGCTCGTAGGCGAACGCGCCGACCGGCCACAGCTCCGGCAGCACGACGAGATCGGATCCGCGCTGCTCGCGGACGAGCTCGGCGACGCGGGAGCGGCGGGAAACCACCGACTCCCCGTCGTGCACGGCGATTTGGATGAGGGAGGCGCGCACAATACCACCGTCCTGGCAAACAGGTCCGTCGACTCGGGCCTACGATCGTCACACGAAAGCACTGCCGGGGTGCTCATCGGCAGCGTAGCTTTGAGAATCAGTCCACAACGCGCCACTGAACAGCACGCGAGGGGTCCCGTTGACCGTCCATCCCAGCCTTCAGCCCTATGTCGATGCGTGGACCCACTCCATCGAGGCGATATCCGAGCTCGTCGTCCCGTTGGCGGAAGGCGAGTGGAACCGGGCGACGCCGTGCCCGGGCTGGTCGGTCCGTGACGTGGTGTCACACATCATCGGGATCGAGACCGAGATGCTCGGCGACCCGCGGCCGATCCACACCCTGCCCCGCGATCTGCGGCACGTGGTCGACGAGTTCACCCGCTACATGGAGGTGCAGGTCGACGTCCGGCGCCACCACACCGCGCCCGAGATGACCTCCGAGCTGGAGTACACCGTCATCCGCCGCGCCCGCCAGCTGCGCAACGAGAAGCGGGACCCGTCGACGCTCGTCCGGGGCCCGCTCGGCGAGCAGGTGACGCTGGAGCTGGCGACCCGGCTGCGCGCCTTCGACGTCTGGATCCACGAGCAGGACCTGCGCACGGCCCTGGGCGTGCCGGGCAACCTCGACTCGCCCGGGGCGCACGTGGTCCAGGACATCCTGCTGGCCGGCCTGCCGAAGGTGGTCGCGAAGGAGGCGGGCGCACCGGCCGGTTCGGCGGTGGTCCTCGACGTGCACGGGCCGCTGGAGTTCATGCGGACCGTACGGGTGGACGCGGAGGGCCGGGGCTCGATCGACGGCACGCCCTCGCTGGGCCCGGCCGTGACGCTGGCGATGGACTGGGAGACGTACGTACGCCTGGCCGCGGGCCGGGTGCGCCCGCACGCCGTGGCGGACCGCATCAAGGCCGAGGGCGACCAGGACCTCGCCGACGCGATCCTGCGGTCCTTCGCGGTCACTCCGTAGCCTGCGGTCCTTCGCGGTCACTCCGTAGAGACACCCGCGAAGTAGGGACACCCGCCAAGTAGGGACACCCGCGGAGACGGCCGCCCACCCCCGTGGAGCGGCCGGTCCGCGTGTTCGTGGCGCGCCCCGGTCGGCGGCTGCCGCGCGGGGTGCGAGGTGTCCCACGGGGTCAGGTCGCCCGGTCCCCGCGGAGATCAGGACGCCGGTCCGCGCCGTCGAGTTCCCACCGGTCGCACAGAAATTCAGGCCGCCTCGCATCAGGCCGCCTCGCATCAGGCCGCACCGCTTCAGGCCGCTCCGCCGTGCGCGGCCTCCCGCGCGCGCTCGCGCTCGTGGTGCAGGGCCGGGCCGCGCAGGGTCAGGATCCGGGCCACGCCGAGCGCCTGGAGGACGAAGACGGACGAGAAGGCGATCCGGTAGTCGTCGCCGGTGGCGTCCAGCAGCACGCCGACCGCCAGCAGGGTCGTCATCGACGCGATGAAGCCGCCCATGTTCGTGATGCCGGACGCCGTGCCCTGCCGGGCCGGCGGGTTGGCCGGGCGGGCGAAGTCGAAGCCGATCATCGAGGCCGGGCCGCAGGCGCCGAGCACCACGCACAGGGTGACGAGCAGCCACATCGGGGCGCGCGGGCCGGGACAGGCCAGGACCGCCGCCCACAGCGCCGCCGTCGTGGCGACCGTGCCCAGCGCCAGCGGGATCCGGGAAGCCGGCCGCCGGCCGATGATCTGGCCGTAGAGCAGGCCGAAACCCATGTTGGCGACGACCACCAGGGTCAGCAGCCCGCCCGCCGCGGACCGGGAGAGCCCCTGGTCCTCGACCAGGAACGGCATGCCCCACAGCAGCAGGAACACCATCGCCGGGAACTGCGTCGTGAAGTGCACCCACAGCCCCAGCCGGGTGCCCGGCTCACGCCAGGAGTGCGCGATCTGGCGGCGGACGTACCCGCCGTAGCCGCCCGCGCCGCGTGCCGCGGGCTCCGGGGCGTGGCCCTCGGGGTGGTCCTTCAGGAACAGCACCAGCGGCACCAGCACCACCAGTCCCGCCGCCGCGCTGCCCGCGAACGCCGGCACCCAGCCGACCCCGTGCAGCACCGGCGCGAGGACCAGGGTCGAGACCAGGTTCCCGGCCATCCCGACCAGGCCCGCGAGCTGGGCCATCAGCGGCTGGCGCCGGACGGGGAACCAGCGGGTGCCCAGCCGCAGCACCGAGATGAAGGTCAGGGCGTCGCCGCAGCCCAGCAGCGCCCGCGCCGCGAGCGCCGTCCCGTACGAGGGCGAGAGCGCGAAGCCGAGCTGGCCCGCGGTGAAGAGCACGGCGCCCAGGGTCAGCACCCGCTTCGTGCCGAGCCGGTCGACCAGGAGGCCGACCGGGACCTGCATGCCGGCGTAGACGAGCAGCTGGAGCAGCGAGAACGTCGCGAGGGCCGAGGAGTTGACGTGGAAGCGGTCGGCGGCGTCCAGGCCCGCCACGCCCAGGCTGGTGCGGAAGATGACGGCCACGAAGTAGACCGCGACGCCGATGGACCAGACGGTGAGGGCCCGCCGGCCGCCGGGCGGCTCGGCCGCAGCACCGGGCGGTGCGGGCCGGCCCGCGGCGGGGGCGGGGCGGGGGCCGGTGTCCCGGAGGGTCATGCCGCGGCCC
>NZ_WTFF01000680.1 GCF_019400985.1 Streptomyces bambusae
CCACATGGCTCGAGTCGATGAAGGGCGTCGGCAGCGTCAGATGGGTAGAAGAGCCAGGGCCGGTGGAGCGCGGGGCGCCGGCCCCGCAGGCGGCGGTCGCACTGCCCTGGCCCTGGGCCTGGTCTGCGGACAGGATGCGGCTCGCCTCCGTCAGGGCGCGGGCCAAGGCGTCCGCGAGGGAGGTGTCGCGCGGGCGCAGGTCGGCGCCGCGCAGCCAGATGGTCGGGGCCGGGGCGGTGCCGAGGGTGCGGCGCCGCGCGAGGGCGGCCAGCTCCGTCGTGCGCCCGCTGCCGGGGGCACCGACCAGGGCCGCGACCAGCCGGCCGGAGCCGGTGAAAGCGGCCAACTCCGTGACCACCGCCGGGCGTTCGACCGGCTCGGGCTCATCGCCGACCGGCAGGGCCGGGGCCAGTGTGGTGCCGGTGAGCTGGAGCGCCCCGGCGAGGTTGAGGTCGGCGCCGTGGGCCGGGACGGTCGCCGCGTTGCGGGCCAGCAGGGCGGCGAGCGCGCCGCCGGGATCCGCGGCGGCGGTGGCTCGCAGCGGGAGGGCGAGGCACGTGGGGTGGGCGGCCTGCCGGCGGGCCGGTGCCAGTACGGCGATCACCGCGCCGGTCTCGGCGTCCAGCACCGGCCCGCCGCACACCTCCCCGCCCAGCCGCAGCGCGTCCATCCCGTCGGTGCCGAGGGCGAGGGCGAGGGCCGCGGGCGGCCGCGGTCCGGTATCCGCGGCCGGCGACGGCCGTTGCCCGGCGTCCGACGGCGCAGACGGCCACCGGACCGAATCCGACGGCTCGGACGACCACCGCAACCCACCCGGCGCCGCGGACGGCCACCGCCTCCCGCCCGACGCCCCGAACGGCCACCGCTCGGCATCCACCGCCCCGGCCGCCCGCGGCGCCTCGCCCGGCGTTCCAGACGGCCACCGCTCGCCGCCCGCCGCCCCGGACAGCCACCGCCTCGTCCCTTCTCACCATCTGCACCCTCCGACG
>NZ_WTFF01000681.1 GCF_019400985.1 Streptomyces bambusae
CGTCGGCAGCGGCAGATGGGTATAAGCGACAGGTGCCGTTCACGGCGGCCGTGCGCCCGCACGTATGGGCGCACGGGTGCGACCACGCGTACCTGGCGGCGCAGGGCCCCGGCGCGGTGCCGCCGCCCCCGGTGGAGGCCGACGCCCCGCGCTGGGCGCAGGCGCAGCGGGCCGTGCACGCGGGCCGGCAGATCGTCGAGGTCACGCTGCACGGCAAGGGCGCGGAGGCGGTCGTACTGCAGGCCTTGGAGGTGCGCGTCGTCAAGCGGCGCACGCCACCCGCCTGGAACGTCTACGAGATGTCGATGGGCTGCGGCGGCATACTGACCCCGGCCGTCTTCCGGGTCGACCTGGACGCGCCGCGCCCGCTGGCCCGGCCGGTCGCCGGGGCCGACGGGACGCGTGTCCTGCCGGCCCCGCAGTTCCCGCTGCGGCTCTCGGCCTCCGACCCCGTGGTGCTGCGCGTGGAGGCCGCCACCGCGGGGTGCGACTGCGACTGGTACCTCGACCTGCGCTGGTCGGCGCCGTCGGGCTCGGGCACGGCCCGGCTCGACGACGGCGGGCGCCCGCTGCGCGTCAGCGCGGCCACGGGCCGGCCGCGGTTCGGCTACGCGCACGAGCCCGGGCGCTGGGCACAGGGCTGAGCACAAGGCTGAGCACAGGGCTGAGACCTCGGCGTCCTCGCAGGTCAGGAGGGTGGGCGGGGGTCGTTGTCAGTGCGCCTGCCTAGACTCGCCGGTAATGGGACCGCTCCGAGGCGGGGCGGTCCGCCGAGCGAGCGGAAGGGGGAGGGGACGCCATGGCCGCCGGACCCGCGGAGTCGCTGCTGCGCCATGCCGCCGTCTTCCTGCCCGCACCCGTGCCCCGGGAGGGGCGGTTCGCCTTCTGGGCGCCCGACGGCGCGCCGCTGCCCGAGACCGGTACGCCCGGCCCGCTCACGGTGGTGCGCCCGCACGGCTCCGGCGTGCGCACCCGCACCGTGCC
>NZ_WTFF01000682.1 GCF_019400985.1 Streptomyces bambusae
GCGTACGAGGAGCCGCGCGGCCAGGAACAGGCCGGCCAGGCCGAGCAGCCCGGCGCCGGTCCGGGCGGCGATGCCCCAGGGCAGGAACCAGGCCGTGGCGGTCGCCTCGGCCCGCGCGCCCCCGGCGGCGGTGACCTCGGCGGTCAGCCGGACCCGGTCGAACACCGGCGCGCCGGGCCAGGGTTCGGTCAGCTCGACCCGCTGGCCCGGCAGCAGCTCCACGGGGACGGGCCGGCGGGTACGGCCGGGAGGTTCGCCGAGCAGGCCGTCGGCGGTGAGGGCGAGCTGGGGGGCGAGCGCCACGTTCCCGCGGTTGACGAGGGTGTATGTGACGACGGTGGCCCCGCCCCGGCCCCGTACCCGGACGTCCTCGACGGTGAGCGCGGCGACCTGTGGGCCGCTGACCCGCAGGTGCACCCGTACGGCCGCCTCGTGGCCCGCCTCGGCGGCGACGACGGCGACGGGGTGGTCGCCGGGCGCGGCGCCGGGCGGCACGGTGACGGTGAACGGCACCACCGCGCGGGTGCGCGGCGGGATCGTCACCGTGCCGGCGCCGCCGAAGCCGACCCAGGCCCCGGCGCCCGCCCCGGCCCCGGTGGACCGGTCGGCGGGGCGGACGGCGAGGGCGCCGTCGGCGGTGTTGTAGGCGTCGGCGCCGCGCAGGGTGAGGGTGCGCTCCCGGTCGGTGGGGTTGGCCAGGGCGATCCGGTCCTCCAGCACGCTGCCGGGGCCGCCTTGCAGGTAGAAGTACGGGCGCGGGCCCGAGGGGCGGGCGGCGGCGCCGGCGGCGGGCTCCGCCGTCCACCCGGGTCCGTCGGCCCTGGCGGTACCGGCGGACCCGAGCAGCAGCACGAACAGGACGAGGCCGCAGAGGAGCAGGCCCGGCAGGGCCGGACCCGGCCGGGCAGGGGCACCTCGGGACACGGCGCGCGGCGTCGCGGGCATGGGCGGGGGCACGGGCATGGGCATGGGCACGGTGG
>NZ_WTFF01000683.1 GCF_019400985.1 Streptomyces bambusae
GCCGCGTACCGGTCTCCGTGTCCGCTTCCGTACCGGCCCCCGGATCCGCCGCGGGCCTGGACCGGGCCGGCGCCGGCGACCCGTACGCCCGGGCCGCCGGCCTCGCCGTGCGCCGGGGCCGCACCGAGGTGCTGCGCGGCATCGAGCTCACCGTCCGCCGGGGCGAGACCGTGGCGCTGATGGGCCGCAACGGCGCCGGGAAGTCCACCCTGCTCGCCGCCCTGACCGGCATGGTCGAACCGGTGGCCGGCTCCGTCACCGTCGCCGGCAAGGTCCCGCACCGCACCCGGCCCGCCGAGATGGTCCGCCGCGTGGGCCTCGTCCCCCAGGAACCCCGCGACCTGCTGTACGCCGACACGGTCGCGGCGGAGTGCGCGGCGGCGGACCAGGACGCGGGGGCGGAGCCCGGCACCTGCCGGGCCCTGGTGTCCGCGCTGCTGCCGGACGTGCCGGACGACACCCATCCGCGCGACCTGTCCGAGGGGCAGCGCCTCGCGCTCGCCCTCGCCCTGGTGCTGACCGGCCGGCCCGGCCTGCTCCTGCTGGACGAGCCGACGCGGGGCCTGGACTACGCCGCGAAGGTCCGCCTGGTCGAGATCCTGCGCGGCCTGGCGGCCGACGGGCACGGCATCGTGCTGGCCACGCACGACGTGGAACTGGCCGCCGAGCTGGCGCACCGGGTGGTGGTCCTGGCGGGCGGCGAGATCGTGGCGGACGGGCCGACGGCCGAGGTCGTGGTCTCCTCCCCCGCCTTCGCCCCGCAGGTCGCCAAGATCCTGGCGCCCGACCCGTGGCTCACGGTGTCCCAGGTCGCCGAGGCCCTGCGGGGCGCGGCACCGGCCCCTGCGGCCCCCGCCCCCCCGCCCCCCCCCCCCGCCTCCCCCCCCCCCCCCCGCCACGCCCCCCCCCCCCCCCCCCCCCCCCCCCCCCCCCCACCGCGCCCCCTCCCACATCACCCGCTCTCCCGCGCCCCCCG
>NZ_WTFF01000684.1 GCF_019400985.1 Streptomyces bambusae
AGGAGAACTCCAAGGAGGCGTACTCCACCGGCCTGGCCAACGCGTCGGCCGCGTTCGACAACTACGCCAAGTCGAAGAACGGCAGGCGCAAAGGCGCCCGCATGGGTGCGCCGCGGTTCAAGCCGAAGCGGAAGGCGCGCCTCGCCTGCCGGTTCACCACCGGCACGATCCGCGTGGACGCCGACGGCCGGCACGTCACGCTGCCGAGGCTGGGCACACTCCGCACCCACGAGCCCACCGTGAAGCTCCTCACCCGCGTCCAGGCCGGGACGGCGCGGGTCCTGTCCGCGACTGTGCGGCACGAGCGCGGGCGCTGGTTCGTGTCCTTCCAGGCCGAGGTCAAGCGGGACCTCGAACGCGTCACGCGCCCAGGCACGGCGGTCGGCATCGACCTCGGGGTGAAGACACTCGCAGTCATGGCCGACAGCACGGGCGAGATCCGCACCGTGGCCAATCCCCGGCACTACGACCAGGCCCTGGGGCAGCTGCGCCGCGCGTCCCGCACCGTCTCCCGGCGTCAGGGCCCCGACCGGCGCACCGGTCAGAAGCCGTCGAAGCGGTGGGAGAAGGCCAACGCCCAGCGGAACAAGGTCCACCACCGTGTGGCGAACCTCCGCGCTGACGCCCTGCACAAGCTCACCACCGCCGTGGCCACCGAGTACGGCACCGTCGTGGTCGAGGACCTCAACGTCGCCGGCATGCTCCGCAACCGGCGCCTGGCCCGGCGGATCGCCGACGCCGGATTCGGAGAGATCCGCCGCCAGCTCACCTACAAGACCCGCCAGCGCCACGCCACCCGCATCGTGGTCGCCGACCGCTGGTACCCCTCCTCCAAGACCTGTTCCGGGTGCGGCGCGGCGAAAGCCAAGCTGCCGCTGCACGTCCGGACCTACGAATGCGACGCCTGCGGCCTGGTCATCGACCGGGACGACAACGCCGCGCTCAACCTCGCCGCCCTCGCGGCA
>NZ_WTFF01000685.1 GCF_019400985.1 Streptomyces bambusae
GTGTGGCTCCCCGTCGGGCCGGGTGGCCGGTGTGGCTCCCCGTCGGGCCGGGTGGCCGGTGTGGCTCCCCGTCGGGCCGGGTGGCCGGTGCGGCCCCCGGCGAGCCGGCGGCTGGTGTGGCCCCGGACGGGCCGGTGGGGCCGGTGGGGCCGGTGGCGGCCGGCCCCGGCCGGGTCAGTGGTGCTTGTGCCTCAGGACGATGTCCCCGTGGGACTCGGCGAGGTACGACACCCGCACGCTGAAGGGCGAGGAGCCCAGCGTCGCCGACTGCAGCCGGACCTCGGCACCGGCCGGGCCCTCGTGCAGGACCCGGCCCCAGGCCGGGCCGACCGTCGCGGACCACTTGTGCTGCCGGCCGTCGCAGACGGCCTCCTCACCGCCGAATCCCACGCGGGTGGAATCCTGGGCGACGGCCGCCTGAATCTGCACCCCATGGGGTGATGCGGCGGAACAGCGGTAGGTGCCGTGGAGGGTGACGGCACCGTCGTCGGAAATAGTGCCGTAAGGCGATACGGAAATACCATCGCCATGGCCGCCGGCGCCGGCCGGGGTGGCGAATACCGTGGCTGTGGCCAGCGCGGACAGCGCGGCGACGGCCAGTCGGCGGGGGGAAATGCGCATGAATCCTCCGGGGGTGTGAGGCGGCGGAAATCCACCGGAACGAATTGTGCTGGTCATCCGGCCGCATCTCGCTGCGCACACTCGTGTCGGTGGGTGCAATTGCCCGCTCGGCCGCGTGAGACTGGCCGGAATCCGCCCGAAGGGATTCCTCGTGCACGACATCGCCTCTCCCGCCCCGCACGTCTCCACTCCGCACGTCTCCGCCCCGCGCGCCTCCGCCCCGCACGTCTCCGCCCCGCACATCCCCGCTCCCGGCCGCGCCCCGGCCGGCCCCCGCCCCCGCCCCCGGCGGTCCCGGTGGGGCGTCCTGCTGCCCGCGCTCCTGCTGCTCGGCGG
>NZ_WTFF01000686.1 GCF_019400985.1 Streptomyces bambusae
TAGCCCCGTCATAAGTGATCGTGCAACAAGTATATCGCCGTAATCGTTTCGTAGTTGATCGTTAGCTAACTGGCCAGCACGCAGACTCACACGCGTAGGCTCGTCGGAGGCGTCAGTGGTTTATAAGAGACAGAGCCCTACCTGCGCGGCTCCGACGACGGCTGGCAGCTGGCGCTGCGCCGCCTGGCCGCCGGGGCCGACTTCACCACCGAGGCGTACGCGCTCGGCCGGGCCACCGCCGAGGTGCACAGCGCGCTGGCCGCGGCCCTGCCGATCGTGGCGCTGGGCCCGGAGCAGACCGCCCGGCTGGCCGCCGGGATGACCGCCCGGCTGGCCGCGACCGTCCGCGAGGTGCCGCAACTGCTGCCGTACGAGGCGGGGCTGCGCCAGGCCTTCGACGCCCTGGCCGGTACCCGCGGGCTGACCGTGCCCGCCCAGCGCATCCACGGCGACCTGCACCTGGGCCAGACGCTGCGCACCGCCGACGGCAGCTGGGCGCTGATCGACTTCGAGGGCGAGCCGGCCCGGCCGCTGGCCGACCGGCGGCGTCCCGAACCGGCGGTCCGGGACGTCGCGGGGATACTGCGCTCCTTCGACTACGCGGCCCGCTCGCACCGCCCGTTCGCCCCGGCCTGGGCCGACGCCTGCCGGGCGGCCTTCTGCTCGGGCTATGCGGCGACCACCGGGCGCGACCCGCGCGAGGACCCCGTACTGCTGCGCGCCTACGAGACGGACAAGGCGGTCTACGAGGCGCGCTACGAGTCCCGGCACCGGCCCGACTGGCTGCACGTGCCGATGGCGGCGATCCGCCGCCTGGCCGCACCCGCCTCCCCGCCCTCCGGCCACCGACCAGGCTCTTCCGATAAAGCCTCCCCCTCATCCGCAGGAACACACACACACGATACCCCCTCTCTCGTCGCAGCCTGGAATGCGCTTAGCAATAAATCATGAGACTAT
>NZ_WTFF01000687.1 GCF_019400985.1 Streptomyces bambusae
GGCCGGCACTGCGCGGCCGGGCCCTCGGGACAGCCCGCCAGCGCGCGCATCGTCTCCCCGTAGCCGCGGACCACCACATGACTGTCCCGGGGACCCGCGCCGACCAGGTCGGCCAGCCGGGTCAACTGCCGCTCCAGCTCCGCCCGCCCGCCGAGGCACAGCACCCGCACCGCCGGCACGGGCTGCGCCCGCGCGCCGTCCGCGGGGCCGTCGGGACCGTCGCCGGGGCCGTCACCGGGTTCCAGGGTGAACTCGACCTGGCTCCAGAACGGGTCCGGCAGCGCCTTCAGCCAGCGCTGCCAGCCGTGCAGCAGGGCGGCCGTGTCCCGCCAGGGCCAGTGCAGTTCGGCGAGGGCGCAGTCGCCGACGGGATGGGCGAGGAAGCGGAACTCCACCACAACCCCGAAGTTGCCGGCCCCGCCGCCGCGCAGGGCCCAGAACAGTTCCGCGCCGTGCGTGGCGTCCACGTCCCGCACGGCCCCGTCCGGGGTGACCAGCCGGACCCCGGTCAGCCGGTCGCAGGCGGCCCCGTACGCCCGGCTGGACACGCCCAGGCCGCCGCCGAGGGTCAGCCCGGCGATCCCGACCGAGGGACACAGGCCCGTGGGGACGGCGACGCCGCGCGCGGCGAGCGCCGCGTTCACGTCCCCGGTGCGGGCCCCGGCACCGATCCTGACCTGGCCCGCGCCGCCCGCGTCCACCCCGCCCAGCGCCCCGGTGTCGACGACCAGCCCGGTCCCGGTCGACCAGCCGGCGTAGCTGTGGCCGCCGCCGCGCGGCACCGCCGCCGCGCCGGTCCGCCGGGCGAAGGCCAGGCACACGGTCACGTCGCCCTCGTGCGCGGGGTAGGCGACCGCACCGGGCGCCACGGTGTCGTAGCGCGGCTGGAAGAGCCGGCGGGCCTCGGCGTAGTCGGCGTCCGCGGGCAGCACCCGCCGGCCGTCCAGGTCC
>NZ_WTFF01000688.1 GCF_019400985.1 Streptomyces bambusae
CCTACACCCTTACCCCGGGACTACCACCGCCCGGGCTGGACTACCTTCCTGCGTCACCCCATCGCTTACCTACTACCACCTTGGGCCGGCGGCTCCACCACTCCCCTTCACCCGAAGGATCCAGGGCGGCTTCACGGCCTTAGCATTAATGGGCTCGATATTGGGCGTTTCAAAGCGGGTACCGGAATATCAACCGGTTGTCCATCGACTACGCCTGTCGGCCTCGCCTTAGGTCCCGACTTACCCTGGGCAGATCAGCTTGACCCAGGAACCCTTAGTCAATCGGCGCAAACGTTTCTCACGTTTGTATCGCTACTCATGCCTGCATTCTCACTCGTGAACCGTCCACAACTACCTTCCGGCGCTGCTTCACCCGGCACACGACGCTCCCCTACCCATCACAGCACCCGTTGGGGCTATTACTGCAATGACACGACTTCGGCGGTACGCTTGAGCCCCGCTACATTGTCGGCGCGGAATCACTTGACCAGTGAGCTATTACGCACTCTTTCAAGGGTGGCTGCTTCTAAGCCAACCTCCTGGTTGTCTCTGCGACTCCACATCCTTTCCCACTTAGCGTACGCTTAGGGGCCTTAGTCGATGCTCTGGGCTGTTTCCCTCTCGACCATGGAGCTTATCCCCCACAGTCTCACTGCCGTGCTCTCACTTACCGGCATTCGGAGTTTGGCTAAGGTCAGTAACCCGGTAGGGCCCATCGCCTATCCAGTGCTCTACCTCCGGCAAGAAACACACGACGCTGCACCTAAATGCATTTCGGGGAGAACCAGCTATCACGGAGTTTGATTGGCCTTTCACCCCTAACCACAGGTCATCCCCCAGGTTTTCAACCCTGGTGGGTTCGGTCCTCCACGAAGTCTTACCTCCGCTTCAACCTGCCCATGGCTAGATCACTCCGCTTCGGGTCTAGAGCGTGCAACTC
>NZ_WTFF01000689.1 GCF_019400985.1 Streptomyces bambusae
TTATATTTTGGAAGGCGTAGGGGGCCTTGCGGGTGCAGCCTCGGTGCCGGGGGCTCGGGGATTGGTAAAAGGGGCGGGTGTGGGGCCGGGGGCCGGCTGCCGGGCCCGTGCCCGCGGCGGGGTCGGTCGCGGGCAGGGCCCTGGTCGGTCCGTCGGGGCTGTGCGGCGGGGGCGCGGCCTGCCGGAAGCCCTGGGGCAGGGCGAGTTGCGCGGGCAGGACGGGGACGGCGGGATCGGGCTGCGGCGGGATCCGGGGCGTGGTGGGGGGCGTCCGCCGGCGGGCGGGGGCGCTCGGAGTGCCGTACGGGTACGAGTACCCCTGCGGCAGGTTCGACCCCTCGGGCCGCGCCTGCTCCTGCCCCGCCGGTCCCGGGTCTCGTCCCGGCTCGACCGCTTGCCCTGGCTCTCCCACCCGTCCCGGCTCCACCGCCTGCCCGGGCTCCGGAGCCTGTCCCGGCTCCGGAGCCCGTCCCGGCTCCGGCTCGGCCGTCCCGCGCTGCTCGGCAGCGGCCCAGGCCCCGGCCCCGGCCCGGTACGCGGCGACGGAGCCGGCCCGGGCGGTGGCCTGGAGGTCGGCCTGGGCGTCGGCCCGGGATCCGGCCCGGGAATCGGACGGGGAATCAGCCTGCAAGCCGGACGGGGAATCGGCCTGCGGGTCGGACGGCGAACCGGCCTGGGCGTCGGTCTGCCCGGCACGGCCCCGCTCGGGCACGACGTGGTCCCGGTACACGGGGCCGTCGGCGCCGGTGCGAGGCAGGCGCACGGTGTCGTAGCCGGGCGCGACCAGCGGCGCGTAGCCAGGCGTTCCGCTCTCCTCACCCTCGCCCCGCCGCGGTCCCAGCCCCTCGGCCTCGTAGACGGCATGCGCGGCGGAGGGCGCCGCGGGAGCACCACGGGGGCCGGGCGGTCCGGGCGGGGCCGACGGTCCGGGCC
>NZ_WTFF01000069.1 GCF_019400985.1 Streptomyces bambusae
CGGCAGCGGTGAGCGGCGCGCCAGTGCCCGGCACGGCAGCGGTGGCCGCTGCCGCGTCGGGCGGCGGGGTTGCGGGGGTGGTCGCCGCGGCTGGGGCCGTCGTCGCCTCCCGCGCCGCCGCCGCAGGCATCTGCATGGGTGTGCGTTCGCTGAGCAGGGCGCGTAGCAGGAGTGGGTTGCCGCCCGTTGCCGCGTGGAGGGCGGCGGTCGTGGTGGGGTCCGTGGGGGCGCCGGTCAGGAGGGTGGCCAGTTCTGCCGTGCCCGCCGTGTCCAGTCGGCCCAGGGCCACCCGGGTGAAGCCGGGGTGGCGCAGGAACTCGGTGCGGGCCAGCGGGCTGCCGACGTGCTCCTGGGCCATGTCGGCGAGGACGAGCAGCACCGGTGCGGTGCGTACCGTGCGGGCCACCTCCAGCAGCCCCTCCAGCGAGGCCGCGTCGATCAGGTGCAGGTCGTCCACGCACACCACGACCGGCCCCCGCTCGGCGGCGACGCACAGGGCGCGGGTGAACTCGGCGCCGCTGAGCTCGCCCTGGCGGGCGGCCGGCACGATGTCCGCGGGCAGCCCGGCCGTCAGCTGGCGCAGCACGCCGTACGGCAGGTCGCGGTCGTGGGCGCTGCCCGCGCCGCGGAGCACGAGCGCGCCGCCGCGGGCGGCGGTCTCGGCCACGTGGGCCAGCATCTCCGTCCTGCCGCAGCCGACCGCGCCCTCGATGAGTACGACACCCGCGCTCCTGGGGGTGCCCGCCCCCAGGAGCGCGTCCAGCTGCGCGTACACCTCGTCCCGGCCAATGAGCCTCATCGTCCGCCCCCGTTCGCAGTGCAGTGCCTCACCGCTGCAAACGATGCCCTGAGCTGGGGCGGGGCAGGGCAGGGCGGAGGTGTCCACAAGTTGCCGGGCAGGAACTACCGGGGCGGGATCCGGCCGTTCAGCGGGAGAACAGCACGCGCGGGGCCGGGACCGGAATGCCGGGCCTGGACCATTCCCGCGGGTGGCCGCGGGAGACCTCCTCGAAGCGGACTCCGTCGTGCCAGGTGGTGCCGGGGATATGCAGATGCCCGTGGGCACCGGCGCTTCCCCGTCCGGGCCGGTGCGGACGGCGGCGCACCACTGGGCGGACCCGGGGTGGCGCAAACAGTCGGCCCGGGACCGCAGCAGCGGGACGTGGTCGACGGGGACCAGCGGCAGGTCCCCGTCGCAGGCGGACAGCCGCTCCTGTGCGGCATCGACCCGCGCTGCGCACCAGGCCTACGACGCCGACGCGGCGGGCCCGGTCCAGCGCCTCGCCCCGGTCGCGGGCGCCGTCGGGCCGGAAGGAGTAGTCGTGGAGGAGGAGGAGCGGGGCCACGACCAGCGGCCGGCCGGGCCGGCCCACACCGGGACGGGATCCTCGGGGGTGACGACGCCCAGCCGGCGGCAGAGGTCCACCAGGTGCCGGGAGCGGGCCTCGTCGCGCAGCCGGACCGGGGCGTCGTGCGGGGTCCACAGCTCGTGGTTGCCGGGGACCCGCACGGCCTTGGCGAACCGGTCGGCGAGCGGCCGCAGGGTGGCCTCGACGTCGGCCACCAGCTCCGCCCACGTCGCCCGCCACGATCAGCCGGTCGGCGTCGGAGCCGGGCCGCAGGGCCAGGGCGACGCGCCGGTCGGCGGGGTGGGCGACATGGGGGCCGCTGACGGCCGGCAGAGTGCCGGGCGGCGTCCGACGGGTTCCTACGCGCCGGTGAGCGCGGGGGCGGAGTCGCCCTCCAGCACGGCCCGCTCGGCCTCGGTGAACGGCGGGCCGTCCAGCTCGGTGTGCTGCCCGGCCTTGCGCAGGGCGGCGACCAGGTGCGGGGACTCCAGGCTGGACAGGGGCGCGGCGAGCGCGGTGACCTGCATGGCGGCCGCGCTGACGACCGGGTCGTACAGGGCGGCGGTGCCGAGCAGGTCGGCGAACGCCTGCGCGTCCTGTTCGCGCGGGGCGATCCGCGGGTCCTTGGCGTGGTTGCGGGTGCCCGGGTAGCAGATGTCCTGGGTGGTGGCCAGCAGCCACGGGCCGTCGATGGCCTCGGCCACCGCGCGCCGGGCGGCGTCGGCGGTGCCGTCGGCCAGGCCGTTGCGGGTGAGCTCGGTGTCCAGCGCGCGGGCGCCGAGCGCCGCGCCGCTCATGCCGTGTCCGTAGACGGGGTTGAAGCCGGCGAGGGCGTCGCCCATCACGAGCAGGCCGGCCGGCCAGGTCTCCAGCCGCTCGTAGTAGCGGCGGCGGTTGACGGTGGAGCGGGAGCCCTGGACCGGGCCGAGCGGCTCGGCGCGCTCCAGGAGGTCGGCGATGACCGGGTGGCGCAGGCCCCGGGCGAAGTCGATGAAGGAGTCGTCGTCCGTCGGCGGCTCCCCGCCGCGGGTGCCGGCCAGCGTGACGAGCCAGCGGCCGTCCTCGATCGGGACGAGCGCGCCGTTCTGGCCGGGCCGGCCGGTGGCGGGGTCCGCGGCGACGTTGACCATGGGGAAGGTGGCGGGGGTGCCGGCCGGGGCGGCGTAGATCCGGGTGGCGTACGCGATGCCCGTGTCGACGACGTCCTCCTCGACCTCCGGCAGGCCCAGCGCGGCCAGCCACTTGGGGGTCTGCGAGGGGCGGCCGCCGGTCTCGACGACGAAGTCGGCGGTCAGCTCGCTCTCCTGGCCGTCCTTGTCGCGGACGCGGACGCCGGTGACGCGCTCGGCGGAGCCGGTCAGGCCGGTGGCGTCGGTCTGCTGGAGGACCTCGACCTTCGGGTTGGCGAGGGCCTTCTCGCGTACGACCCAGTCGAGCAGGGCGCGGCTGGCGGTGATCATGAACTGGCTGCCGGGGAAGCGGGTCTGCCAGCCGTACGGCGTGTACCAGACGATGTCGCGCGGCAGGTGCAGCCGGTGCGCGCCGGCGTCGGCCAGGGCCGTGAGGGTGCCCGGGAGCAGCGACTCGATGGCGCGGGCGCCGCCGGACCACAGCAGGTGGGCGTGGCGGGCCTGGGGTACGCCCTTGCGCAGCTGGGGACCGTCGGGGTAGACGTCCCGTTCCACCACGGTGACTCGGTCCACGTGCCGTGCGAGCACCGCGGATGCCAGCATGCCGGCCAGGCCGCCGCCGATCACCACGGCGCGTGTTTCTGCGGTCATGAGTGCGTGACCCTTCCGTCCGTCAGACGTCGTGCGCACAGTCGGAATTCATATTCCGAAAATCCTGCACGAATTCGCGATCCCCGCGACGCTAGCACTCGCCGGAGAACGCCTGAACCCCTATCAACCCCTATGAAATCAGCCGCCTATGGCGGGACCGGCGAGGTCGCCGCCACCATGGTGAAGCCTGCCGAAAGGAGAAGAATTCATGCTGGACGAGGCGGCACTGAAGGACCTCATTCTGGAACACACCCGACGGGTCAACGCGGGCGACGTGGAAGGGCTGCTGCGGCTGTACTCGCCGGACGTCCGCTTCGAGGACCCGGTGGGCGCCGGTGCGCAGCGCGGCCGCGAGGCCCTGCGCGCGCACGCGCAGGGCGCCGTGACCAGCAACACGGTCGAGGTGCCCGGCACCCCGGTGGCGGCCCAGGACGGCCGGCACGCCGCGGTCCCGGTGACCGCGACGATGGACTACCTGCCGCTGGGGCCGGTGCTGACCCGCCACGGGGTGCTGCCCGCGCCGGCCGATCCGGCACGCCAGCGGATGCAGTTCCGCTTCGTGATGATCGTCCGGGCCGGCGCGGACGGGCTGCTGGAGGACATGAAGGCCTACTGGGGGGCGAGCGACGTCTCCCTCGTCGACGCGGCCTGAGCGCCGGGGGAGGACAAGGAGCACCATGCTGGACGAGGCGACGCGCAAGGAACTGGCGCTGGAACACTGCCGGCGCATGAGCAGCGGGAACGTCGACCGCATGCTGGAGCTGTACACGAAGGACGTGCG
Source organism: Streptomyces bambusae (assembly GCF_019400985.1). Lineage (GTDB taxonomy): Bacteria > Actinomycetota > Actinomycetes > Streptomycetales > Streptomycetaceae > Streptomyces > Streptomyces bambusae_A. The sequence continues at coordinate 3,912 of NZ_WTFF01000069.1, forward strand.
GTTCGAGGACCCGGTCGGATCGGTCCCGATGATCGGGCACGACGAATTGCGGGTGCATTTCCAGCGCGCCGCGGAGGCGAAAACGGTGGACGTGGCCGGTGTTCCGGTCGCCGCCCAGGACGGTCTGCACGTGGCAATTCCGGTGTCCGTCTACATGAATTACCTGCCGCTGGGTCCGGCACTGACGAAGCACGGATACCTGGACAAGCCCACGGACCCGTTCCGCAAGCGGATCAAGTTCTCGCTCACGAGCATCTTCCGTACCGGCTCGCACGGTCTGATCGAGGCCGTGTGGGTGTACTGGGGGAAGTCGGACCTGTCGCTGCTCGACCCCGGCCAGGAGTAGCGCGCGTACGGGAGCACACGTGCGGCAGGCGCGTACGAGGGCACGTGCTGGAGCGCGTACGGGAGCACCTACGGGAGCGAGCGCGTACGAGAGCCGTCCGCACCGGGGACTGCCGGTGCGGACGGCTCTCGTACGTGTGCCGGGATCCGTGTGCCGGGATCCGGCGGCGGCCGTCAGGAGGCCAGGTCGCGCCGTCCGAACAGGGCGGTGCCCGCCCACAGCAGCACCGCGGCCACGGCCGTCAGGGCCGCCAGCGGCAGCACCTCGGCGTCCACGGCCGGCAGCGCCGGGAGGTGGCTGAACGGCGAGATGTCGCGCACGGCCTGGGGCAGCTTCAGCAGGCCGCCGAGCTGGCCGACGACCAGGCAGAGGGCGAGCGCGCCCCAGGCGACGCCGGAGGTGGCGCCGGGCAGGATGCCGAAGACCAGCACCACGACACCGCCGATCACCAGGACCGCGGGTGCCTGCGCGAGCGCGGCCCCGACGAGGTCCGCCACACCTCCGCCGATGTCGTCCACGGCGGCGCCGTACGTCAGGCCCGCGGCGAGTCCGGCGACGAGCAGCAGGACCAGCGAGCCGGCGACCGCGACGGCCACGTGGCTCGCGACCCAGCGGCCGCGCCCGGTCGCGGTGGCGAGCAGGGACTCCAGGCGTCCGGAGGTCTCCTCGGCGCGCAGCCGCAGCAGCGCCTGCACGACGAAGCCCGCGGCGATCGCGCCGACCATGACCATCATGGACGCGAAGAAGATGCCTACGGGGTCACCGCCGCCGCCACCGATCCTGCCGAGGGTCTCGGTGAGGTCGGCGTTGTCCTTGAGGGCGTCGCCCGCGGACTTGCCCATGCCGCCGATCACGGCGCCGAGCACGGCCATGCCCAGGGCCCAGCCGACGATCGCGCCGCGGTGCAGCCGGCGGGCCAGGCCGTACGCGCCCAGCAGGCCGGGCGCGGCGGAGGCCGGGCCGGGCTTGTCCTGGAAGACGCCGGCGCCGAGGTCGCGGCCCGCCGACAGGCGCAGGGCGTACCCGGCGGCCAGGGCGAAGAAGGCGAGCGGGACCACCAGGACCCACCAGTTGTCCTCGCCGAACGGGCTGCTCTGCTGCGCCCAGCCGATCGGCGACAGCCAGGCGAGCCAGGAGCTCTCCACAACCGTGCCGTCGGAGCTGACCTCGCCCCCGGCGTCGGCGATGCCGCGGATCAGGAACGCGGCGCCGACGGCCACACCGGCCAGCGAGTTGGCGCCGCGCGCGGTGCTCGCCAGCTGGGCGGCGACGGCGGCCACACCGGCGAAGGCGAGGCCGGTCGCGGCGACGGCGGCGGCCGCCAGCAGCGAGGAGCCGACGGCCAGACCCGCCAGCGGCAGGACGATCGCCAGGAAGACGAACAGGCCGATGTTCGCCTCGACGGCGAGCACCAGCGCGGCGGCCAGGCCCGCCTGGCGGCCGACGGGGGCGGCGCCGACGAGCTCGGCGCGGCCGGACTCCTCGTTCTGCCGGGTGTGCCGTACGACGGCGAAGGTGCTCATGAGCGCGGCCAGTACGCACAGGAACGTGAAGGCCTGCACCATGGCGAGCGCGCCCTCGCCCGTGCCGACCGGCGCGCCGCGGGTGAGCAGCAGGGCCGGGTTGTCGGTGAGCAGTTTGACGGCCTCGGTGCGGGCCGCCTCGTCCTTGTACGTCTTGCCGACGCTGCTCGCCGCGCTGTAGGCCAGCGCCGCGGTGCCGTAGAGCCACACCGACAGCTGGATGCGGTCCCGGCGGACCGCCAGCTTGAGCAGGGACTGGGTGTTGGCGTACTGGCTCATCGCGCGCCCGCTCCCGCCGTGGCGCGCCCCGCCCCGGCCCGGTCCGCCGGCTCGCCCTGGTCGCCGTAGTGGCGCATGAAGAGCTCCTCCAGCGTGGGCGGGGTGCTGGTGAGCGCGCGCACGCCGAAGGGGGTGACGTGCGTGAGGACGGTGTCGAGGTGGCCGTTGTCGACGTCGAAGCTGATCCGGCCGCCCTCGGCGCGGACGTTGTGGACGCCGGCGAGGGACTCCACGCCCGTGACGGGGCGCTCGGACTCGACGGTGAACGAGGTGCGCGTCAGGTGGCGCAGCTCGGTCAGGGTGCCGGTCTCGACGGTGCGGCCCTTGCGGATGATGGAGACGCGGTCGCAGAGGGTCTCGACCTCGCTGAGGATGTGCGAGGAGAGCAGGACCGTGCGGCCCTGGCGCTTGACCTCGGCGACGCTCTCCTGGAAGACGGCCTCCATCAGCGGGTCGAGGCCGGAGGTCGGCTCGTCGAGGATGAGCAGCTCCGCGTCGGAGGCGAAGGCGGCGACGAGGGCCACCTTCTGCCGGTTGCCCTTGGAGTACGTGCGGCACTTCTTGGTCGGGTCGAGCTGGAAGCGCTCGATCAGCTCGGTGCGGCGGCCCTGGTCGAGCCCGCCGCGCAGGGCGCCGAGGGTGTCGATGGCCTCGCCGCCGGAGAGGTTGCGCCACAGGCTCACGTCGCCGGGGACGTAGGCGAGCTTGCGGTGCACCTCGACGGCGTCGGCCCAGGGGTCCTTCCCGAGCAGGGTGGCCTGTCCGCCGTCCAGCTTCAGCAGGCCCAGCAGGGCGCGGATGGTGGTGGACTTGCCGGCCCCGTTGGGGCCCAGGAAGCCGTGCACCTCACCTCTGCGGACGGTCAGGTCGAGCCCGTCGAGCGCCCGGAACCTGCCGAAGTTCTTGATGAGTCCTGCTGCGGCGATTGCGTTCTCGCTGAGCGCCACCGCACACCACCTTTCACGATGTCGTGTTCATCGGATTCGTCGTCCGTGCGACTCCGAAGACGACGGCACCGCGGCCCGGTTGCGGCCCGGATCAGGATTCCGCCTGGCCGCTCGCCGGAGCAATGTCAGGGCGTGCGGAGGGGGCGATTCAGGGGTGCGTACGGGTATCGGGTAGGGGTTGACCCTCCTTTCGCACTTTCCGACGGTTGTAGGGCACATCAAAAAGTTGAGGGAGTGTCATGTCTACCGTCACCATCGACCCCCGGATGGTTGCCGCATTACGCAATTTCCCCTTCACCCCCATTCACGGGCTCGATATCGAGCCGATTCTCGAGGACCTGCGCAGACAGGAACCGGTCAGCCGGGTGAGCCTGCCGTACGGCGGTGACGCCTGGCTCGTCACCCGCTACGAGGACGTGCGGGCCGCGCTCGCCGATCCCCGGCTCAGCCGGGCCGCGGTCGTCAATGCCGACGTGCCGCGCCGGCAGAAGATGCAGGTGGGGCCCGAGGGCATCATGTACATGGACCCGCCGGACCATGCCCGGCTCAGGCGCCTGCTCACCAAGGCCTTCACCAAGCGGCGGGTGGAGCAACTGCGCCCGCGCGTCGAGGAGATCGCGGCGGAGCTGGCCGAAAGCCTCGCCTCCCAGGGCTCCCCCGCCGACCTGGTGGCACACTATTCCTGGCCACTGCCGACGCGGGTCATCTGCGAGCTGCTGGGCGTCCCGTACAAGGACCGCGAGGTCTTCCGCCGCGGCGCGGACGCCCTGATGCAGGGCGACACCCTGCCGCACCACGAATTCACCGGGCGCGTCAACGAGCTCTGCTTCTACATCATGGAGCTCATCGCACAGCGCCGGGCCCGGCCCACGGACGACATGCTCAGCGCGCTCATCCAGGCGCGGGACGAGGGCGACCGGCTCACCGAGCAGGAACTGGTCTCGCTGACCGTCGTACTGCTGGCCGGCGGCCACGAGACGACCGCCAACCAGATCACCAACTTCGTCTACACGCTGCTGCGCCACCCGCGGCAGCTGGCCCTGCTGCGCGAGCGGCCGGAACTGCTGCCGCGGGCGGTGGACGAGCTGATGCGCTATATCCCACTGGGCACCGGCCACCACGCGGCGATGATCGCCACCGAGGACCTGGAGATCGGCGGGACGGAGATCCGCGAGGGCGAGGCCGTCTACGTCCACATCCACTCGGCCAACCGCGACGCCACCGCCTTCAAGGACCCGGACCGGCTGGACCTCACCCGCGAGGACAACCACCACATGGGATTCGGACACGGTGTCCACTTCTGCGTCGGCGCGCAGCTGGCGCGGATGGAGCTGGGCGTCGCGGTGAGCGCCCTGCTCAGCCGCTTCCCCGCACTGGAGCTGGGGATCGAGGACGACGCCATCGCCTGGCGCGCCAGCCTGCTGGTGCGCGGACCGCTGGCACTGCCGGTCCGCTGGTGACACCGCCCGGTGCGGCCGGCGGCCGGGCGACACGGACGGCACGGACGGCATGGACGACACGGACGACAGGAGAGGAACGACGATGACGATGACGATGACGACCGAGACCCTGGAGCGGACGCGCTGGCAGATCAGCGTGGACCAGGCCGCCTGCACGGGAACGGGCATGTGCGTGCACGCCGCGCCGGCCTTCTTCCAGCTGGTGGAGGGCAAGGCGCAGGCGCTGTGCGCGTCGGCCGACGCCGACGGCCGGCTGCTGGACGCGGCCCTGAACTGCCCCGTGGAGGCCATCCGCCTCACCGAGGCGGGCACCGGGAGGGTGATCGCGCCCGAGCTGTGAGCGCGGGGCGCGGGAACTCAGGTCGAGCGAACTCGGGCGCGGGGACGCGAAAGGGGCCCGGGAGCCAGATGGCTCCCGGGCCCTTCCGCGTGCGTCGGGCAACGACGTCTTTTGGTGTTCCGTGTGGTGCGTTTAGTGCGCGCGGTCCTCAGAAGGTGTTCAGAAGGTGTAGCGCATCACGCGGTTGTACTTCCGCAGGACCGGGATCGCGTTCATGATCTTGCACATGATCCGCGAGGTCCAGGGCATGTGGGAAACATAGGGGGAGTCGGTGAAGGTCCACTCCAGCTTGTGCTCGATGCGCGGGTCCCACTTCTCCAGCGTCTTGGGGTCCTCCAGACCCCACACGAAGCGGTGGCCCGTCGCCTTGACCGTCCAGTGCTTGTTCATCGCCTTCACCGAGAACGGCGTGTAGGCGTCGAAGAGCAGCTCGCCCTTCGGGAAGCGGCCGGTGATCCGGGTGACGAGGTCGCGCACCTGCTGCTCGGTGAAGTACACCAGGACGCCCTCGGCGACGACCAGGACCGGGCGGTCGGACGGGATGGCGTCCAGCCAGTCCGGGTCCAGGGCGGAGGCGCCGATGACGTGGTGGTGGTCGCGCTCGGGGAACAGGTCCCGGTACATCTGCGCGACCTCGGGCAGGTCCAGGTCGTACCACTCGACGTCGGCCGAGGGGTCGATGCGGAAGACCCGGCCGTCGAGGCCGGCGCCGAGGTGGAGGACGACGGACCGGGGGTGGCGGCGCAGGAAGTCCTGCACCCAGCGGTCCACCTCCTTGCCGCGGATGGCGAGCGAGATGGCGTCGTCGTCGCGCATCTTCAGCTGCGTCTTCAGCTCGTCGTAGTCCTCGATGGACTCGACGGCACGCACGGCGAGGCGGTCGTCCAGGATCGGACGGCCCGACTTGGCGTCGTGGGCCCGCGAGTAGAGGGCGACGAGCAGGTTCCTCGTCTCCGCGGTGAACTGGACCTTGGTCTGCATGGGGACACCCATCTCGGTTCGTTCGGTCGGTCGGGGTGGGGCGGCCGGCCCGGCGAGCGGCCGCGGTCAGCGCGCCGCCGGCACCGCGGCGAAGGCGGCGAGGTCCTCGGCGACCGCCCGGGTCACGCCGGCCGCTTGCGGGGTGAGGTAGAAGTGCCCGCCGGGGAAGCTGCGGAAGGTGAACTCGCCGCTGGTCAGCTCCTCCCAGCGGCGTGCCTCGTCCAGGCCGACGCGGGGGTCCGACTCGCCGGTGAGCACGCTGACGGGGCAGCGCAGCGCCGGTCCGGACCCGGTGGGCCGGAAGCGGTAGGTCTCGATGGCCTTGTAGTCGCTGCGGATGGCCGGCAGGACCATGCGCAGCAGCTCCTCGTCGGCCAGCAGGCCCGCGTCGGTGCCGCTGAGCGCGCGGATCTCGGCGATCAGGGCGTCGTCGCCCCGCGTGTGCACGCTCTCCTCGCGGTGGATCGCCGGCGAGCGGCGCCCGGAGGCGATCAGGCCGGTCAGCGGGGCGCCCTCGGCCTCGAAGCGCTGGGCCAGTTCGAAGGAGAGCACCGCGCCCATGCTGTGGCCGAACAGCGCGAACGGCTTGTCCGACCAGGGTTCGAGCGCCCGGTGGATGGCGTCCACCAGCTCGGGCACGTTGTCCAGCGCGGGCTCGCCTCGCCGGTCCTGACGGCCGGGGTACTGCACGGCCAGCACCTCGGCCTGACCGGCCAGGTCACGCGAGAAGGGGAAGAAGAACGACGCGCTGCCGCCGGCGTGCGGCAGCACCACCAGGCGGTACGGCTGCTCGGGCGCGGGGTGGTATCGCCGGATCCACAGGTCGCTGTGCTCGTCCGGGGTGGTCATGTCCGGTACCTCTCCTGGTTCGTGATCGCCTGGGGTGTGCGCCGGGGTGTGCGTCGCAGGGCTCAGACGCCGATGTCGCTCATGCCCCAGAAGACGCGCATGTCCTCGATCAGGCCGTCGGCGTTGATGGTGAAGACGTCGACCGCGTTGATGTTCGTACGGGTGCGGTTCGGGTCGAGGATGTTGGTCATCGTGGCGGCGACCGGCACGGCGACCTGCTTGCCGTCCTGGCCGACGGAGGCGTGGCCCGGGTTCACGGTGACCTCGGCGGCGACGTTGCTGTGGAAGTACTCGCGCTGCGCGGCGCGACCGACGCGCGGCTCACGGCCCACCGGGTCCTCGATCCGGGCGTCCTCGGTGAAGTGGGTGAGGATGGCGTCGATGTCGCCCTCGTTCACCTTGCGGAAGTACTCCGCGACGATCTCCTTGCGCTTCTGCTCGTCGAGCATGAGGGGGTCCCTCCCGGTCGTGGATGACGTACGCGCGGCGACGGTAGGGGCGCGGCTTAAAGCGGCACTTAAGAGGCCGTCCCCAAGACGAACACCGCCCCCGCCCGTCGGCCCCGGCCTGGGCGAGGCGACTGCCGCGTCCGGACTTCGACACCGTCGTCGCAGAGCCGTCGGGCGAAGAGGCCGTCGCCGGTGGGCGACGGCCTCTTCAGGGTGGTTGCCGAGGGACCTCGGTCAGGGACGGCCGAGGGTTCGGGTGATCCAGCCGGCGTCCCGCCACTGGGCGGTGTCGAGGGTGCCGCGGGCGTCGATGACCTTGCGGCTGTCGGTCCGGGCGGCGAGCCGCTCGGGGTCGATGTGCGTGAACTGCGGCCACTCGGTGAGGTGCAGCAGCAGGTCGGCGTCCTCGGCGGCGGCGATCGGGTCTTCGACGTAGTCGAGTTCGGGGTGGAGCTTGCGGGCGTTGTCGAGGGCCTTGGGGTCGGTGACGGTGACGGTGGCGCCGAGGTCGTGGAGGGCTTGGGCGACGGCGAGGGCGGGCGAGTCGCGGATGTCGTCGGTCCCGGGCTTGAAGGCGGCGCCCCAGACGGTGATCCGCTTGCCGCGCAGGTCGCCTCCGAGTTCTTCGCGGGTGAGGTCGATGACGCGCCGGCGGCGGCGGGCGTTGACGGCGGCGGCTTCGCGGAGGATGCCGACGGCCTGGCCGGCGTCGAGGTCGTCGGCGCGGTTGATGAAGCCCGCGAGGTCCTTGGGCAGGCAGCCGCCGCCGAAGCCGAGGCCGGGCCGCATGCCGTGGCGGCCGATGCGGTGGTCGTGGCCGAGGATGTCGGCGAGCTGGGCAACGTCGGCTCCGGAGGCTTCGCAGACCTCGGCCATCGCGTTGATGAAGGAGATCTTGGTGCCGAGGAAGGAGTTCGCGGCGCCCTTGGCGAGCTCGGCGGTGGCCCAGTCCGTGACGATCGTGGGCGTCCCCGACTCGATGATCTTGGCGAACGCCTGCCGCAGCAGGGCCTCGGCCCAGGAGTGGGAGGTGGTGAAGCCCAGGACGAGCCGGTCGGGGCGGAGGGTGTCGTCGACCGCGAAGGACTCGCGGAGGAACTCGGGGTTCCAGGCGACCTCGACGAGGTCCCCGGCAGGGGCGTACTCACGCAGGATCTCGGCGACGCGGGGTGCGGTGCCGACCGGGACGGTGGACTTCACCGCGACGACGGCCGGGCTCGTCAGGCCGGGAGCCAGGTGGCGGACGGCGTCGAAGAGGTGGGTGAGGTCGTAGGCGTCGGTGTCGGGCTGCGGCGGGGTGCCGACGCCGATGAAGTGCAGGTCGGCGAAGTCGGCGGCCTCGCCGTAGGAGGCGGTGAACTTCAGCCGGCCCGAGGCGGTGTGCTTGGCGAGGAGGCCGTCGAGGTCGCGTTCGAAGAACGGGGCCTTGCCGGAGTTGAGGGTGTGGACCTTGTCGATGTCGGAGTCCATGCCCAGGACCTCGTGGCCGAGCTCGGCCATGCAGGCGGCGTGGGTGGCTCCGAGGTAGCCGCATCCGATGACGGTCATCTTCATGTGCGGGGTGTCCCTTCGGGTGGGGCCGCCGGCGGCCCCACCCTTGCCCCGACCGGAAGCGCGCGGGGTGATCAGGCGGGCCTGGCGGCCGGACAGCGGTTGATCCCGTCCCGGATGAACGGCGGGATCGTGAGGATGTCGAGGTGCTCGGGGGCGAAGAACTGGAGCTTGACGCCCTCGCTGAGCGGGAGGCCGGTCTCGTCGCCGTCCCAGGTGGCGGAGAAGAAGGTGATGATCTGCCCGGAGCCGCGGTGGTCGGTGATCTCGAACAGCTCGGTCAGGGAGTCGGCGGCCAGGCCGGCTTCTTCGTCGAGTTCACGGACGATCGCGTCGGCCGGGGGCTCGCCGGGGTCGCAGCCGCCGCCCAGGAGGCTCCAGTGCGTCGGCCAGGCGATGTTCGGCAGGTCGTCGCGAAGGTGGAGGAGGAGTTCGCCGCGGCGGTTGGTGATGATCGCGACGGCTCCGCGGGCGGGGCCCGGCTCCGGGCTTGCGGTGGTGTCGGAGTGCATTCCGACACGCTAGTGGGGCGGTTGAGGATCACGCGGCAGCCCGGACGGTCTGGTCAGAAAACCAGGCGGCTGCCATCAGGGCCTGCATGCGGGTGCGGTCGAACCGGCCCCCGCGGGCCAAACCCCCCTCGAGGAGGGGACGGAACCCCGGCGGCGCGTCGGTCAGGGCGGTCTTGATCTGGGCGTCGGCCCACTCGGCGAGATCGCCGTTGAGCCAGGACGGGACCGGGGAGGCGAAGCCGAGCTTGTCCCGGCTGGCCCAGACCTCGCTGGGCAGGCCGAGGGCCTTGGCCGCGTCTCGCAGGATCCGCTTGCCCTGGGCCGGGTCGGTGATCTTGTGCTCGACCGGCAGCCGGTAGGAGAACTCGACCAGATCGCGGGCCAGGTAGGGGGACCGGCGTTCGAGCGCGTAGGCGGAGGCGAGCTTGTCGCTGGTCATCACCAGCGGCCTCCAGGCTGTGGCCAGGTCGGCCAGCGTCAGGCTGCGGGCCAGGTCCCCGCCGGCCCGGGCCATCGCGTCGGCGACCAGGTCCTTCACCCGTCCGTCCGGGTCCGGTCCGCGCAGGATCAGCCGGGTGACCGCCTCCGCCGGGTCCAGGGGTTCACCGGCGGTGTGCAGGAGCTTGGCGGCCAGCGGCCGGTATGCCTCCAGCCCGGCGTTCAGGACGGCGTCGGGACCGAAGAGGACCAGGGCCTGGCGGACGTAGCCCATGAGGAACTCGTCCGGCCCCAGCCCGCCGATCACGACCCTCAGCCCGAGATCGGAGATCTTCCGGTAGGCCATGTGCTCGGAGAACGTGGACGCGTTGCCCATCGGGTAGTCCAGGGCCCGCGTCATGTGCGGCAGGGCATGGGCGAAGTCGACGTGGTCCGGCTCGACGACCACCAGCTCGGCCTTGATGTCCCGGGTGATCACGGCGGCCGTGGAGGACTCGTCCAGGCGGTCCTGGCCCGGGTAGCGGACCGTGACGCAGACCGGGGGCCGCATCAGGTAGGCCAGCACCGCCGAGTCCAGCCCGCCCGAGAGGAGGAGAGCGAAGTCGCAGGCTGACGACCTGAGCGGGATCTGCTCGGCCAGGATCGTCGAGAACTTCGCCAGGGCCTCGTCGTAGGTGCCGGTGAACGGGGCCCGGTCCTCCAGGTGCCACCAGGTCATCTGGTCGATGGAGCCGGTGGTGACGTCGAACGTCAGCAACGTGGCCGGGGCCAGCATCTGGATGCCCTGGAAGGGGGTGTCCACCCCGACGGGGGTCTCGATCGCGGTGACCTCGGGCCGTAAGACCAGCGGGACCGGTCCGTAGCCGGTCAGCGTGGTCACCTCGGAGGCGAAGGCGAGCCGGCCGCCGTCCAGCCGCCAGTAGAGCGGCTTCTCGCCCAGTCGGTCGCGGGCCAGGAACAGCTTCGCGGTGCGGGGGTCGTAGACGGAGATGGCAAACATGCCGTCCAGGCCGTCGAGGCAGGACGGGCCGATCTTGGCCCAGGCCCGCAGCAGGAAGTGGGCGTCCGACTCCCGCTCGCTGACCCTGATGCCCCAGGCAGCGGCCTGCTGGCGCCAGTTGTAGATCTCCCCGTTGAAGGCCAGCAGGATGCCGGTGTCCCGGTCGAGGTAGGGGCCGGGCATGGCCTGCGGGTCGACGATCAGGAGGGTGTTCATGGCCAGCACCGCCCGTCCGTCCCTGGCGGCGGCGTGCATGGTGCCGTCCGGGCCGCGGTAGTGCTGCAAGCCGCCCATCACGGCGACGGTCTTCTCGTGCCGGACGGCGTCGCCTCCGGCCAGTCCTGCGATTCCGCACATCTGGTTCACCCCCGAGCGTGAAGTCGTGGCGCCTTGGCGGCGGTCGCCGCCGGGAGCCCCTTCCTGGCGTCCCGGCGGCGGCCTGTGCCCTCATCACACCCGCCCGCCCCGGGTGCCGGGGAGGGCTCGCAGGGGGGCTCACAACTCGCGAAAGCGGTTCACTCAGGGTCCGCAGGGCAATACCCTCGGTGTCCCGTGGCGGAGGACAGCCGTCCGTTGCCCGACCCGGCCGGAAGCCGTGTGGCGGAATGCGGCCTCGCGCGATCCGGCCCCGTGGCGTTTTCCTCGTCAGCGGCCGCATCCCGTTGCTGACCTGGAGGAAGAGGGGATTGAAGGTGGCGTCGACCAGCCGTCGGAAGCGTCCGCCGAACGCGGACCTGGCCCGGCTCATCGAGACCTGCGGCGCGAGCCACAAGTCGTTGGCCCTGCGGGTCAACCAGCTCGCCCAGCAGGCAGGGCTGGAGACGGACTACTCGCACACCTCCATCGCGAACTGGTGCATGCGGGGCATGATCCCCAAATGGCCGGTGCCGAACCTCCTCGCGCAGGCCGTCGCCGAACGGCTCGGCCGACCGGTGTCACTTGGCGAAATCGGAATGGGAGAGGCGGAGACACCGGACGCGGATGTGGGGTTGGATTTCCCGCGGGACCGTGGCGATGCGGTCCGAGTGGCCACTTCGTTCTGGAGTTTCGTGAACCGCCGCGACTTCCTGACCGGATCCGGCTTCGCCGTGTCCGCGTTCACCACTCCCGTGACCCGCTGGCTGGTCACCCCCGCCGACGACGGCGCTGACATGACCGGCGGCAAGCAGGTCGGCCGGGCCGACCTGGAAGAACTCCGCGACGCCGCCGATGAGGCCCGCCGATGGGACTCCAAGTACGGCGGCGGGAACTGGAAGGCCAACTCTGTCACCGTCTGTCTCCAGGAACGGGCCGCCCCGCTGCTGCGGGGCTCCTTCACCGACTCGGTCGGCCGGGACCTGTTCTCCGTCACCAGCGAGTTGTCCCGGCTGGCGGGCTGGACAGCGTTCGACGTCGGCCAGCACGACGTCGCCCAGCGGCACTTCATCCAGTCCCTCCGCCTCGCCCGCGCGGGCGGCGACATCGAGCTGGGCTGCTACGTGCTGACCACGATGGCGATGCAGTCCCTGCTGCGGGGCTTCGCCTCCGAGGCCGTCGACATGGCCCAGGGAGCCTTCGAGCGGGCCAAGGGCCAAGCCGCCCCCAGGGTGCTGGCCTTCACCAAGCTGATCGAGGCCCGTGCCCATGCCCGCGTCAGGGACGCCAAGGCCGCCTCACGGGCCCTGAAGGCGTCCGAGGACCTGCTGAGCCAGGCGGAGGGCTCCAGCGGCTCAGAGCCTGCCTGGATCGACTTCTATCACCACGCCCGCCTCTCCGCGGACGCCGCCGAGGTCTTCCGTGACCTGAAGAACCCCAAGGCGGCCCTCGCCTGGAACCAGCAGGCCGCCACCATGCCGACCGGGGCGTTCACCCGCTCCGTCGGGATGCGCCTCGCGATCGTCGGAACGGCCCACCTCCAGGCCCGCGACCTGGACCACGGCCTGGAACTCGGCAACCGGTCCGTGGACATCCTCGCCCGCGTCCGGTCCTCCCGGGCCAAGGACTACGTCCGCGAGTTCAACACCGCCCTCGGCCCCTGGCGGCGCGAGCCGGCCGTCCGCGAGTTCCTGCACCGCACCCGCACCGAACTCGGCATCGCCGCCTGAAACAACCGTGGCGCCTGGGCTCAGCGGCACCTGGAGACGCGGCGGACGATCGGCTCCAGGTAGTCGGCGTGCGGACCGACCAGACGCGCCAGTTCGTCCGGTGTGCGCACCAGGGCGATGTCGTCGAGTTCAGGTTCGCGGCCCTGGTCGCGCTCGGCTGCCGCGGCAGCGGCGAAGTCTGCGCGCAGCGTGACCTCGGGCAGGGTCGGGGCGAGGTAGGTCAGGCCGACGCTGCCGTTCTCACCGCGGGTGACGACCCACAGCGTCAGGTCCTCGGCGGCTGCGTCGATCCCCAGCTCCTCGGCGAGCTCTCGCGCGGCTTGGCCGGCCAGTGCCGACTCGTCCAGCGCCGCCCCGTCCTGGGGAGACTCCACAGACCCGCCTGGCAGCTGAAGAGGCTGGGGTTGGCCCGGACCGCCATGTCCCACACCCGGTCGCGGGCCTCGGTGTGCTGGGGCGGCAGCGGGGGCTCCGCGGACTCGGTCAGCGGGAGCCGTTCGACGTCGAAGAGGTCAATGCCCACGGGGGGCAGTGTCTCGGTCACCGGCCCGTCGTAGGACCCGCCCCGTCTCGGACGCGGCATCGCCGATGGGGGGAACGCGAAGCCCCTCCGCGCAGCGGGCCGTGCCCGCGCGTGAGGCGGGGGCACGGCCCTCGGGTGGGACCCCGTACGGGGCGGCCGGCCCGACCGGACGGGGGATGACCGGTCGGGGCGGCCGGGTCGGTCAGCCGAAGATCCAGTAGCGCTCGCGCTGGAACGGGTACGTCGGCAGGTCCGCGCGGCGGGCGCCGCTGCCCTCGAACACGGCGGCCCAGTCGACCTCCGCGCCGCCGGCGTGGAAGGCGGCGGCCACGGCCAGCGCCTCCCGTGCGGTCGCGGTGGCGGCGGGCGTCCCGGCGGCGGACTCACCGGGGCCGGACGCCCGGCTGCCGGACTCACCGCCGCCGGACTCCCGGCTGTCCGGCTGCCGGCTGCCCGACTCCCCTCTGCCGGGCTCCCGGCCGGTGGGCTCACCGCCGGCGCCCGTCCAGGTGGCGGGATCGGTCAGGGTGGTGAGCGGTTCGCCGGTGGAGGCGTCGAGGACGGGGACGGTCGGGGCGGTGAACTCCGTGGCTCGCAGCGCCTCGGCCAGGGCCTGGCCGTCCTCGGTGAGGGCGGCCAGGAGTTGCACCGCGTGCTCCAGGGACAGCGCCCCGGCGGCGTGCAGCGCGGCGAGTCGGCCGGCCCGGCCGGCGGCGGTCAGCGCCTGCGGGGCCAGGCCCCAGTGCGCGTACAGCCGGTACAGCGCGACCTCCTCGGCGAAGGCCTCGGCCGCGGGCGGGAAGGGCGCGGCGAGGTGGACCCCGAGGTGGGTGCGGACCTCGTCCCACGCCTCGGCGAACACGGGCCAGCTGTCGTACAGGGCCTGGGCCGGCCCGCGTACGGTGCCGGTGAAGGCCAGCCGCGGGGAACCAGAGGTGACGACCCGGTCGTCGGCCGTGCCGTTCTCGACGGCGGCCAGCGCCGCGTCCAGCTCCTCGCGGCTCTCGGCGAGCACCACCGCGCGGTGCTCGAACGCCGCCCGGCCGGTGGCCAGGGAGAAGCCGATGTCGGCGGGGTCGAGCGCGGGGTCCTCGGCGAGCGCGGCACGCAGCCGCGCCGCCTGGGCGCGCAGGGCGTCCTCGGTCCGGGCGGACAGCGGGACCGCGACCGGTCGCGGGGCAGCAGGGGCGGACGGCTCCCCTGCGGACCGCTGCTCCACGCACGGCTCCGCCGCGGGCGGCTGCTCCAGGATGAAGTGGGCCTGCGTACCGCTGGCGCCGAGCGAGGAGACGCCGGCCCGGCGCGGCCGCCCGGTCGCGGGCCACTGCGTGGGCTCGGTGACCAGGCGCACGGCGCCGGCCGACCAGTCGACCCGGCTGGTGGGCTCCTTGACGTGGAGCATCTGCGGGATGTGGGCGTGCTCCAGCGACAGGACGGTCTTGATGACGCCGGCGACGCCGGAGGCGGACTGCGGGTGGCCGATGTTGGACTTCACCGTGGACAGCAGCAGCGGCCGGTCCTCGGGGCGGTCCTGGCCGTACGTGGCGAGCAGGGCCTCGGCCTCGATCGCGTCGCCGAGCGGGGTGCCGGTGCCGTGGCCCTCGACGGCGTCGACGTCCGCGGCGGCCAGTCCCGCGTCGGCCAGCGCCTGACGGATCAGGCGCTGCTGGGACAGTCCGCTGGGGGCGGTCAGGCCGTTGCCGGCGCCGTGGTGGTTGACGGCCGAGCCGCGCACGACGGCGAGCACCCGGTGGCCCAGCTCCCGGGCCCGCGAGAGCCGTTCGACGACGACCATGGCGGCGCCCTCGCCCCAGCCGGTGCCGTCGGCGTCCTCGGAGTACGGCTTGCAGCGGCCGTCGGCCGCCGCGCCGCCCATGTGGTGCCAGGCGACCGGAGCGGACAGCACGGTGACACCGCCGGCCAGCGCCATGGCGCTCTCGCCGCGCCGCACCGACTGGACGGCCAGGTGCAGGGCGACGCCCGACGAGGAGCAGCCGGTGTCGACGGTCAGGGTCGGGCCGTGGATGTCGAGGGCGTACGCGACCCGGCCGGAGGCGATGGCCGGCGCGATACCGCTGCCGAAGTGCGGCTCGCTCTCTTCCGGGATCCGCTGGGCGGGCAGGAAGCCCTGGTAGCCGACGCCCAGGTAGATGCCGATCTGCTCGTCGGTGACCCCGCGCGGGTCGACCCCGGCGCGCTCGAACGCCTCCCAGGCCGTCTCCAGCAGGAGCCGCTGCTGCGGGTCCAGGACGAGGGCCTCGGCGTCGGAGATGCCGAAGAAGGAGGCGTCGAACTCGCCGATGCCGCGCAGCAGTCCGCCCTGGTCGAGGGTCTTGACGGCCTGGAACTCCTCGCCGTCGGCCCCGGTGGCGTCGGCGATGCGCCAGCCGCGGTCGCGGGGCAGGTCGCCGACGAGGTCCTCGCCCTCGGAGATCGCCTGCCACAGCTGCTCGGGCGTCTCGATGCCACCGGGCAGGCGGCAGCTCATGCCGACGACGACCACGGGGTCGTCGGCATGAGCTGCCGCGGCCGGGGCGGTGGTGGCGGTGGCGGACGAGTCCTGCGCGCCCAGGAGTTCGGCGCCCAGGAAGCGGGCCAGGGCGGCCGGGGTGGGGTGGTCGTAGACCAGGGTGGCCGGGAGCTTCAGGCCGGTGGCGGCGGTGAGCCGGTTGCGCAGCTCGACGACGGTCAGGGAGTCGAAGCCGAGCTCCTTGAACGCCCGGGCGGGCTCGACGGCCTCGCCGGAGGCGTGTCCGAGCACGGCGGCCGCCCGGTCCCGGACCAGGTCCGTCAGCCGCTCGCTGCGCTCGGCCGGGGTGGCCGCGCGCAGGGTACGGACCAGGTCGGACGCCGAGTCGTCGGCCTGCTCCGCCCGGGGCGCGGCGGCGGCCCGCGGGACCAGGCCGTCGATGAGGGGGCTCGGCCGCTCGGAGGTGAAGCCGGGGGCGAAGCGCGCCCAGTCGACGTCGGCGACGGCCACGAAGGCCTCGTCGTGCTCGACGGCCTGCACCATGGCGTTCAGGGCGAGGGCGGGGTCCATCTCCAGGACGCCGCGGCGGCGCATGTACTCCTCGGCGCCGTCGAGTTCCATCATCCCGCCGCCGCCCCAGGCGCCCCAGGCCACCGAGGTGGCGGTCAGGCCGCGGGCGCGGCGCTGCTCGGCGAGGGCGTCGAGGTAGGCGTTGGCGGAGGCGTACGCGGTGTGCCGGGCGGCGCCCCAGACGCCGGAGTTGGAGGAGAAGAGGACGAAGGCGTCCAGGTCGGCGCCCTCCAGGAGGGCGTCGAGGTGGTCCGCGCCCGCCACCTTGGCGGCCGAGAGCTGCTCGAACTCGCTCGCCGAGGTCTCCCCGGCGAGGGTGTACTGCGGGACGCCGACGGCGTGGACGACGGCGGTCAGCGGCCGGTCGGCCGGGATCGCGGCGAGGACCGCCTCGACCTGCGCCCGGTCGGCCATGTCGCACGCGGCGAGGGTCACCTCGGCGCCCAGCTCTCGGATCTCCGCCGCCAGCTCCTCGGCGCCCGGAGCCCCGGGCCCGCGCCGGCTGGTGAGCACCACGTGTTCCGCGCCGGTGGCCGCCAGCCGGCGGGCCACCTGCGCACCCACCCCGCCCGTACCCCCGGTGACCAGCACCGTGCCACGCGGCGTCCACGAACGCACCGGCTCCCGCTCACCCAGCGCCGCCCGCACCAGCCGCCGCCCGAGGATGCCGCTGGTACGGATCGCGACCTGGTCCTCCTCGCCGTAGCCGCCGGAGAGCAGGCGGGCCAGCCGGGCCACGGCCCGGTCGTCGACGACGGCCGGCAGGTCGACCAGGCCGCCCCAGGTGCCGGGCTGTTCGAGGGCGACGACCCGGCCGAGGCCCCAGACGCGGGCCTGCGCCGGTACGGCGGGGGCGTCGGCCCGGCCGGCCGCGACGGCGCCGCGGGTGGCGGCCCAGTGGCGGGCGGTGACGCCCGCGTCGGCGAGGGCCTGGACCAGGACGTGGGTGGCGGTGGCGCCGTGGTCGGGGTCGAGGCCGAGCAGGGAGAGCACTCCGGCGAGGCGGGGCAGGGCGGCCGTGGTCTCCGCGAGGCGGGCGGCGATCTCCTCGCGCCCGGCGGCGGGGTCTGTCTCCAGGACGACGGTGCCGGCGCCGTGGGCCGCGAGGCCGGCCGCGACCGTGCCGGACACCGGACCGGCCGCCGCGCCCGCCGGGGTGACGATCAGCCAGGTGCCGTGCAGGGTGCCGGCGGGTCCGGTGGCGGACAGCGGGGTCCAGGTCACCTTGTAGCGCCAGGAGTCGACGGTGGCGTGGGCGCGGTGCCTGCGGCGCCAGCCGGCGAGCGCGGGGAGCAGCTCGCCGAGCGCCCGGCGCTCCGCCAGGTCGAGGGTGCCGGCCAGGGACTCCAGGTCCTCCGCCTCGACGGCGGCCCAGAACCGGGCCTCCGTCTCGTCGGCGGTGGGCGCGGCGGCGGGCGCCGCCTCGGGCCGGGCCGGGGCGGGCTTCAGCCAGTAGCTCTGGCGCTGGAAGGCGTACGTGGGCAGCGCGGTGGTGCGGGCGCCGCGG
Organism: Streptomyces bambusae; assembly: GCF_019400985.1. Lineage (GTDB taxonomy): Bacteria > Actinomycetota > Actinomycetes > Streptomycetales > Streptomycetaceae > Streptomyces > Streptomyces bambusae_A. The sequence continues at coordinate 21,741 of NZ_WTFF01000069.1, forward strand.
CCGGCGTACAGGGCGGTCCAGTCGACGGGGACGCCGCGGGTCCAGGCCGTCGCGAGCGAGGTGCAGAACCGGGCGGGGCCGCCCTCCTCGCGGCGCAGGGTGCCGGTCGCCAGGATGTCGGCGCCGGCGTCCTCGGCGGTCTCCAGCAGGCCGTACGTCAGCACGGGGTGGGCGCTGGACTCGATGAACGCCCGGAAGCCGTCGGCGAGCAGGGTGCGTACGACCGGCTCGAAGGACACCGGCCGGCGGCAGTTCTCGTACCAGTACGCGGCGTCCAGCTCGGGGCCTTCCAGCACCTCGCCGGTGACGGTGGAGTACAGCGGTACGGTGCCCTCCCGTGGCTCCACGAAGGCGAGCAGCTCCAGGATGCGCTCCTTGAGCCGGTCGACCTGCGCGCAGTGCGAGGCCACCGTCGACGGCACGATCTTCGCGCGGACGCCCTCGGCCTCCAGCGCGGCCACCAGTTCCTGAAGCGGGGCGACCTCGCCGGCGACGGTGACCGTGCCCGGGCCGTTGATGCCGGCGATGGACAGGGCGTCCCCGTACGGCGCGATCCGCGCCCGTACGACGTCCGCGCCCAGCGAGACCGAGGCGACCGCGCCACGGCCGACCAGCTCGTCGGCGAACAGCTGCGAACGCAGCACCACGATCTTCGCCGCGTCCTGAAGGGAGAGGGCGCCCGAGACCGCGGCCGCCGCGATCTCGCCCTGCGAGTGGCCGACCACCGCATCGGGACGGACCCCGGCGGCCTGCCACAGCTCGGCGAGGGAGACCATCACGGTGAACAGGACCGGCTGGAGCACCTCGATCGCGGTCAGCTCCGGCGCACCCTCGACGCCCCGCAGCACGTCCTCCACGGACCAGTCGACGTGCGCCTCGACCGCGCCCGCGACCTCGGCGAACCGGGCCGCGAACAGCGGGGAGCCGTCGAGGAGTTCCACGGCCATGCCCGCCCACTGCGAACCCTGCCCGGGGAAGACGAACACGGTCTTGCCGCCCGCGTCCGCGATGCCGGCCGCGGCCGGGTCGGTGTCCAGGGCCGCCAGGAGCTCCTCCCGGGTCGAGCCCAGCACCACCGCGCGGTGCTCGAAGGCGGAGCGGGTGGTGGCCAGCGACAGTCCGACGTCCTGCGGCCGCAGCGCGGCGTCGGTGCGGACGAGCTCCCGCAGCCGGGCGGTCTGGGCGTCCAGGGCCGCCTTGCCCTTGCCCGAGAGGACCCAGGCGAGCGGGGCGTCCGTACCGATGACCGGGACGGTGCCGGTGCCGGTGCCGGTGCCGGTGCCGGTGCCGGTGCCGGTGCCGGTGTCCGTGCCGGTGCCGGTGCCGGCGGGCGCCGGGGCCGCCTCCGCAGCCGGCTCGGGCGCGGCCTCCAGGATGGCGTGCGCGTTGGTGCCGCTGAGGCCGAAGGAGGAGACGGCGGCCCGGCGCGGGTGGTCGGTCTCGGGCCAGGGCCGCGACTCCAGGAGGAGTTCGACGTCGCCGGCGGCCCAGTCGATGTGCGGGGAGGGCGCGTCGACGTGCAGGGTCTTGGGCAGCACCCCGTGCCGCAGCGCCATGACGGTCTTGATGATGCCGCCGACGCCGGAGGCGGCCTGGGTGTGGCCGATGTTGGACTTCAGCGAGCCCAGCCACAGCGGCTGCCCCTCGGCGCGGCCCTGGCCGTATGTGGCCAGCAGGGCGTGTGCCTCGATCGGGTCGCCGAGGGTGGTGCCGGTGCCGTGCGCCTCGACCGCGTCGACCTGGTCGGCCGTCAGGCGGGCGTTGGCCAGGGCCTGCTTGATGACTTTCTGCTGGGCCTTGCCGCTGGGGGCGGTCAGGCCGTTGGAGGCGCCGTCCTGGTTGACGGCCGAGCCGCGGATCACGGCGAGCACCTCGTGGCCGTGGCGGCGGGCGTCGGAGAGCTTCTCCAGCAGCACCAGGCCCACCCCCTCGGAGAAGGAGGTGCCGTCGGCGGAGGCGGCGAAGGCCTTGCAGCGGCCGCTGAAGGCCATGACGCCCTGGGCGCTGAAGCCCACGAAGAGTCCGGGGGACGCCATCACGGTGACCCCGCCGGCCAGGGCGAGCGAGCACTCGCCCTGGCGCAGCGCCTGGACCGCGAGGTGCACGGCGACCAGGGAGGAGGAGCAGGCGGTGTCGATGGTCACCGCCGGGCCCTCGAAGCCGTACGTGTAGGAGAGCCGGCCGGAGATCACACTGGCCACGGAGCCCGTGACGAGGTGCCCCTCGGCGCCCTCGGCCTCGTCCCCGAGGCTCTGGGCGTACGAGGGCTGGGAGGCGCCGATGTAGACACCGGTGCGGCTGCCCTTGAGCGTGTACGGGTCGAACCCGCCGCGCTCCAGCGTCTCCCAGGAGGCCTCCAGCAGCAGCCGCTGCTGGGGGTCCATGGCCAGCGCCTCCCGGGGTGAGATCCCGAAGAAGGCGGCGTCGAACTCGTCGACGTCGGGCACGAACGCGGCTTCCCGCACGGTGCCCGTGTCGCCGAGGTCCCAGCCCCGGTTGTCGGGGAACCCGGAGACCGCGTCCCCCTCCTTGGCGACGAACTCCCAGAGGTCGTCCGGGGATTCGATGCCGCCGGGGAACCGGCAGCTCATGGCCACGACGGCGATGGGCTCGTGCGGGGCGGCGACCAGCTGCTGGTTCTGCCGGCGCAGCCGTTCGGTCTCCGTCAGCGACGCCCGCAGCGCTTCGACGACCTTTTCCGAGGGGGTACTCATGGATGATCTCCGGATCTCAGCTTCGCGGGTCAGTGGGTGTCGCCGTCCAGGGCCAGGGAAACGAGATCGTCGAGGTCCATCGTGGCGATCGAGTCCTCCCGTGCCCCGGCGTCGTCGGCCGCGGCCGGTTCGGCCGCCGCGCTGCCGGCCAGGCGCAGCAGCGTGTCGAGCACGCCCGCCTCGCGCAGCCGGGCCAGCGGGACGGTGGCCAGCGCCCGCCTGAGGTGTGCCTCGTCGATCGGGGCGTCCCCGCCGGTGGCGTCCGCCGCGGCCGCCTCCGTCTCCGCCTCCGGGGCGAGCTCGGCGCGCAGGTGGTCGGCGAGCTCGGCCGGGGTGGGGTGGTCGAAGACGAGCGTCGCCGGCAGGCGCAGCCCGGTGACCGCCCCGAGGCGGTTGCGCAGCTCGACCGCGGTGAGCGAGTCGAAGCCCAGCTCCTTGAAGGCCCGGTCGGTCTCGACCGCGGCGGGGCTGCTGTGCCCGAGGACGGCGGCCACGTTGGTGCGGACGACGTCGAGCAGGACCTCGTGGCAGCGTTCGGCAGTGAGCCCGGCGAGCTTGCGGGTCAGCGCGGAGCCGTCGGGTTCGGCCGTACCGGCCGCGGTGCCCGCGGCCCGGCGGACCGGGGTCCGTACCAGCGCCCGGTAGAGGGCCGGCAGGGCGGCGCCGCCCGCGGAGTCGCGCAGGGCGTCCGGGTCGAGCCGTACGGGCACGGCCAGTGCCTCGTCCTGCTCCACCGCGGCGTCGAAGAGGGCAAGGCCCTGCTCGGCGGTGAGCGGGGTGACTCCGCCCCGGTTGAAGCGGGCGAGGTCGGTGTCGTCCAGTGCGGCGGTCAGGTCGCTGATCGTGTGCCACATGCCCCAGGCGAGCGAGGTGGCGGGCAGGCCCTGGGCGCGGCGGTGGTGGGCGAGGGCGTCCAGGTAGGTGTTGGCGGCGGCGTAGTTGGCCTGGCCGGAGTTGCCGGTCACGCCGGCCGCCGAGGAGTAGAGCACGAACCGGCCGAGGTCCAGCCCGCGGGTCAGCTCGTGGAGGTTCCACGCGGCGTCCACCTTGGGCCGCATGGCGTGCTCCATCCGCTCGGGGGTGAGCGAGGCGAAGACACCGTCGTCGACGACGCCCGCGGCGTGGACGACGCCGGTGAGCGGGCGGTCGGCCGGTACGCCGTCCAGCAGGGCCTTCAGCGCCTCCCGGTCGGCGGCGTCGCAGGCCACCACCTCGGCGGAGCCGCCGAGTTCGGCGATCTCCGCGACGAGTTCGGCCGCGCCCGGGGCCTCGGGGCCGCGCCGGCCGGTCAGCAGCAGGTGCTTCACCCCGTGCTCCGTGACCAGGTGCTTGGCCACCAGCGCGCCCAGGGTCCCCGTACCGCCGGTGACCAGGACCGTACCCGCCGGGTCCCAGCCCTGCGGCACGGTCAGCACGATCTTGCCGGTGTGCTTGGCCTGGCTCATGAACCGGAAGGCGTCGGGAGCGCGGCGGATGTCCCAGCTCCGCGTCGGCAGCGGTTCCAGCGCGCCCGACTCGAACAGCCCCACCAGCTCGGCGAGCATGGCGGCGGTGCGCTCCGGGCCGGCCTCGGCGAGGTCGAACCGGCGGTAGGCCACGCCGGGGTGGTCCGCGGCGACCTCGTCGGCGTCGCGTACGTCGGTGGCGCCGAGCTCGACGAACCGGCCGCCGCGCGGCAGCAGCCGCAGCGAGGCGTCCACCAGCTCACCGGCCAGGCAGTCCAGGACCACGTCCACGCCCTCGCCGCCGGTGGCGGCCAGGAAGCGCTCCTCGAACGAGGCGTCACGCGAGGACGCGATGTGCGCCTCGTCCAGACCCGCCGCCCGCAGCGCCTCCCACTTGCCGGCACTGGCCGTACCGAACACCTCGGCACCCAGGTGCCGGGCGATCTGCACCGCCGCCGAACCCACACCGCCGGCAGCGGCATGGATCGCGATCCGCTCCCCCGCCTTCAGCCCCGCCAGGTCCACCAGCGCGTAGTACGCGGTCAGGAAGACGGCGGGCACGGAGGCGGCCTGTTCGAAGGACCAGCCCTGCGGAATGCGGGCCACCATCGCGGCGTCGGCGACGGCCAGCGGTCCGAAGGAGTGCGGGACCATGCCCATCACCCGGTCGCCGACGGCGAGGTGCGTCACGCCCGGGCCGGTCCCGACGACCACGCCGGCCGCCTCGCAGCCCATGAAGCCGCCGCCGGGGTACATCCCCAGGGAGACGAGCACGTCGCGGAAGTTGAGGCCGGCGGCGCGCACGGCGATGCGCACCCCGCCCTCGGGCAGCTCCTCGGCGGCCTCGGGCCGCGGCAGCAGGGCCAGGTTGTCGAGCGTGCCTGCGGCGGTGGTCTCCAGCACCCAGGTCCCGCCGGCCGGTGCGGCCAGGGCGGTGGAGGTGCCGGCCCGCACCAGGCGCGGCACCAGGGCGGTGCCCGTGCGTAGCGCGGTCTGCGGCTCGTCGTGCACGAGGGCGCCGGCCACGGCGCCGCGCAGGGCGGCGGCCGACTCCTCGGTCCCGTCGAGGTCCGCGATCAGCAGGCGGCCGGGGTTCTCGGCCTGCGCCGAGCGGACCAGGCCCCAGGCGGGCGCGTGGACGAGGTCGGTGACGTCCTCGCCGGTACGGGTGGCCACCGCGTCCCGGGTGGCGACGACCAGCCGGGAGCCGGCGAACCGCTCCTCGGCGACCCATTCCTGAAGGGTGGCCAGCAGGGCGGCCGCGGCGGTGTGTGCGCCGGCGACCGGGTCGCCGGCCGCCACCGCGTCCGCCGTGTCCGCCGCATCCGCCACGTCCGCCGCGCCCGCCGCCTCCGCC
>NZ_WTFF01000690.1 GCF_019400985.1 Streptomyces bambusae
AGGGACGGTGCTAGGTAGACGGGGAACGCGACCGGGCGGAGGCCCGGGGCGCGGCCCAGGTCAGCCGAGGGGCCGGGCCGGCCCCGGCCGCCCGGGTGCCCGGGCCGCGGTCGGAGCGGGCCCGTCGGCGGGGCGGACGCTGATGGCCGACGACCACCTGGCGGCCCGGCTTGCCGCCGTGGAGAGCCGGGTCCGCGCCGCCGTCGAGGCGCGGCGCCGCACGGACCCGGAGGCCGACGACCCGTTCCGCGGGCTCTACCTGTCCGACGACACCGTGCGCAGGATCCTCGGCACCCCCGACCAGGTGCCGTGGCCCGACCCCGTCGACCCGCCCCCGGCCGGGGACGGCAGCTCCCGGCTGGAGGCGCTGGAACGCGACTTCGCCCTCCGGCCGCTGGACACCGAGCTGCTCCTGATCGCCCTCGCGCCCGACCTCGACCGGCGCTTCGAGCAGCTCTACGGCTACCTGAACGACGACGTGACACGGCGGCGGCCCACCGTCGGGCTGGCGCTCGGGCTGTGCGGGGTGCCCGCGGCCTCGGCGGCCGCGCGGTCCCGCCTGGCGGCGGGCGGCCCGCTGGCGGAGCGGGGCCTGCTGCTGCTGGAGGAGCCCGAACGCCCCTTCCTGGGGCGGTCGTTGCGGGTGCCCGACCGGGTCACCGCCCATCTGCTGGGCGACGACGCGGTGGCCTGGGAACTGGTGGACCTGCTCAGGCCGGCACCGCCGGGCCTGCCGTCCTCGCCGGGCCTGCCGTCCTCGCCGTACGGGGAGCTGCCGGGGCGGTTGGCGGGCGCGCTGGCCGCGGGGACCTCGCCGGTGTACCTGCGGGAGCCGGCCGGTGGTGCGGCCGTCGAGATCGCCGCCACCGCGCTGGCCGGCGCCGGCCGCGGCGCGTTCGTCCTCGACCTGGGCCGGCTGGCCCGGCAGGACG
>NZ_WTFF01000691.1 GCF_019400985.1 Streptomyces bambusae
CCCACCGCGCAAGAGCCTCGGACGCGCCAGGAGTTGAGAAGGGCCCCCACCCGGGCCTCGCGCTCGGCCCGGGCCGCGCGGTCGAGGCCGTCGGCGCGGCCCGCCAGGCCCTTGACCCGCTCCTCGTGGGTGCGCAGCTGGAGCCGGGCCTCCATCTCGGTCTGCCGGGCGTTGGCACCGTCGGCCGCCAGCCGGTCGCGGACGGAGTGGTCCGGCTCCTCCGCACCTCCGTCCCCGAGGGGGGCATCCTCCTCCGCAGCAGCGAGCCGCTCCGCGCACTCCTCGACCTCCGTACGGGCCTGTTCGAGCGCGTCCTCGGCCTTGGCCGCGGCGGCGGCGCTGCGCTCGGCCTCGCCGGCCGCGCCCTTCGCCTGGCCGGCGAGGCGCCCGAGCTGCTGGGCCACGCCCGTCCTGGCCTTCTCGGCGGCCCGCAGCCGCTGTGCGAGCTCCTCGACGCGGTCCGCGCAGTCCCGTCGGCGCGTCTCGGCGTCCGCCCGTACGCCGGCCAGCTCGGCGCAGCGTACGTCGAGCCCGGCCAGCTCCCGGGCGGCCTCGTCCACCGCGGCCTGCACCTCCAGCAGGCTGGGTGCCCCGGCGGACCCGCCGTGGGCCAGATGCGCCCCGAGCACGTCCCCGTCCCCGGTCACGGCCACGGTGGCGCCGCCCGCGGCGGCGATCTCCTCGGCCTCCGCCAGGGTCGGCACGACGACGAAGTCCCGCAGCACCCAGGCCAGGGCCTTGCGCAGGCCGGCGTCCCCGTGGACCAGCTCGACGACGGGCACCGGCCCGCCGGCGCCGGCGTATGCCCCGGCCTCCCCCTGGACCAGGGAACCCGCGGCCGGGCCCGCCGGGCCGACGGCGGAGCCACTGCCCACGACACCGCCCGCCCACGCCGCGCCCGCGGCAGACACCTGCCCGGGCAGGCCGGTGG
>NZ_WTFF01000692.1 GCF_019400985.1 Streptomyces bambusae
GGCCAGTGCCTCGTCGAGGAGCCGCAGGGCCTCGTCGGTGGCCAGCGGCACGGTGCCCTGACGGGCCATCCGGGCCACGGCGTCCGCGCCGAGCCGGCCGGCCATGCCCCGCTCGTGTGCCCACGGGCCCCACTGGAGGGACTGCGCGGGCAGGCCGAGCGCCTGGCGGTGGTGGGCGAAGGCGTCGAGGAAGCCGTTGGCGGCGGCGTAGTTGGCCTGGCCGGGGCTGCCCATGACGGCGGACGCCGACGAGAACAGCACGAAGGCGGCGAGGTCCGCGTCCCGGGTCAGCTCGTGCAGGGCGACCGCGCCGGCCGCCTTGACGCGCATCACGCCGGCGAACCGCTCCTCCGTGAGCCCGGTCAGCAGCCCGTCGTCGACGACACCGGCCGCGTGGACCACCGCGGCCAGCGGGCGGTCGGACGGGATGCCGGCCAGGACGTCCGCCAGCGCGGCGCGATCGGTGACGTCGCAGGCGGCGAGAGTGACCCGGGCGCCGAGGGCGCGCAGGGCGGCCGCGCGTTCCTCGTGTCCGGGGTCGACGGTCGCGCTCCGGCCGAGCAGCACCAGGTCGGTGACCCCGTGGTGGCGGACCAGGTGCTCGGCGACGGCGCCGCCGAGGCCGCCGGTGCCGCCCGTGATCAGGACGGTCCCGTCGAGCGCGGGGCGGGCCGCGGGCCCGGCGTCGGATCCGGCGTCAGGTCCGGCGTCGGGTCCGGCCTGGTCGCCGGCCGCGAGGGGGACGAGCCTGGGGGCGTACGGCTGCCCCGCCCGGACGGCGACCTCCTGCTCGGCGGTGGCCAGCACCCCGGGCAGCGCGGCCCAGGACTCGTCCCGCCCGTCGCACGCGACCACCAGGAGGCGGCCGGGGTGCTCGGCCTGCGCGGTGCGCAGCAGCGCCCGTACGGCGCCGTGGACCGGGTCGGCC
>NZ_WTFF01000693.1 GCF_019400985.1 Streptomyces bambusae
TCACTAGATCGTTTGTGATATTACATGAAAAGTCCCGCTGCAAGCAGGGACAAACACGGTGAGGATCGTCGGCAGCGTCAAATGTGAAAAAGAGACAGCCGCGAGGCCGCCACCCGCCCCGCCCGGATCCTGCGCCGCCGCGACCCGGCCGCGGCCGAGCAGTGGTACCGGCAGGCCGCAGCCCGCGGCCACCGCCGGGCCGCCCTGCACCTGGGCGCGATGCTGGAGGCCCGCGGCGAGCTCAAGGAGGCCGAGCGCTGGTACCTGACCTCCGCCAAGCAGGGCGAGGCCCGCGCCGCGTGCGCCCTGGGCTTCCTGCTGCGCGACGCGGGGGACGAGGACAGCGCGGCCGCGTGGTGGCACCGGGCCGCCCAGGACGGCGACGGCAACGCCGCCAACGCCCTGGGCGCGCTGCACGCCGCCCGCGGGGAGACCCAGACCGCGGAGCGCTGGTACCGCTCGGCCATGGACGCGGGCGATCAAAACGGGGCGTACAACCTTGCTCTGCTGTGCGCCGCACAGGACCGCACCGCGCAGGCCGAGCAGTGGTACCGCCGCGCCGCGTACGCCGGCCACCGCGAGGCGGCCAACGCCCTGGCGATCCTGCTCCTGCAGGGCGGGGACGCGGCCGGCGCCGAGCCCTGGTTCTCCAAGGCGGCCGAGGCGGGCAGCGTGGACGCCGCCTTCAACCTGGGCATCCTCTTCGCCAGCCGCGACGAGGACGAGATGGCGCTGCGCTGGTACGAGCGGGCGGCCGCCGCCGGGCACACCGACGCGGCACTCCAGGTCGGCATCGCCCTGGTCCGCGACGGCGAGGAGCGGGCCGCCGAGCGGCACCTGCGGTGCGCGGCGGGCGGCGGCAGCGCGGAGGCGGCCTTCCGGCGGGGCCGGCGGCTGGGGTGCCGGTTCTTTATACCCTCA
>NZ_WTFF01000694.1 GCF_019400985.1 Streptomyces bambusae
GGCCTGGCCCGGGTGGGCGGGGCCCTGGCCGGCGGACCTGACCGCGCCCTGGCCCCACGGGGCCGGCCGGTCCGGCTTCTGTCGTATCGCGCCCGGGCGGGCCGGGCCGTGAGCTGCCGCCGGGGCGGCGTGGACCGCCTCCCACGTGCGACGCGGGGCCGTGCCCCGGTGGAGCTGGTGCCGCCGGGTACGCCCGGCCGTACGACTGTCTCCCATGCCCGTGAAGACGGAACCGAGCCCGATTTCGTTGCCTCTGCCCATGAATCAGCAGGTCACGGACGGTGGCCCGGGAGTGCACAGCAGTCGAAATCGGTGCCGGGCGGCGAGTGGGGCATGGCAGGCTGTCGATCACCGGACGGTTCGGAACGTGATCGGCCGGTTTCACGACCAGAACCACTCCAGCACCACCTCCAGCACCACCTCCAGACAAGGATCCGGCAGGCATGACCACGCCCCCGCAGCCGTCCACCACCCCGCCCGCGGAGCCGGGGGGCGCACCCACCACCGAGGGGGTGTCCATACCCGCACCCGCCCCCGCCCCGGCCGCCGGAACCGAGTCCGCGCCGGCCGGCGACGCGAAGACGTCGCTGACGAAGGGCACGAAGGGCAGCCCGGCACCCGACGCCCCGGCCCCCGAGGCCGCCGCCTCCGAGTCCCCGGCCCCCGTGTCCGAGGCCCCGGCCGCCGACGCCCCGGCCGCCGAGCCCCTGTCCGTGCACAACGCCCCGACCCTCGCCGACGCCGCCCTGGTGCCCGCCGCCCCGACCCTCGCCGACGCGGCCCTGGTGCCCGACGACCCCTCTCGCTTATACACATCTGACGCCGCCGAGGATCCTACGCGGGCAAGCCGCGCGGACTCACGGTCCACTGCACACTACTCTCATAGCCGACAGCGACGCTGCTCTATGCTCACTAATG
>NZ_WTFF01000695.1 GCF_019400985.1 Streptomyces bambusae
GGGTGCGGGTGAGGGTGCGGCGGGCGCGGCAGGTGCAGGGGCCTCGGGTGCTGGTACCGCGACCGCGGGCGCCGCGGCGGCCGGGGCGCGGGAGGAGGCGTTGCTGGAGTACCTGCGCGGCGCGCGGGAGCTGGTGGCGGCGCAACGCGATGTGCTGCTGGGCTACTTGGGCACGAGCGTGCCGCTGCCGCAACCCGGCGCGTTGCCCATGCCGGACCCTGCGCAGACTCCCGCGCCGTGGCCCGTGCCGACAGCGCTCCCGGTGCCCGCACCGGTAGCGGTACCGGCACCGGCACCGGCACCGGTCGGGGTGTCCGGGTCGGCGGCCGTGAGCTCCGGGCCCGTGGCGGGGGCAGGACGCCCGCCGACTGCCGAGGAGCTGCTGGACGCGGTGCTGGAGATCGTCCACACCCGCACCGGCTACCCCCGGGACATGCTGGACCCCGATCTGGACCTCGAAGCCGACCTGTCGGTCGACTCCATCAAGCGCGTCGAGATCATCGGTGCGCTGGCCGACCGGGTGGGCCTGCCCCAGGAGCCGGACGGCAGCATCGATGCGGCCGTCGAGGAGCTGTCCCGGATCAAGACCGTCCGCGGGGTGGTCGACCGGATCCTCGCCCGGACCCCCGCGGACCCGCCCGACGTCTCGCCCGGACAGCCCACGCCGACACCGACACCGCCCCGGACTCCGGCCCCGGGCGCGTCCCCGACCCCGGCTCCGGCCGGGACTCCAGGCGCGGACCGGGCTCCGCGACCGGGCGGGACTCCGGGCGGGGCTCCGGGCTGGTACCCGACTCCGGTACCGGCCCCGGCCCCGGGCACGGCTCCGGCACCGGTCTCGGCTCCGAGTCCGGTGCCGGCGCCGGCTCCGGCTCCCGCCGCGTAGGCCGCGTCCGGCGCCGCTCCCGCAC
>NZ_WTFF01000696.1 GCF_019400985.1 Streptomyces bambusae
GTGGTGTGGGGTGTGGGGGGGGGGGGCGGGTGGGGGTGGAGGGGGCTGGGGTGGGGGAGGGGTCGCGTGGGAGGGGGGGTGTGGTGGGGGGGGCGGGTGGGGCTGGGGTGCGGGGGTGAGGGTGGGGGGAGCGGGGCGGGGGGGGGGGGGGGGGGGAGGGGTGGGGGGGTGGGGGTTCCGTGCGGCCGGTCTCCCAGGAGGTGACCGTCTCGCGGCGGACCGACAGGGCCTTGGCCACCTGGTCCTGGCTCAGGCCGGCGGCTTCGCGCAGGCGCTTGCGCTCGTCCGGGTGCGGGAGCACGTCCTGGGCGGCTGCTTCTTCGAGCAGGGCGTCGACCGCTGCGAAGAGGCTCTCTTGTTCGTTGTGCATGGGTATCTCCAACCTCCAGGGCCGAGCCTACGTGAAACGCACGTTGGAACGCACATGAAACGCACGTGGGGGCGTTAACGGCGTTAATGCCGTCAGCGCCCCCGGCGTGCGTGGTGCGGTGCGGGTCAGGTCAGATGCGGGTCATCAGGAGTTCTGTGACCGCCTTGAGGTCGTCCGGGTCGAGGTGGGCGGTCAGGGCGTCCGCGATGGTCTCGGGGGAGTCCGTCGCGATGGTGATGCGGCGGCTGGGCTCGGGAGTGGGGGTTGCGGCCGGCGCCGGCGCCGGGGTCGGGGTCGGGGCGGGGCGGGGGGGGCGGGGGGGGGGGGGGGGGGGTAACGGGGGTTATGGGTTCGGCGGCCCCGGGGGCGCGGTCTCCTTCGGGGGGGGGGGGCGGGGGGGGGGGGGGGGGGGCCCCACCCTCCTCCCCCCTTGCCGTCATCCCGCGGGGGGCGGGGGGGGGGGTGGCGTCGTCTTACTTATAACATGGCTGCGGAGGACGCGTTCTGTGCGG
>NZ_WTFF01000697.1 GCF_019400985.1 Streptomyces bambusae
TCACGGGGGCTCGGGGAGGGTGAAAGATGACAGACGGGGGTCCCGCCGGCAGCACGACGGTCTCCCCGCCCGGGCCCGGCCGGGCGGGGGTGCAGTCGAACGTGCCGGCCACCTTGGCCTGGAGCTCGCCGCCCGGGCCCGGCCGCAGCGCGTACGTACCCCCCGGGCCGGCCTGCCGCGCCAGGCCGGCGCTGAACAGCGCGGGCACCGGGGCGTCGGCACTGCCCGTACCGCCTCCGCTCAGCAGGGCCGGGTCGAAGGCGCCGCAGCCCATGCCGCGGGACAGCTCCGCGTAGGCGGCTGGCTCGGCGATGATCAGGGTGATCCGGGTGCGGCCCTGGGGGGTGCCGACGATGAAGGAGTCGTCGTCCGTCCACACCGCTGCGGACACCCGTACGCCCGGCAGCTCGCCCGCGGCCTTCACGAGGCCGTCCGGGAGCGGCGCGGCCCGGAGCGCGGAGATCGCCGCGTCGCCCCCGATGGCCAGCCGGGCCACCTTGAGCCGGGCCGAGTCCACGGACGCCAGGACGGCGGCCCCGAACCCCCCGGTCGTGACGGCGAGGAGCAGGGCGATCAGCGGCAGGACGGAGGGACCGGTCCGGCCGCGGGGCTGCGACGCCCCGCCGCCGCGGGATCCCGAGCCGCGTGCGGCCCGCACCAGCCCGAGGAACCCGACCAGCCCGGAGCGGCGGGCGGCCACCCGGGCGAGCCACCCGGTCAGCACCGGCAGGAGCCGGGCCAGCAGCAGCCCCCCGCACAGCGCGAGCAGCAGCGGAGCCGCGATCAGCAGCGGGTCGGTGTCGCTGCCGGCCGGGGTGACCCCGCGGCGGCGGACCTCCAGCACGGCGGCGCCGGTGGCGGCGAGGACCAGCAG
>NZ_WTFF01000698.1 GCF_019400985.1 Streptomyces bambusae
AGACCGCGGCACGCAGGACAGCGATGGTGAGGCCGGGCGGGAGGGTAAGTTGTATAAAAGAGGTGGGGTTTGGGGGGGGCGGGCCCCTGCGGCACCGTCAGGGAGGGGAGGTTTGGAGGACCCGGAACCTTTGGGTACCCGCCGGTAACCATATTTTGCCATTCCGCCAGCGATTGCTGGCGGAATGCCCTGGCTCCCTGGCTCCCTGGCTCAGCCCTCGGGCGGGGCCCAGCCGCTGAGCACGGTGTCGAACTGTGCGCGCGTGGTCTCCCAGTCGGCCGCCGGACCCGACATGTACACCGCGTACTCGGTGCCGTCCGGGGCGAAGTACATCTGCTCGATGGACCGGCGCGGACCGGCGTGCACCCCCTTCTCGGTCCAGGTGAACTCCCAGATCGCCGCGCGGGTGCTGTCCCGGAAGGTGTTCTGGTTCAGCTTCTGCCGCTTGTAGTCGGTACGCCGGCTCACCTGCTTCTCCAGGTCGAGCACGTGCACGTACGGGTTCTCGTAGTCCGGCGTCGTGTCGCTGGCGATGCGGATGAAGTGCTTGCCGTTGTCCGGGGTGTAGTCGATCTGGTCCCCGTCGACCTGGCGGCGCCAGCCCTGGGGGACGTACAGCGTGAAGCCGGCCGGGTCCACGACCTTGGTCCAGCCGGCCGGGAGCGGCGCGCCGGACCCCTTGCCGTCGGTGGTGCCGGTGCCGCCCGACGCACCGGCCGAGGTCCCGCCCGAGGCCGTACCGTCCTCGCCGGTCAGCTTCAGCACGCCGAAGACCCCGGCGCCGCCGAGCACCGCCGCGACCCTGTCTCTTATACAACTCTGACGCTGCCGACCATCTTACCCGTGCACCAGTCTCGGCG
>NZ_WTFF01000699.1 GCF_019400985.1 Streptomyces bambusae
GGGGGTGGGGGGGCGAGGGTGGTGGAGAAACAGCAGAGAGGGTGAAGGGGGGGCGGGGGGGCGGGGGGGGGGGGGGTGGGGGGGGGGCGGGGGCGGGCGGGGCGGGGGGGGGGGGGGGGGGGGGGGGGGGGGGGGGGGGGGGGGGGGGGGGGGGGGGGGGTGGGGGAGGGTCCAGGTGGCGGCGTAGTAGCCGAGGTGAGTGACGTGGGCCTCCTCGGGGCCGAAGGCGAGGCGGCGGACGTTGGAGTGGATGCCGTCGGCGCCGACGACGAGGTCGAAGGTGCGGGGCGAGGCGTTGCGGAAGGGGGCGCGGACGCCGGAGGGGGGCTGGGTGGGGGAAGGGGGCGCGGTGAGGGAGGTGATGGTGTCGCCGAAGAGGTACTCGGTGAAGGGGAGCGAGATCTCGTACAGGACGCGGGAGAGGTCGCCGCGCAGGACCTCGATGTCGCCGCCGGCGAACTCGGCGGGCAGGTGCAGCTGCTGGTTGCCGGCGGGGTCGACGAAGGTCATCGGGCTGCCGCCGGTCTGGATGCGCCGGAGCGTATCGAGGATGCCCATGCGGTCGAGGACGGCGAGGTGGGTCTCGCCGCGGAAGTCCACGGCCTGGCCGCCCTCGCGGAGGGCGGGGGCGATCTCCACGACGGTGGGGCGGAAGCCGTGGCGGCCCAGCCAGTAGGCGAGGGCGGGGCCGGCGATGCTGGCGCCGGAGATGAGGACGGTGGGGGAGGGGGAGGGGGAGGGGCAGTGGGGCATGGGGGCTCCTGGGTGGGTGCGGGCGGGGGTATCGGGTGCGGGGTGTGAGGTGGGTGTTGTGGGTGGGTGGTGTGGGTGGGTTGCGG
>NZ_WTFF01000007.1 GCF_019400985.1 Streptomyces bambusae
GCCAGCGCCTGCCGGGCCAGGTCCACGCCCGAGGGCGGCTGCGGGGCGGGCTCGCCCTGCGGCCGGCCGGAGCCGCCGACCGGGGCACCGCTGCGGCCCTGGCCGCCGTTCCTGCCCCGGCCGCCACTGTTCACCGCGTCGCCGTTCACTGTCGGGTCACCTCACCACCGGACACCGCGTACCGGGTACCCGTCAGCACGCCCGGAACGTCGTCGTCCACCGCAGCCGTCACCAGCACCTGCTCGCCCCCGGCCACCAGCTCCGCCAGCCGCTCCCGCCGCCGCGCGTCCAGCTCCGCGAACACGTCGTCCAGGATCAGCACCGGCTCGCCGCCCTCGGCGCGCAGCAGCTCGTAGGCCGCCAGCCGCAGCGCGAGCGCGTACGACCAGGACTCGCCGTGGCTCGCGTACCCCTTCGCCGGCAGATCGCCCAGCCGCAGCAGCACGTCGTCGCGGTGCGGGCCCACCAGGGTCACGCCCCGCTCGATCTCCTGCTTGCGCGCCTCGCCGAGCGCCGCCAGCAGCACCTCGTACAGCTCCTCGCGCGACTGCGCCCCGGCCGGCTCCGCGCTCCCCTTGTACGTGAGCCCCACCGGGCCGCCGCCCGGCGCCAGCTGCTCGTACGCCTTGTCCGCCAGCGGCTCCAGCGCACCGATCAGATCCAGCCGCCGCGCCAGCAGCTCCGCGCCCGCCCGTGCCAGGTGCTGGTCCCACACGTCGAGCGTCGACAGGTCCATGGACCGGCCGCCGTGCCGGCGGGCCATGGCCGCCGACTTCAGCAGGGTGTTGCGCTGCTTGAGCACGCGCTCGTAGTC
This sequence comes from Streptomyces bambusae, assembly GCF_019400985.1. Lineage (GTDB taxonomy): Bacteria > Actinomycetota > Actinomycetes > Streptomycetales > Streptomycetaceae > Streptomyces > Streptomyces bambusae_A. The sequence continues at coordinate 815 of NZ_WTFF01000007.1, forward strand.
GGAGCGGACCCCCGCCATCCGCGGCGCGCGCGCCGTGATCAGCTCGTCGAGGAAGCGGCGCCGCTCCCCCGGGTCGCCCTTGACCAGGGCCAGGTCCTCCGGCGCGAACAGCACCGTCCGTACGATCCCCAGCACATCGCGCGGCCTGACCTGCGAGGACCGGTTGATGCGGGCCCGGTTCGCCCGGCCCGGGTTCAGCTCCAGCTCCACCAGCTGCTGCCGCTCGCCCTGGGTCACGGCCGCCCGGACGATCGCGCGCTGCGCGCCCATCCGTACCAGCGGGGCGTCGGAGGAGACGCGGTGGCTGCCCAGCGTCGCCAGGTAGCCGATGGCCTCGACCAGGTTCGTCTTGCCCTGGCCGTTCGGGCCCACGAAGGCCGTGACGCCCGGGTCGAGCGGGACCTCGGCCCGGGCGTACGAGCGGAAATCGGCCAACGACAGATGCGAGACATGCATGACGGCGCCGACCTCCCCCGGCCCTGTGTACTTCCTGCGTCCGGGCTGCTGCCCGGACTACTTCTTCTCGACCGCGTGCCCGCCGAACTGGTTGCGCAGCGCGGCGATCATCTTCATCTGCGGCGAGTCCTCCTGGCGCGAGGCGAAACGCGCGAACAGCGACGCGGTGATCGCCGGCAGCGGCACCGCGTTGTCGATCGCGGCCTCCACCGTCCAGCGGCCTTCGCCCGAGTCCTGCGCGTAGCCCTTCAGCCCGTCCAGGTGCTCGTCCTCGTCCAGGGCGTTCACCGCGAGGTCCAGCAGCCAGGAGCGGATGACCGTCCCCTCCTGCCAGGACCGGAACACCTCGCGCACGTCGGTGACGGAGTCGACCTTCTCCAGCAGCTCCCAGCCCTCGGCGTAGGCCTGCATCATGGCGTACTCGATGCCGTTGTGGACCATCTTCGCGAAGTGGCCCGCACCGACCTTGCCGGCGTGCACGGCGCCGAGCTCGCCCTCGGGCTTGAGCGCGTCGAAGACCGGCTGCACCGCGGCGACGTGCTCCTTGTCGCCGCCGTACATGAGCGCGTAGCCGTTCTCCAGGCCCCAGACACCGCCGGAGACTCCGCAGTCGACGAAGCCGATGCCCTTGGCGGCCAGCTCGGCGGCGTGCTTCTCGTCGTCGGTCCAGCGCGAGTTCCCGCCGTCGACGACGATGTCGCCGGGCGAGAGCAGCTCGGAGAGCTCGTCGACCGTGGACTGGGTGGCCTCGCCGGCCGGGACCATCACCCACACGACGCGCGGCGCCGCGAGGCTGTCCACAAGCTCGGACAGGCTGTGGACGTCGGCGATGTCCGGGTTGCGGTCGTATCCGATGACGGTGTGGCCTGCGCGGCGGATGCGCTCGCGCATGTTGCCGCCCATCTTGCCGAGACCGACGAGACCGAGCTCCATCAGGTGGTTCCTTCTTGCGTTGGGGCTTGCGTTGGGGCGAAACGTTCGTGGGTGCGGCGCGCGTGCGGCAGGGTCGTGCCGCGCGGCGGTGCCTCCCGGACCGAGCCTACGCCGGGCCCCGTGCAGAAGCGTCCAGGCCCGGCCCCGCGGGCGCGAGACCGGGCCTGACCTGCACCGACGAGCGGATCAGCCGGAGAGGCGCACCGGCATGATCAGGTACTTGTACGCCTCGTCCGCCTCCGCGTCGACCGCGGGGCGGCCGCTGAGCAGCGCCGGCTTGGTCGACGTGGTGAAGGACAGCTGCGCGGCGGGCGAGTCGATCGCGCTCAGGCCGTCGAGCAGGAAGGTCGGGTTGAAGGCGATCGAGATGTCGTCGCCCTCCAGCTTGGCGTCGACGCGCTCCACAGCCTGTGCGTCGTCGGAGGAGCCGGCCTCCAGGATCAGCACACCCTGCTCGAAGCTCAGGCGCACCGGGGTGTTCCGCTCGGCGACCAGGGCCACGCGCTTGACGGCCTCGACGAAGGGGGCGGTCTCGATCACGGCGACGGAGTTGAACTCCGTCGGGAAGAGCGTGCGGTACTTGGGCAGGTCGCCTTCGAGCAGGCGGGTCGTGGTGCGGCGGCCGGCGCCCTCGAAGCCGATCAGGCCCTCGCCCTTGCCGGAGCCCGACAGCGCCAGGGTGACCGTGTCACCGCTGGTCAGCGACTTCGCGGTGTCGAGCAGCGTCTTGGCGGGGACCAGCGCGACGGCGGACGCGTCCGGGTTCTCCGGCTTCCACAGGAACTCGCGGACCGCGAAGCGGTAGCGGTCGGTGGAGGCCAGGGTGACCCGGTCGCCCTCGATCTCGATGCGCACACCGGTGAGCACAGGCAGCGTGTCGTCACGGCCGGCGGCGATGGCGACCTGGGCGGCGGCCGCGGCGAAGACCTCGCCGGAGACGGTGCCGGTCGCGCCCGGCATCTCGGGCAGGGCCGGGTACTCCTCCACAGGCAGGGTGTGGAGGGTGAACCGGGAGGAGCCGCAGACCACGGTCGCCCGTACACCGTCTGTGGAAATCTCCACCGGGCGGTTGGGGAGGGCGCGGCAGATGTCGGCCAGCAGCCGGCCGGAGACCAGGACGGTGCCGTCCTCCTCCACGTCCGCCTCGACGGAGACGCGGGCGGAGACCTCGTAGTCGAAGCCGGAGAGGCTGAGCGTGCCGTCCTCGGCCTTCAGCAGCAGGCCCGCGAGGACGGGCACCGGCGGCCGGGCCGGGAGGCTACGGGCCGCCCACGCCACCGCCTCCGCGAGTACGTCGCGCTCCACCCGGATCTTCACCGGAACCGCCTCCTGCTGTTGCTGGCCTTCGTCGTCGGCTGGGTGCCGGAGAACAGTCTGACGCACGGCACCGACAGTCCGTGCGGCTGGCGGTCAAGTCGGGAGGGGAGCGTCGGGGAGGCCGTCCGACGGACTTGTGCACAGGGCCTGCTTGAAAACGGAATCCGGCCTAACTGTCTATGGGGGTAGTAGTAGGGCCTGTGGAAACCGTGGATAACCGCGTTCACGCAGGTCAATGCCCGTTTTTTGTCCACCGGGGCTGTGGGTGGAGGCGGTGGACAAGTAGGGGGTCCTGTGGAGAAGCGAAAGTTCTGCACAGGCCATCCCCAGGAGACCCCGATTGGTCCACAGGTGTGTCCCCAGTTTTCCCCCAGTGCTCCACAACCCAAACGTCCACAACCGTGTGACGCCTTTCACTCCGGGCGGTGAGGAGGGTGGTGACGTTGCCGAACAGTGGACAAGGCTGTGGAGTGAGGGCGCCATCCTGTGCACAGGACCCGCGATCCTGTGGGCGGGCGGTGGACAGAGCCGGTGGACAGACCTGTGGACAAGATTTCCTCCACAGCCTGTGGATGATCGTCCCGCACAATTCCACAGGCCTGTGAGCTGCACTGATGGTCCATCAACAGGGGACCCTGTGGACAGTTTGTGGGTGACCACAGCAGTCCCCAAGCTGTGGACGACAGAAAGTCCCGCAATCTGTGGACAACTTGACTCCGCGGGGGCGTATTCGAACAGGTCGCAGGCGCGCGACTGGTGCCACGCGCCCCCGGATCGAGCCGCGAGCCCCGGGTGACGGGGTTTGGGAACGACGAAGGGCGCTCCGGGAGAGGTCCCGGAGCGCCCTTCGGTGGTGGCTCTCGACGGCCCGTGGGGCCGAGGGCTTCAGCCGTTCTTGATGCGGTTGGTCAGCTCGGTCACCTGGTTGTAGATGGAGCGCCGCTCCGCCATCAGCGCGCGGATCTTGCGGTCCGCGTGCATCACGGTGGTGTGGTCGCGGCCGCCGAACTGGGCGCCGATCTTGGGCAGGGAGAGGTCGGTGAGCTCCCGGCACAGGTACATGGCGATCTGGCGGGCGGTGACCAGGACCCGGCTGCGCGAGGAGCCGCACAGGTCGTCCACGGTGAGGCCGAAGTAGCCGGCCGTGGCCGCCATGATGTCGGTCGCCGTGATCTCGGGCGCGGTGTCCTCGCCCCCCGGGATCAGGTTCTTCAGGACGTCCTCGGTGAGGCCGAGGTCCACCGGCTGCCGGTTGAGGCTGGCGAAGGCGGTGACCCGGATCAGGGCGCCCTCCAGCTCGCGGATGTTGCGCGAGATGCGGGAGGCGATGAACTCCAGTACCTCCGGCGGGGCGTTGAGCTGCTCCTGGACCGCCTTCTTGCGCAGGATCGCGATACGCGTCTCCAGCTCGGGCGGCTGGACGTCGGTGATCAGGCCCCACTCGAAGCGGTTGCGGAGCCGGTCCTCCAGGGTCACCAGCTGCTTGGGCGGCCGGTCGGAGGAGAGGACGATCTGCTTGTTGGCGTTGTGGAGCGTGTTGAAGGTGTGGAAGAACTCCTCCTGCGTGGACTCCTTGCTCGCGAGGAACTGGATGTCGTCCACGAGCAGGATGTCCATCTCGCGGTAGCGCTTGCGGAAGGCGTCGCCCTTGCCGTCGCGGATGGAGTTGATGAACTCGTTGGTGAATTCCTCGGAGCTCACGTAGCGCACGCGGGTGCCCGGGTAGAGGCTGCGGGCGTAGTGCCCGATGGCGTGCAGCAGGTGGGTCTTGCCCAGGCCGGACTCGCCGTAGATGAAGAGCGGGTTGTAGGCCTTGGCGGGGGCCTCGGCGACGGCGACCGCGGCGGCGTGCGCGAAGCGGTTCGAGGCGCCGATGACAAAGGTGTCGAACAGGTACTTCGGGTTCAGCCGTGCGGTCGGCTCCAGCGGGCCCGAGGTGGAGCCGCCGGACGGGGCCGGCGGGGCCGACCGGCCCGGGGCGGGCAGGGGCGCGGGGTCGTAGGCGGGCTGCTTGTCGTACGGGGCGGGTTCGTACGGCTTCTGCTCGTAGCCGTTCTGCGGCTCGTACGGCTGGTCGTACCCGGGCTCGGGCTGCTGGAGGTAGCCGGGCTGGGGGGAGGCGTAGGGGTCGCGCTCGGGGAAGCCGAGGCGGGGCTGCTGCCAGCCGTAGTCGTCCTGCTGGCCGCCGCGGGGCCAGGCGCCGGGCTCGGGGCGCGGCTGCTGGTAGTCCGGGTAGGCGGGGCGGGCGGTGGGCAGCTGGTCGTCGGACGGGCCGGTGTGGCCGCCGGGGCGCTGGCCGCCGTACGGCTCGTAGGCGTCGCGCTGCGGGGCGGCGGGCGGGACCGGGGGCGCGGGCTCGCCGGCGGAGTCGTCCACGGTGATGGCGATCCGGATCGGGCGGCCGCACTCACGGCTGAGGGTGTCGCTGATCAGCGGGGCCAGCCGGCCCTCCAGGACCCGCTTGCCCCATTCGTTGGGCACGGCGAGCAGTGCGGTGTCGGCGACCAGCGCCAGGGGCTGGCAGCGCTCGATCCACTGCTTGTCCTTGGGCTCGATCCCTTGCTGACCTTCTCCGAGGAGCTGCTCCAGCACTCGCGGCCACACTGCGGCAAGATCGGCAGGTACGTCAGCCACAGAGCACGCTCTCTCACAGGGGTCCCACGAATGTGTGGTTCTTTGGGACGGTCGGGACAAAAAAACCGGGGTCGAGCAACGGTAGTCAGCACGACGGGTAGGGTTCAAGTCGTTGTCCACAGCCTGTGCACAGTGGAGCCCCGCAAGTGCTCGGTTTGACCGGATGGCGTAGTCCCGCGTACCGTAACCAGGTCGAGTTGTCGATGGCTGCTGCCGCCTGCCTACCGATGGGCGAAGATCACTGAATGTGATCGTTTAGCGGTGTCCACTCGGGCGGATCGCGAGTTCCTCGTGGGCGCACGGTGACAGCCAGGCGATGTAACGCCACTAACGATTCATTTTCTGGAGCCCCCGAGTGAGCAAGCGCACCTTCCAGCCGAACAACCGTCGTCGCGCCAAGACCCACGGTTTCCGCCTGCGTATGCGCACCCGTGCCGGCCGCGCGATCCTCGCGTCCCGCCGCAGCAAGGGTCGCGCCCGCCTGTCCGCCTGATCTGACAGGTCAATGACGTCGTGCTGTCTCCCGATCATCGGCTGAGGCGGCGCGAGGACTTCGCGAACGCGGTACGCCGAGGGCGCAGGGCCGGTCGCCCGCTCCTCGTCGTTCACCTACGTACCAGCGCAACGGACCCGCACGGGCCGGGGGAGAGTGCTCCCTCGACACGTGCGGGTTTCGTCGTCAGCAAGGCAGTGGGCAACGCGGTCGTCCGCAACAAGGTCAAGCGCAGGCTGCGCCACCTGGTGCGGGACCGGCTGGCCCAGCTGCCCCCAGGTAGCCTGGTGGTGGTGCGGGCATTGCCCGGATCGGGTGATGCCGGCCACGAAGATCTGGCCCGGGACCTGGATGCCGCTCTGGCGCGGCTGCTGGGAGACGTGGCTCGATGAAGTACCCGCTGCTCGCATTGATCAAGCTGTACCAGTGGACGATCAGTCCGCTGCTCGGGCCGGTGTGCCGCTACTACCCCTCGTGCTCGCACTACGGGTACACGGCCATCGACCGGCATGGTGCGGTGAAGGGGACGGTCCTGACCGCCTGGCGGATCCTGCGGTGCAATCCGTGGTCGCCGGGTGGGGTGGACCATGTCCCACCTCGTAAACGCCCGCGTTGGCACGAGCAGCTGCGCAGTGCGTTGCGTAGACCTCGCAATGCTCAAGGAGCCTGATTAGTGGACACGATTGCCAGTCTGTTCAGCTTTATCACCACACCCGTCTCGTGGATCATCGTCCAGTTCCACAAGCTGTACGGTGCGCTCTTCGGGGCGGACAGTGGGTGGGCCTGGGGCCTGTCCATCGTGTCCCTGGTGGTCCTGATCCGTATCTGCCTGATCCCGCTCTTCGTGAAGCAGATCAAGGCGACGCGGGGCATGCAGGCGCTCCAGCCGAAGATGAAGGCGATCCAGGAGCGCTACAAGAACGACAAGCAGCGCCAGTCCGAAGAGATGATGAAGCTGTACAAGGAGACGGGTACCAACCCGCTCTCCTCGTGCCTGCCCATCCTGGCCCAGTCGCCGTTCTTCTTCGCGCTGTACCACGTGCTGGCGAACATCGCCAACGGCAAGACCATCGGCGTCATGGACCAGCAGCTGGTCGACAGCGCCCGTGAGGCCAAGATCTTCGGTGCGCCGATCGCTGCCAAGTTCATGGACAGCCCGGAGAAGGTCGAGGCGCTGGGCGCCTCGCTGACGGACGTCCGGATCGTGACCGCGGTCATGATCGTCATGATGTCGCTGTCGCAGTTCTACACGCAGCGCCAGCTGATGCAGAAGAACGTGGACCTCACGGTCAAGACGCCGTTCATGCAGCAGCAGAAGATGCTGATGTACATCTTCCCGGTGATCTTCGCCGTCATGGGTATCAACTTCCCCGTCGGTGTCCTCGTCTACTGGCTGACCACCAACGTCTGGACCATGGGTCAGCAGATGTACGTGATCAACCAGAACCCGACGCCGGGCAGCAAGGCCCAGGACCAGTACCTGACGCGGCTGCTCAAGCACGTCACCTCGCACGGTGAGGTCAAGAGCCGGGGCAAGAAGAAGGTCGTCGCGGCGATCGTGGCCAAGGGCCCGGACCGCAACGACAACGAGCGCAAGTTCATCACCGCGCTCACCAAGCAGGGCCTGGCCGCGCAGGCGGACGGCTCCGTGATCAAGAGTGTGGTGGCCACGGCCGACTCGGATGCGGCGAGCGGCGGTGCCGCGAAGCGGCAGCAGCCCAAGCGGCAGTCCAAGTCGCAGCGCCAGACGCCCCCCAGCAAGCCGTCGTCCAAGAAGTAAGAAGCCCTGAGAAAGATTGAGGAGTCATCCCGTGACGGAAGGCACCACCTCCGCCGCCGCTGAGGGTGGCGACACCCTGACCCGCCTGGAGCAGGAGGGTGAGATCGCGGCCGACTACCTCGAGGGGCTGCTGGACATCGCCGACCTGGACGGTGACATCGACATGGACGTCGAGGCCGACCGTGCAGCCGTGTCGATCATCAGCGACTCGTCGAGCCGTGAGCTGCAGAAGCTCGTGGGCCGGGACGGCGAGGTCCTGGAGGCTCTCCAGGAGCTGACGCGACTGGCCGTGCACCGGGAGACCGGGGACCGCAGCCGGCTGATGCTCGACATCGCCGGGTTCCGCGCCAAGAAGCGCGAGGAGCTGGCGGCGCTGGGCGCCAAGGCGGCCGCGGACGTGAAGGCCTCGGGCGAGCCGATGAAACTGGCCCCGATGACCCCGTTCGAGCGCAAGGTCGTCCACGACGCGGTGGCGGCTGCCGGTCTGCGCAGTGAGTCGGAGGGCGAGGAGCCGCAGCGCTTCGTCGTTGTGCTCCCTGCCTGATCCCAAGCAAGTGTGTTCGGCCCCGTCTGTGTCGCAGGCGGGGCCGAAGTTTGTCAGCCTGGCCCTAACAACTGAACTCGTAGAGTGCGGAACGGAAGGACGGTCCCCGTGACGGAGGCAGCAGCGGAGCTCCCCTCGGCGCCCGAGGAGGCGCACGCGGTCTTCGGCGAGCATTTCCCGGAAGCTGTCCGGTACGCCGAGCTGCTGGCGGACGCGGGGGTCAAGCGCGGACTGATCGGGCCGCGTGAGGTGCCCCGGCTGTGGGAGCGGCACCTGCTGAACTGCGCCGTGCTGTCCGAGGCGGTGCCGGAGGGCGTCACGGTCTGCGACGTCGGCTCGGGCGCCGGTCTGCCGGGCATTCCGCTGGCTCTGGTCCGCCCGGACCTGAAGATCACCCTGCTGGAACCCCTGCTGCGGCGGACGACCTTCCTCCAGGAGGTCGTGGAGCTGCTGGGGCTGGACCACGTGACCGTGGTCCGGGGCCGCGCCGAGGAGATGCTGGGCAAGCTGCCGCCCGTCCACGTCGTCACCGCCCGCGCCGTGGCTCCGCTGGACCGGCTGGCCGGCTGGGGCGTGCCACTGCTGCGCCCGTACGGCGAGATGCTGGCGCTGAAGGGGGACACCGCCGAGGAGGAGCTGATCGCGGCGAAGACCGCGCTGGCCAAACTCGGTGTGGTGAAGACCTCGGTGCTGCACGTGGGTGAGGGCGTGGTGGATCCGCTGTCCACGCTCGTGCGGGTCGAGGTCGGGGAGAGCCCCGGCGGAGTGAGGTTCGCGGCCAAGCGGGCTAAGGCTGCCCGGACGGGCCGGTCACGCCGTCGCCGTTGATCCGTTGCGCCCCTATAGGTATGGATTTCGGAGTGTCGTAGCGGGCTGAAGTGCCGGTCCGTGCATCGTGTTTCACGTGAAACGTCGCTCCCTGCTGCACGGAATCATCAGCCGCGGCCGTGCGGCTGCGTCCCCCCGCCACCGCAAGGACGCGGGGGTGACCGAGTTGTCCACAGTGGTGGATTCATCCACAGGAGTACGGGCCCCGCTGGTTCGCGACCCCGATGGCATGGCAGTCTCTCTTCATCGCGAGCCCGATGTCGAGGAGAGTGAATCCGTGCGGTCCGACGCCAACCTTGCGGGGCCCCTGGCCGATCCGGTCCCCGGTCCCCGCTCCGAGCCGACGGGCATGGGGGCACCTGGGAGTGCCCCCGGACAGAGTCCGGGAGAGGCCGCCGGGGATGTTTCACGTGAAACATCCATCCCGGTGGACGACGACACACCCATCGGCCGTGCCGCCCAGCTGGCGGTCGCGGCGCTGGGCCGGGCCGGTGAAGGCCTGCCCCGGCCGGCTCAGACCCGGGTCATGGTGGTCGCGAACCAGAAGGGCGGCGTGGGCAAGACCACGACGACCGTGAACCTGGCGGCGTCCCTGGCGCTCCACGGTGCGCGGGTCCTGGTCATCGACCTCGACCCGCAGGGCAACGCCTCCACCGCCCTGGGCATCGACCATCATGCCGAGGTCCCGTCGATCTACGACGTGCTGGTGGAGAGCCGGCCCCTGCTGGAGGTCGTCCAGCCGGTCCCGGACGTGGAAGGCCTCTTCTGTGCGCCGGCCACGATCGACCTGGCGGGCGCGGAGATCGAGCTGGTCTCACTGGTGGCGCGCGAGAGCCGCCTCCAACGCGCGATCCAGGCGTACGAGCAGCCGCTCGACTACATCCTGATCGACTGCCCGCCCTCCCTGGGCCTGCTCACGGTCAACGCGCTGGTGGCGGGCGCGGAGGTGCTGATCCCGATCCAGTGCGAGTACTACGCCCTGGAAGGCCTGGGCCAGCTCCTGCGCAACGTGGATCTGGTGCGGGCCCATCTGAACCCGGCCCTGCACGTGTCGACCATTCTGCTGACCATGTACGACGGCCGTACGCGGCTCGCCTCACAGGTCGCCGACGAGGTCCGCAGCCACTTCGGCAACGAGGTGCTGCGGACGAGCATCCCGCGCTCGGTGCGAATCTCGGAGGCCCCCAGCTACGGGCAGACGGTCCTCACCTACGATCCGGGTTCCAGTGGTTCCCTCTCCTACCTGGAGGCGGCGCGGGAGATCGCGTTGCGCGGAGCCGGTATCCACTACGACGGACGGAACGCCCACACGGGCGCGACGGATATGAACAGCAGCACGCAGAGCATGGCGGAGGGGATCCAGTGAGTGAGCGACGTAGGGGTCTGGGGCGGGGGCTCGGCGCGCTGATCCCCTCGGCTCCGCAGGAGAAGTCGCCGAGCGGGGCGTCGACGTCCCCGTCGGCGGTGCCGGTACTGACGTCCGACCGTGGGATCGCGGCGGCGAAGCTGGCGTCCCTGGCGCAGGCGGGGGCACCGGCAGCGGCCGATGTTTCACGTGGAACATCGGCCGCTGCGGCACCGGAGCTGAACTCGGTGGCGGGGGCGACCTTCGCCGAGCTGCCGCTGGACGCGATCACGCCCAACCCGCGGCAGCCGCGAGAGGTCTTCGACGAGGACGCGCTGCTGGAGCTGGTCACCTCCATCCAGGAGGTGGGCCTGCTCCAGCCGGTCGTCGTACGGCAGGTGGGCGCGGACCGCTACGAGCTCATCATGGGCGAGCGGCGCTGGCGGGCATGCCGGGAGGCAGGTCTGGAGCGGATCCCGGCGATCATCCGGGCGACGGACGACGAGAAGCTGCTGCTGGACGCGCTGCTGGAGAACCTGCACCGGGCGCAGCTGAACCCGCTGGAGGAGGCGGCCGCGTACGACCAGCTGCTGCACGACTTCAACTGCACGCACGACGAGCTGGCGGACCGGATCGGCCGGTCCCGTCCTCAGGTGACCAACACGCTGCGGCTGCTGAAGCTCTCGCCCCCGGTCCAGCGGCGGGTGGCCGCGGGTGTCCTGTCGGCCGGTCACGCGCGGGCGCTGCTCGGGGTGGACGATTCCGCGGAGCAGGACCGGCTGGCGCTGCGGGTCGTGGCCGAGGGACTGTCGGTGCGGGCGGTCGAGGAGATCGTCAAGCTGATGGAGTCCGAGCCGTCCGGTGCGGTGAAGCCGAAGGGGCCGCGGGCGGGCGCCCGGGTCTCGCCGGCGCTGTCGGAGCTCGCCTCCCGGCTGTCGGACCGGTTCGAGACGCGGGTGAAGGTGGATCTGGGCCAGAAGAAAGGCAAGATCACCGTCGAGTTCGCGTCGATGGAGGACCTGGAGCGGATCCTGACGACGCTGGCGCCGGGTGAAGGCCGGGTTCTGGACCAGGGACCCGGCGACGAATAGACAGGGTTGATCAGGGGCGGGCCGTGCCAGTGCGGCCCGCCCTGTGCCCTTATACGATGCGGTCATGGGTCGTCGGCTGGTACCGCTCACGCTGGACAACCTCCAGGACCTGCCCAGCCGTTGCCGGTCCTGCGTCTTCTGGGAGCTCGATCCGGTCAGCGGTGAGGCCGCCGTCAAGGCGGGCACCGGGGAGTTGGAGAAGGAGTCCTGGATCTCCGCCGTGCTCCTGGAATGGGGCTCGTGCGGCCGGGTGGTCTACGTGGACGACATCCCGGTGGGCTTCGTGCTCTACGCTCCGCCCGCCTATGTGGCGCGGTCGACCGCCTTTCCGACGAGTCCGGTGTCCCCGGACGCCGTCCAGCTGATCACAGGGTTCATCGTGCCCGGGTACCAGGGGCAGGGGCTGGGCCGGGTGATGGTGCAGACCGTCGCGAAGGATCTGCTGCGTCGGGGGTTCCGGGCCATCGAGGCCTTCGGCGACGCCCGCTGGGAAGGCCCGGGGTGCCTGTTGCCCGCCGATCATCTGCTGGCGGTGGGCTTCAAGACGGTGCGCCCGCATCCGGCGTATCCGCGGCTGCGGTTGGAGCTGCGCTCCACGCTGTCCTGGAAGGAAGACGTCGAGCTGGCGCTGGACCGGTTGCTGGGCGCGGCCCGGAAGGAGCCGGCGCTGCGGCCGCTGTGAGCGGCACAGGACAAGCGAACGGGGCCGCCCCTGGTGGGGGCGGCCCCGTTTCACGTGAAACATCGCCGGCGACGGCCGGATCGGTGGTGCTCCGCAGCGTGCGGAGCACGACTCACGCGGTCTTGAGCTCGACGAAGCCGTCGAGGTCGCGCAGGATGGCGGCCTTCGGCTTGGCGCCGACGATGGTCTTGGCGACCTCGCCGTTCTGGTAGACGTTCAGCGTCGGGATGGACATGACGCCGTACTTGGCGGCGGTGGCCGGGTTCTCGTCGATGTTGAGCTTGACGATCTCGATCTGGTCGCCGTACTCGGCCGCGATGGCCTCCAGGGACGGGGCGATCTGGCGGCAGGGGCCGCACCAGGCCGCCCAGAAGTCCACCAGGACCGGCTTGTCGCTGGCCAGGACCTCGGTGTCGAAGTCTGCGTCAGTCACGTTCTTCAGGGTGCCGGCCACAGCGGCCTCCTTCTTCTTACTGCGGGGTGTGTGGGGTGGGGGTCCAGTCCGCCCGGACGGGGTTTCCGGGCGGAAGCGTCAGACGGTCGCCGCAGCGTGCTCGGCGTCCGTGAGGGCGGCGAGGAAACGCTCGGCGTCCAGCGCGGCGGAGCAACCGGTGCCGGCCGCGGTGATGGCCTGACGGTAGGTGTGGTCGACGACGTCACCGGCGCCGAACACACCCGGGATGTTGGTCCGGGTGGAGGGGGACTCGACCTTGAGGTAGCCCTCGGCATCGAGGTCCAGCTGGCCCTTGAAGAGCTCGGTGCGCGGGTCGTGGCCGACGGCGATGAACAGGCCGGTCACGGGCAGCGCGGAGGTCTCACCGGTCTTGGTGTTGCGCAGGGTGAGGCCGGAGAGCTTCTGCTCACCGTGGATCTCGGCGACCTCGCTGTTCCAGGCGAACGAGATCTTCGGGTCGGCGAAGGCCCGCTCCTGCATGGCCTTGGAGGCACGCAGGCTGTCGCGGCGGTGGACGATGGTGACCGACTTGGCGAAGCGCGAGAGGAAGGTGGCCTCCTCCATCGCGGTGTCCCCGCCGCCGACCACGGCGATGTCCTGGTCCTTGAAGAAGAACCCGTCGCAGGTGGCGCACCAGGAGACGCCGCGGCCGGACAGGGCGTCCTCGTTGGGCAGGCCGAGCTTGCGGTGCTGCGAGCCGGTGGTGACGATGACGGCCTTGGCGCGGTGGACCGTGCCGGCGGTGTCCGTGACGGTCTTGATCTCGCCGCTCAGGTCGACGGTGACCACGTCGTCAGGGATCAGCTCGGCACCGAAGCGCTCGGCCTGGGCACGCATGTTGTCCATGAGGTCCGGGCCCATGATGCCGTCACGGAAGCCGGGGAAGTTCTCGACCTCGGTGGTGTTCATCAGCGCACCGCCGGCGGTGACGGCGCCTTCGAAGACCAGGGGCTTGAGCGATGCGCGTGCGGTGTACAGGGCGGCCGTGTAACCGGCGGGCCCGGAGCCGATGATGATCACGTTACGGACGTCGCTCACGGGTTTTTTCCTCGTCTCTACGGACTGCCTGCTGCCTACCGGGGGCCGGTGCGGACTCTCACCCCACCCAACGGATCCTACGGCGCGTGCATTCCCGGTCGGTCCGCGTGACAGCCCGAACGGTTCAACGTCGGGAGTAGTCCGTGTTCAGCAGGACCTTCCCGGGCCCGGCCGAGGGCGAGCTCTCGCAGGCGCTGTCCACCAGATAGGCGTCCACCCGGTCGGGGTCGCCGGGGTGCGGGAGGACGACGAGGTAGACGTTCGTACCGTCGAACGTCCCCCGTTCGGTGGCCAGCGGAGCCTCGGTGCGGCCGGTACCCCGCTGGACGCAGTCCGGGAGGGAGGCACCCTCGCGTTCCGCCGGGGCGAGTCCGGGCGGGGCGTCGGTGGAGCTGAGTGAGCGGTTCTGCTGCGCGCTCCCGAGGAGCTGGTGGACCTCGCCCTCCAGCCCGGCCTCGGAGAACGTGGTCCCGTCCGGGGGGCGGGAGAGGGAGCTGGCCGCGCTGTCGCGGGAGGGACGTGCCTGCTGCTCGCTCCAGGGCTGCTGGAACAGGAAAATGCCGATCCCGAGGGCTGCGGTGGCCATCAGGCCGGCGAGCACGGCACGGCGGCGTCCTCGGCCCGGTCCGGTGGCGCCGCGCGGGCGGCCGGCAGGACGGAACGGGGTGTGGGAGCGCCCGGCGGTGGCGGCGACGGTTTCACGTGAAACATCGCGGGCGGGCTCATCCGCCGGGGCCGGCCCGGGGGCGGTGCTGTCGGGGGCTGGGGTGGTCGCGTCGAGCAGGGCTTCCGCGGCCAGGGCCGCGTCGATACGGCCGGCGATGTCGGCGGGTACGCGCGGCGGGCCCGGCAGGGTGCCGAGCAGGGAGCGGATCTCCTCCAGCGAGGCGCGGACGTCGGCGCACAGGGCGCAGTCGTCCAGGTGGCGGCGGATCTCCGAGGTACGGGACGGGGGGAGCAGACCTTCGGTGAGGTCGGAGATCTCCGAGACGTCAGGGTGCCGGATCGCGCCGGGCGCGCCGGGTGTGGGGCTCACGTTCGTCCACCTCCGCCCTTCAGAGCATCTGGGTCCCTGGATTCTGCCGCTGGTGGGACGGACGTCCCCGGCGACCGGTTCCTTCCCCCTTCGGAGGTGCTGTTATCCCCGGGATCGGTGCGCAGATGAGTGAGCATCGGCAGGAGTCGGGCCCGGCCACGCGCGCACCGGCTCTTGACGGTCCCGGTGGGCACGCCGAGGACACGGGCGGCCTCGGCGACGGGGTAGCCCTGCATGTCGACCAGGACGAGGGCGGCCCGCTGCTCGGCGGGAAGCGTGCTGAGAGCGGCCAGGAGCTGCCGGTGGAGGTCGTGGCGCTCGACGGGTGCCTCGGCGGACTCATGGGGCTCCAGGAGCCGCTCCAGGCGCTCGGTGTCGTCCAGCGGCGAGGTCTTGCGGGAGGCCGCCTTGCGGGCGCGGTCCAGGCAGGCGTTGACGGTGATGCGGTGCAGCCAGGTGGTGACGGCCGATTCCCCGCGGAAGGTGTGGGCGGCGCGGTAGGCCGAGACAAAGGCGTCCTGGAGGGCGTCAGCGGCCTCCTCGGGGTCACCGAGGGTACGCAGGGCCACGGCCCACAGGCGGTCGCGGTGGCGCCGTACGAGCTCACCGAAGGCGTCGGGGTCCCCGGCGACGTGCCGGGCGAGCAGGTCCGGGTCGCTGTCCTCGCCGGTCGTCGCGTCGTGCATCACACCTCCCCTCCCGGTGGGAGCGTACGGGTCCGGCGGGGCGAAAACGAGAGTCCGCCGTGCCATCGGCACAGCGGACCCTGCAACACGCTCGTCGGGGAACCGATCTAGCCGTCCCTGCCGAGGACCCTGATGTCTCGGATGCCGCCGCGGTAGTTGCCCGCGCTGTCGGGGGGCAACTTGCTGATGTGGATCAGCACGTAACGGGTCTGGATCGGGGTGTCCAGGGGTACCTTGAGTTGGCTCCCGGACTCTTCCGGCTTGGTGAGCTTTTGGGTGAAGTCGTCCAGGCTCTCCGGCTTGGAAGCACTGGCGGGCGCGGCGCGGACGTCGATCGTGTGTCCAGTGCCGTACAGGTCCACTTCGAGCCCCGTCACCTCGCGGGGGCTGCCGAGGTCGACCACGATGCCGCTGCCCTCGCTGTGCTTGGACATGTTGCCGAAGTTGGCGTGGGTGTAGAACTCCCAGGTTCTCCACGCGGTGTTGGGATTGCCGTCGACGGCATTGCCCGCGTCCTCGGGCTTGATGGCGCTCCTGCCGAAGACGAAGGCACCCTTGATGTCCAGCGCCTTGCTCTCCTTGGCCGGCTTCGGGGCATCGTTGGTCGTGTCGGACTGCGAGGTGCTGGTGTCGCCGCCACTGTCGTCGTTGGCCTGGTCCAGGAGGCTGCCGGCGAGCTGCCAGCTGCCCAGGCCGAGCGCGGCGATGAGCAGGGCGGCCACACCCCACTTCAGGACGCGGCCGGTGCGGCTCTGCAGCGGGGACGGCGGCGGGAGGGCTACTGGCCGGGTGACGCCCCCGCCGGGGTGGGTCGGCGGACGGCCGTAGCTGCCCTGCTGGTACGTCGTGCGCTGGTACTCGGGCGGGGCGGTGAAGGCGGGCTCCGGCGGCCGGATGCGGGGGATCGCGGCGACGGCCTTGGCCAGTTCCTCAGGGGTGGTGCAGGCCGGCTCCTGGCGGGAGGCAGTGGCTCCGTCGTTGGCCAGGGCACGCATGGCGAGCTCGCCCAGGCCCCGGTGGACGCCGGCGCGGACCTGGTCCGGCGGGATCAGGCCGACGCCCTTGGGCAGGCCGGTGAGTCCGTAGGCGTCGTCCTCGTAGGGCCAGCGCTGGGTGAGGGAGGCGTACAGCAGGGCGCCGATCGCCTCGGTGTCGGTGCGCTGCGGGGTGTCGCTGGTGATGCCGCGCAGGGCGGCGTTCACGGCGAGGCCGCGGATGCGGTACTGGCCGGTGGACGTGCGCAGTATGGCGCTGGGGGTGAGCCGCAGATGGGCCAGGCCCTCGCGGTGGGCGGCGGCCATGGCCTGCGAGACCTGGCTGACGAGCTGGTAGGCCTCGTGGGGCTCCAGCGGGCCGGAGGCGAGGACGGCGGTGAGCTCGGTGGCATCGGGAAGCCACTCGTGGACGACGTAGACGAGGTCGTTCTCCTCGACGGCGTCGAGGACCTGCACGAACCGGGGGTCGCCGAGCAGGGCGGAGGAACGGGCCGCGGCCAGGACGCTGCGGGCGCGCGGGTGGTCGGCGGGCAGCAGGTGGACGCCCACGGCCCGGCGCAGCTTCTCGTCCATCGCACGCCAGCTGCTGAATCCGTCCAGACGGGTGACGCACTCCTCGAGCCGGTAGCGTCTGGCGAGCTTGTGGCCGCTGTGGAGTTCGGGTGCGGCGGTCGTGGCCGCCGGGGGGCGTTCGCCGTCCGGTTCGGGCATGGGTTCGTCCGCGGCTCGTCCGTCCTGGGTGTCCACCCCGTCGGCCGTGGCCTTGGCCGCTGCTGCGGCCAGCGGCTGGTCGCCGCTGTTGTCGGCCACGTCGACGGCAGCCGTGCTACGTTCCGCCACCGTCGTTCCTGCCTCCCCATCCGTTGCACGCTGTCGGCCAGTCTGCGAAGCCAAGCCAATTGTGCCCACAGTCCACCGCTATGCACGACACGCGAAAGGTGGCGATGGTTGTGCGCATCAGCGCCCCAGACGTCCGCGCACCATGCCGACCATCGCGTTGAGTTCTTCGATCCGCATCCGCTTGGCGGCGGCGAGGAAGACGGCGGCGAGGAGGATGCCGCCGGCGGCGAGGGAGGCGGCGGAACCGAGAGCTCCGCTGCCCAGCAGCCGGGTGATGCCGTACGCGGCCGCGCCGGCCACCAGGGCGGCCGGCACACAGGCCCCGGCGAGCCGGGCGTAGGTGCGGATCACGCGGGAGCCGTCGAGGTCGCCACCCAGGCGGGTGCGCAGGCGACGCCAGGCGACACCGACGCCGACCGCGTAGCCGAGGCCGTAGGCGGCGGCCATGCCGACGACCGCCCAGCGCGAGGGAAGCACGAAGAAGGCCGCCGCGGAGACGGCGGCGTTGACGCCGGCGACGATCACCGTGTTGTAGAAGGGCGTCCGGGTGTCCTCGTAGGCGTAGAAGCCGCGCAGGACGACGTACTGGACGGAGTACGGGATGAGGCCGAGGCCGAAGGCCATCAGCACGTAGCCGATGTTCTGGGCGCCGGAGCCGGAGCCGGCGTACAGCAGGGTGGCCATGGGCACGCCGAGCGCGAGGAACGCGAAGGCGCAGGGCACGATGGCGACGGCCGAGGTGCGCAGGCCGTAGGAGATGTCGTCGCGGACGGCGGCGGCGTCCCCGTCGTGCGCCGAGCGGGAGATGCGGGGCAGGACGGCCGTCATGACGGACACGGTGATGATGGCCTGCGGCATCTGCCACAGCAGCAGCGCGTAGTTGTAGGCGGTGATACCGGTGCCGGGGTGGCCCTGCTTCTCGGCGAGGGAGCCTGCCCAGGTGGCGAGCTGGGTGACGACGACGAGGCCGATCTGGTTGGCCAGGACGAAGAAGAAGGTCCACTTGGCCAGGCGGGCGGCCTTGCCGAGGCCGTGACCGCGCCAGTCGAAGCGCAGGCGCGGACGGAAGCCGGCGTCCCGCAGGTAGGGCAGCATCGCCAGGGCCTGGACGGTCAGGCCGAGCAGGGTGCCCAGGCCCAGCAGGCGCACGCCCTCGGGGGTGACGGTGGCGCTGCTGACCCCGGAGGTGGTGAAGCCGCCGAAGGCCCAGATGAAGGCGCCGAAGGTGGCGATCACGACGATGTTGTTGAGGACGGGGGTCCACATCATCGCGCCGAAGCGGCCGCGGGCGTTGAGGATCTGGCCGAGGACCACGTGCACGCCCATGAAGAACATGGTCGGCAGGCAGTAGCGGGCGAACGCCGTCGCCACTTCCATCTGGTCCGGGTCGGAGGCGAGCTTCGGCGACATCATCGTGATGAACAGCGGCGCCGCGAGCACACAGATCGTGGTGATCGCGGCCAGCAGGACCACCACGAGGGTCAGCAGCCGGTTGGCGTAGGCCTCTCCCCCG
Source organism: Streptomyces bambusae (assembly GCF_019400985.1). Lineage (GTDB taxonomy): Bacteria > Actinomycetota > Actinomycetes > Streptomycetales > Streptomycetaceae > Streptomyces > Streptomyces bambusae_A. The sequence continues at coordinate 19,480 of NZ_WTFF01000007.1, forward strand.
TCGTCGTCGTTCTTCATCGCCCGCACGAGCTGGGGGATGAAGACCGCGTTCAGGGCGCCGCCGCCGACCAGCACGTAGATCATCGTGGGCAGCGTGTTGGCGATCTGGTAGGTGTCGTTGAAGGTGCCGACACCGATCGCGGCGGCGATCACGAGGGTGCGCAGGAAGCCGGTGATGCGGGAGACGATCGTGCCGGCCGCCATCAGGGCGCTGGACTTGAGCAGGCTCGCCGCCTTGCCCGCCGGCTTGGCGGGCGCGGGGACCGCGGGGACGGGGGCCGGGGCCTCCTCGGCAGGGGTCCGGGGTGCGGCCTGCTGGTCCCGGTACAGGTGGGCGAAGGCGTCCGGCCCGTCCTCCTCCTCGGCCGCGCCGGTCACGAGCGAGTCGACGCCGACGTACTGGGTGGTCGCGGGGCGGTCGCCGTACGGCAGGTGGCGGGAGGGGCCGTCGGGCTCGGGCGGCGGGGTCTGGGCCCAGACCCGGGCGTCGGGGGCGTAGCCGGGGGCGGCGGGAGCCGCGTAGAGCGATCCGCCCTCCTGGTAGGTGCCGGGCGGCGGCGGGGGGTGCGCGGCCCGGTCGTAGAGCGCCTCGCCGACCGGGTCCTGGGCGGACAGGTCCTGCGCCCGGTAGGGGTCGCGGTGGTAGGCGTCCTGGACGTACGGGTCGTGGTCCGGCGCGGGGGCCGGCGGGGGCACCTGTCCGGGCCCCGGGGGCGGGGCCGTCCCCTGGGAGGGCGCGGGCACGCCAGCGCCCTGCGCACGGTCACCGTCGTACGGCGCGTTCATCGAAACCCCACCTCATCGTCCCCAGGCCGACCGGCCACGGCATCGCTCAACGGTCCACTGTCTCACCCGGGCCGGACGTGCCGTCGCTTTGCGCTCCGGTGTCCGGTGTCTCGTCACTCTGCTGCTGCGTGTCCTCGGCGGCGGCGCGTGCCGCGACGCGCTTGCGGCTGGCATACATCTTGATGCCTGCCAGGACGAGGAGAAGCATGCCGCCTGCGATGACGAACATCACGGTCGGGGTGATCTCGGTGGCCTCGACGGTGAAGCGGCGCTCCTTGCCGTAAGGCACGCCGTCCTTGGTGTAGAGCTGCGCGGTGACCTCGACCGGGCCGCTCGCGGTGGCGTTGGCGGTGAACTTCAGGGTCTGGCTGTGCTGGGCCTGGACGGTGACGTCCTGCTCGTCCTCGCCGCTGTCGCCGAACATCAGGCGGGTGGGGTTGGCGGACTTCACCCGCAGGACGAGCCCGTGGACGTCCTGGACCAGCCCGTTCTTGACCGTGACGGGGATGGTCGCGCTGTGCCCGGAGAGGGTGGCGTCGGTCTTCGGGATCAGCTGGACCCGTTCGGTGAGACCGATCAGGTACTGCTGGACGGAGTCCCGGTACTGCCGCGCCTCCTGCGGGCGGCCCCGCCAGGAGGTGGACATCTCCCGGTTGGTGGTGTTGCCGAAGGGGATCTCGACCCGGTCCGGGGCGGAGAGGATCACCTTGAAGTGGTCCAGAGTGTTCTGGGTGCTGCGGATCTTCTCGAAGGCGGACTGCGGCAGCTCCTGCTTGCGCAGGTCCTCGGGGTACTGGCCGGCGCCGGGAACCTGGGTGGTGGCGCCCGGGTCGGGCTTGGCGGCGGCCGCCGCCTCCAGGTCCTGCGGCTGGGTCCAGCGGCCGGCCTGCAGGCCGCGCAGGGCCGCGGCCATCGTCTCGACCTGGCTGAGGGAGGGCGTCCGCTGGGGGGCGACGACGAAGCTGCGCTGCTGGTCGGTGGGCTGCAGGTTCAGCGCGAGGCTCTGGGCCAGGAACTTCTGCACCGCGAGGACGGAACTGCCGGCGGACAGCATGTCGCCGTCGAAGGCGGTGGACAGCCGGGCGTCGGCGACGACGGCAGTGGCTCCCGCGCCGATGGGGCGGGCCGCCGACGGGGTGTAGCCGAGGCCGCCGGCCTCCTGGAGGCTGTCGCTGCGGGTGAGGACGTTGTGGGCGCCGGCCGAGGTGGCGACGTTGACGATCGCCGGGTCGACGGCGCCGTTCACCGGCCAGGAGAAGTCGGTGGAGGGGGTGACGTGCAGGACGGTCTCGACCGCCTGCTTCGCCTTGTCGGTGGCGGGCCGCAGCTGGCCCAGGGTGCCCGAGACGTCCTTGCCGCGGTGCGCGAGCGAGGCGAGGTCGGGGTCGGCGAACGGCAGGGCGACGACCTTCTTGCCCTGGACAGCCGCCTCCAGCGAGCTCAGCCACTGCTCGGCGACTGCCTTGTTCCGGCCGGGGACCTTGCGGCCGTCGGGGGTGCGCACCCGGTAGCCCTTGGTCATCGCGTCGACCGTGTAGAGCAGGTCGGGGTCGATGACCCAGGTGACCGGGAGCTCCTTGCCGAGCGTGACCATCCGTCCCAGGCGGCCGCCCGGCGCCAGCTCGGCGGCGAGGTCGTCGTCCTCGAAGACGGGCGTCTGGGTCTCGTCCGAGCCGGTCTCCGCGGTCAGGTGGGTGGTGGAGATCAGCGGCCAGACGTAGCTGAGGTGGGAGCGCTTGCCGGCGGTCTCCGGCTGCCAGGGCAGGAAGGTCCGCTCGATGCCCAGGACCTGCTCGGAGGAGCGGGCGCCGGTCCCGGAGACGGAGACGCCGAGCTGGTAGACGCCGTCCTTGTCGAGCTCCAGCTTGTTGACCGGGACCTTGAGCGTGAACTCCTGCCTGACCTTCGAGGGCAGGGTGGGGAACTTCACGGCGAACGCCGGGTCGATCTCCTTGGGGTCGCTGCCGGGCCGGTACTCGGTCCGTTCGGCGACCTCGTCTATGGCGTCCCGGTCGGTGAGCAGGGGGCCGACCCGCAGACCCACGTGCGCGTCCGTGATCGTCTCGCGGCCGTTGTTGACGACGCTGCCGGAGATGGTGAGCGTGTCGCCCTTGACCGGCGCGCTGGGGGTCAGGGTGTCCAGCTGCACGTCGACGGTGCCGGACCCGGACTGGGCGGCCCGGGCAGGCTGGGCCGGCGCGTAGATCAAAGCGGCGAGTACGGGGGTGCCGGCCAGCAGAACGACCGTGCGTCGCAGCCAGCGGCGGCGCGCGGGAGCGGGGGGTGTCCCCTGGATGTCTGCCGCGTCGGCCACGCGCTCGCCCGTCCCTCGAAGTGTCAGTGGTCGTCGTTTGTGCGTCCACGCATGGTAACGAGGCGCACTGTGCGCGAGTGCCGCACCTTGCTCCACATGATCGGTCAGCCCCGGCCGCGGGACCTACCGGGGTCGCCGTAAACCGGGACGCCCGAGGTGGGCGGGCCACGTACCCTCTTCTGTTGTGCCGAACGCCAACGAAGACAATGCCCGTGCCCTCGATCACGCGCAGCACCACGCCGTGAGCGAGCTGCTGCGGGTCGCCCCCGTCGCCGACGAGCTCGGCCGCAGGTTCCAGGAGGCGGGCTTCCGCCTGGCCCTGGTCGGCGGCTCCGTCCGTGACGCCCTGCTCGGCCGTCTCGGCAACGACCTCGACTTCACCACCGACGCGCGGCCCGAGGACGTCCTGAAGATCGTTCGCCCCTGGGCGGAGTCGGTGTGGGACGTGGGCATCGCCTTCGGCACGATCGGCTGCCAGAAGGACGGCTTCCTGATCGAGGTCACCACCTACCGGTCGGAGGCGTACGACCGCACCTCGCGCAAGCCCGAGGTGTCCTACGGCGACTCCATCGAGGAGGACCTCGTCCGTCGGGACTTCACGGTCAACGCGATGGCGCTGGCGCTCCCGGAGCAGGAGTTCATCGATCCCCACGGCGGCCTCCAGGACCTGGACGCCCGCGTCCTGCGGACCCCCGGTACCCCGGAGGACTCCTTCTCCGACGACCCGCTGCGCATGATGCGCGCGGCCCGGTTCGCCGCGCAGCTCGACTTCGAGGTCGCCCCCGAGGTGGTCGAGGCCATGACGGCGATGGCCGACCGGATCGAGATCGTCTCGGCCGAGCGGGTCCAGGCGGAGCTGAACAAGCTCCTGCTGTCCGCGCACCCCCGCAAGGGCCTGGCGCTGCTCGTCGACTCCGGGCTGGCCGCCCATGTGCTGCCCGAGCTGCCCGCGCTGCGGCTGGAGAGCGACGAGCACCACCGGCACAAGGACGTCTACGACCACTCGCTGATCGTGCTGGAGCAGGCGATCGACCTGGAGGAGGCCGGCCCCGACCTGGTGCTGCGGCTGGCCGCCCTGCTGCACGACATCGGCAAGCCCCGCACCCGCCGGTTCGAGAGCGACGGCCGGGTCTCCTTCCACCACCACGAGGTGGTGGGCGCGAAGATGACCAAGAAGCGCATGACCGCGCTGAAGTACTCCAACGAGATGATCAAGGACGTCTCCCGGCTGGTGGAGCTGCACCTGCGCTTCCACGGCTACGGCGACGGCGAGTGGACCGACTCGGCCGTGCGCCGCTACGTGCGCGACGCCGGTCATCTGCTGGAGCGCCTCCACAAGCTGACCCGCTCGGACTGCACCACGCGCAACAAGCGCAAGGCCAACGCCCTCTCGCGGACCTACGACGGCCTGGAGCAGCGGATCGCGCAGCTGAAGGAGCAGGAGGAGCTGGATGCGATCCGGCCCGACCTGGACGGCAACGAGATCATGAAGGTGCTGGGCGTCGGCCCCGGCCCGGTGGTCGGCAAGGCCTACGCCTTCCTCCTCGACCAGCGGCTGGAGCACGGCCCGATGGGGTACGACGCCGCGGTGGCAGCCCTCAAGGAGTGGTGGGCGGCCCAGGGCTGAGGCCGCCGGGGCAGCTGAAGGGCGTCGACGTTTCACGGCATGTTTCACGTGAAACATCGACGCCCTTCGGCTATCCCCGAGGGCGCTTGCCCAGGACCGCGGCGGTCGCGGCGTAGAGGGCCGTCACACTCAGGAGCAGGGCCACGGACCTCCCGTCGGGAGGCAGCATGAGCGCGGCCACCGCTGCCGCCGCGACGAAGGACGCGTTGAACAGCACGTCGTAGACGGAGAACACCCGGCCGCGGTAGTCGTCGTCGATCCGGAACTGCACGACCGTGTCGGTGGAGATCTTGGCGCCCTGGGTGGCGAGCCCGAGGGCGAAGGCGGCGACCAGCATCGGCCCGGGGGCGAGGAACAGGCCCAGTGCCGGCACCAGGACCGCCGCCCCCGCGGCGCACGCGGTGATCCAGCCCCGGGTGCCGAGCCGCTGCACGCCCCAGGGGGTGACGGCCGCCGCCATGAGGAATCCGGCTCCGGAGGCCCCCACGGCCAGCCCCAGCAGGGCCAGGCCCTCTTCCTCGCTCTCCGACCAGGCGTAGCGGCACAGCATCAGGAGCATCACCGTCAGGGCCCCGTAGCAGAACCGCATCACGGTCATCGCGGCCAGCGCGTGGGCGGCCTCCCGGCGCTCGGACAGGTGCCGCAGTCCCTCGACCATGCCGCGCACCGTCACGACGACGCCCTCGGCCAGCGAGGGGGGACGGTGCCCGGGAGGGTGGTCGGGGCCGAGGAGCCCGGCGGCCAGCCGCAGCGAGACCAGGGCGGCGCACAGGTAGAGGGCGGCGCCCAGGAGGACGACCAGGGCGTCGGAGCCGGCGGCGGTCAGCCGCACGAGGAAGGCCAGCCCGCCGCCGGCGGTCGCGGCGAGGGTCCCCGCGGTGGGTGAGAGGGCATTGGCCGTGACGAGCTGGTCGGCGGCGACGACCCGGGGCAGGGACGCGGCCAGGCCGGCCAGGACGAAGCGGTTGACGGCGGTCACGGACAACGCGGAGGCGTAGAAGAGCCAGTCCGGGACGTGGACGACGATCAGCACGCCGGTGGCGCAGGCGAGGAGGGCCCGCAGCAGGTTGCCGTAGAGGAGAACCTGGCGGCGCCGCCAGCGGTCCAGCAGGACCCCGGCGAACGGCCCGATCGCCGAGTAGGGCAGGAGCAGGACGGCCATGGCCGAGGCGATGCCCGCGGGGGTGGCCTGCTTCTCCGGGGAGAAGACCACGTAGGTGGCGAGCGAGACCTGGTAGACGCCGTCGGCGGCCTGGGAGAGCAGTCGCACGGCAAGCAGGTTGCGGAAGTCCCGCAGGCGCAGGAGTACGCGCAGATCACGTACGACAGGCATGTGGGCAAGGGTCACATACGCGGAGGGTCCCCGGGCAGATTGCCCGGGGACCCTCCGCGGAAGAACAGCCGAAGTCCGGGTGTCGGGGACACCCTGGGGCGCTGTTTAGCGCTCGACCTCGCCCTTGATGAACTTCTCGACGTTGGCCAGGGCCTCGTCGTCGAAGTACTGGACCGGCGGGGACTTCATGAAGTACGAGGACGCGGAGAGGATCGGGCCACCGATGCCCCGGTCCTTGGCGATCTTCGCGGCGCGCAGGGCGTCGATGATGACACCGGCGGAGTTCGGGGAGTCCCAGACCTCGAGCTTGTACTCCAGGTTCAGCGGGACGTCACCGAAGGCGCGGCCCTCGAGGCGGACGTAGGCCCACTTGCGGTCGTCGAGCCACGCGACGTAGTCGGACGGGCCGATGTGGACGTTGTTCTCGCCCAGCTCGCGGTCGCGGATCTGCGAGGTGACGGACTGGGTCTTCGAGATCTTCTTCGACTCGAGGCGCTCGCGCTCGAGCATGTTCTTGAAGTCCATGTTGCCGCCGACGTTGAGCTGCATGGTGCGCTCGAGGCGGACGCCGCGGTCCTCGAACAGCTTGGCCATCACGCGGTGCGTGATGGTCGCGCCGACCTGGGACTTGATGTCGTCACCGACGATCGGCACGCCGGCCTCGGTGAACTTGTCCGCCCACTCCTTGGTGCCGGCGATGAAGACCGGGAGGGCGTTGACGAAGGCGACCTTGGCGTCGATGGCGCACTGCGCGTAGAACTTCGCCGCGTCCTCGGAGCCCACGGGCAGGTAGCAGACCAGAACGTCGACCTGCTTGTCCTTGAGGACCTGGACCACGTCCACGGGAGCCTCGGGGGACTCCTCGATGGTGGCGCGGTAGTACTTGCCCAGGCCGTCGAGGGTGTGGCCGCGCTGGACGGTCACACCGGTGGCCGGCACGTCGCAGATCTTGATGGTGTTGTTCTCGCTGGCGCCGATGGCGTCGGAGAGGTCGAGACCGACCTTCTTCGCGTCCACGTCGAACGCGGCGACGAACTCGACGTCACGGACGTGGTAGTCGCCGAACTGGACGTGCATCAGGCCCGGGACCTTGGTCGCCGGGTCGGCGTCCTTGTAGTACTCGACGCCCTGCACCAGCGACGCGGCGCAGTTGCCCACGCCGACAATGGCTACGCGAACCGAACCCATTCCGGTTGCTCCCTGTTTGTTCTCGGACGAGGCCTGCGAGGTGCAGGGCCTCATTTTGCGGTTTCGTCGGGCGGGCCGGGACGTCTCTGGTCCCTCCCCGCCCGCTCGCTCTCAATGAGCTCGTTCAGCCAGCGCACTTCGCGCTCCACGGACTCCATTCCGTGCCGCTGCAGCTCAAGCGTGTAGTCGTCGAGGCGCTCGCGCGTGCGGGCGAGCGAGGCGCGCATCTTCTCGAGGCGCTCCTCCAGCCTGCTGCGGCGGCCCTCCAGGACCCGCATGCGGACTTCTCGTTCGGTCTGGCCGAAGAAGGCGAAGCGGGCGGCGAAGGACTCGTCTTCCCAGGTGTCGGGGCCGGTGTGCGACAGGAGCTCTTCGAAGTGCTGCTTGCCCGCCGCCGTCAACCGGTAGACGATCTTGGCTCGGCGCCCTGAGAGTGAAGCGGCGAGAGCGTCCTCCGGGGCGCTGCCGGGCTCTTCGATCAACCAGCCGTTCGCGACCAGCGTCTTGAGGCAGGGGTAGAGCGTTCCGTAGCTGAACGCCCGGAACACCCCCAGCGAGGTGTTGAGCCGCTTGCGCAGTTCGTACCCGTGCATGGGGGATTCGCGAAGCAGGCCGAGGACGGCGAACTCGAGGATGCCGGAGCGTCTGCTCATCCGCCCTCTTCCACCCCCGCCCCCAGAGTCCATTATGTCGAGCTGATGTATCGACTCGATACATCCAGACGATAGAACGGGGGGCCTGCACCAGCAAGGTCTGGTGTGGTGACCGGTGTCACATCACCAATTCGTACGAGGCGAAGTGCCTGATTTGGGGTGAACTTCGGCAGAGGTTGGGTTTTGAGCGTGCGTAGTCTGTGCGCCATGACACCGGGGGGAACCGGAATCCGCCGCCGCCAGGCAAAGCGCCTGCCCGAGGAGTAGTCGTTCCATGAGCGAGCACCGCCGCAAACCGCCGCAGTCGCCCGGTGGCGGCCGCGCAGCGGCCCGCCGGGCCGCCCAGCAGCGCCCAGGACGGGGCGCCGCGGCCGGACATGATGTCCCGACCGCTTCACCCAGTGAGGGATACGGACCGCCCGGCGGCCGTGCCGGGGCCCGCAGAGCCGCGCCGCGCGGCTCCGGCGGCGGCCGCGGCCGCGGATCCGGAGCGGCGGCCGGCCGCCCCGGAAAGAGCCGGCTGATCAACTACCCGCGGGCCGACAGGGACGGCTGGAAGCGCTTCGTGCCCTCCTGGAAGCTCGTCTCGGGCTCCGCGCTGGGCTTCTTCGCGATCATCACGGCCGGGGCCGGCATCGGCATCGCCATGGTGGGCAAGCCGGACCCGAACCTGGCCGCCAAGGCGCAGAACAACGTCTTCTACTGGGCGAACGGCGAGCAGATGGCCGCCACCGGCGGCAGCACCAACCGGCAGATCGTGGGCATCGACAAGATCCCCAAGTCGATGCAGAACGCCGTGATCGCCGCCGAGAACGAGTCCTTCGAGACCGACAAGGGCGTCGACCCGATGGGTATCGCCCGGGCCGTCTTCAACATGGCCAGGGGCGGCTCGACCCAGGGCGGCTCGACCATCACCCAGCAGTACGTGAAGAACACCTACCTCGACTCCGAGCAGACGCTCAAGCGGAAGGTCACGGAGCTCTTCATCTCGATAAAGCTGGGCGTGTCCGAGGAGAAGGACGAGATTCTCGCCGGCTACCTCAACACCGCCTACTACGGCCGTGACGCCTACGGCATCCAGGCGGCGGCCCGTGCCTACTTCGGCAAGGACTGCAAGGACCTCAACCCCTCCGAGAGCGCCTTCCTCGCATCCCTGCTCAAGGGCCCCAACCTGTACAACCCGGACGGCGGCATCGGCAACGCGGCCACGCCCGAGGCCAACGACAAGCGGGCCAGGCAGCGCTGGGCGTGGGTGCTGGACCGCGAGGTCGAGGTCGGCCGGATGACGGCGGCCGAGCGGGCCCAGTACAAGGACTTCCCCCAGCGCATCGACTCCGAGCAGGCCCGCTCCATGGCCGGCCAGACCGGCTACCTGGTCGAGACCGCCAAGCAGTACGTGATGAAGACCAAGAACATCACCGCCGAGCAGATGGCCCGGGGCGGCTACCAGATCTGGACCACCTTCGACAAGCAGAAGGTGGAGGCCATGTCCAAGGCGGTCGACGACATCCGCAACGACTTCCTGGACGAGAAGAAGCGCCCCGAGTACGACACCCACGTGCAGTTCGGCGCGGCCTCCGTGGACGTCAAGTCCGGCGCGATCGTCGCCCTGTACGGCGGTCCGGGCTGGGACAAGAAGCACTTCAGCAACAACGCCAACACCATCGGTGTCCCGGTCGGCTCGACCTGGAAGCCGTACGTGCTGGCCGCGGCGATGCAGTACGGCACCCAGAACTCCAAGGGCGCGGCGCTGTCCGCCGACAGCAAGTACAACGGCAACGACCAGACCGTCATCAACGACCGCAACGGCACCCCGCTGCGCGACAGCTCGGGCAGGCCCTTCAAGCAGAAGAACGAGAGCCCCACCCAGTACGGCTACGTGACCCTCAACGAGGCGATGGAGAAGTCCATCAACACGCCGTTCGCCCAGCTCGTCTTCGACGTCGGCCACGAGAAGGTCCGCAGGGTCGCCGAGTCCACCGGCATCCTCCGTGACTCGATGGACCCGGCCAACAACGCCTCGTTCGCGCTCGGCACCTCCACCCCCAGCGCGATCCGCATGGCCGACTCGTACGCCACCTTCGCCGCCTCCGGCACCCATCGCGAGCCGTTCTCGGTGACCAAGGTGGTCAAGGACGGCGACGAGGTCCCCGGCTTCGAGGCCCCGAAGGCACAGAAGGCGATGGACAACTCCGTCGCCGACAACGTCACGAAGGTCCTGCAGAACGTCGTCCAGAACGGCACCGGCACCAAGGCCAAGAAGCTGGGCCGCCCGGCGGCCGGCAAGACCGGTACCACCGACCAGAACAAGTCGGCCTGGTTCGTCGGCTACACCCCCGAGCTGTCCACCGCGGTCACGCTCTTCCGCACCGACCCCAATTCGCAGGACAAGGCGCTGATGTCCATGAACAACGTGGGCGGTGTCGACTCCATCCACGGTGGTGACATCCCCGCCGAGATCTGGACGGAGTACATGAAGGCCGCGCTCAAGGGCGCGCCGGTGAAGCAGTTCCCCGTCGCCGAGGACCTCGGCGTCATCGCCGACGCCATGGGCGCTCCCAGCCCGACCCCGTCGCCCTCCCCGTCCCCGTCGCTCTCGGTCTCCCCGTCGCCGAGCATGTCGCCGTCGCCCAGCCCCTCCCCGTCGAAGGGCGGCAAGCCCTGCAAGCCGTGGGAGCTGTACTGCAACCCGACCACGGGTGGCACGAGCACCGGCGGGACCACGGACGGCGGGACCGTCGACGGACCCAGCGGCGATCCGTCGCCCAGCAGCTCCCCGACCAGCGGCAAGCCCGGACGGTCGGGAGGCAGCATCTGGGGCGCCGGCGGCTGAGCCGTCGCCCCCCGGACCCACGAGGGCCGCCGCACGTGACGGTGCGGCGGCCCTCACCGCATTCCCACACCCGGCATTCCCACCCCCGGCAGTCACACCCCCCGCATTCACAGCCCCGTACGGCAGGATGAGCGCATGACGAAGGTGCACCAGGACGACCCCGTACAGCCGACCCGGCAGGACGAGGTCGCGGCCGCCGGCAGCGAGTTCCTCGGAGGCCCCTGGGGCCGGTACGCGCGGCTCGGCGGCCACTGGCTGAACCCGGTCCGCGTGGTGGCCCTTGTGGCGATCGGGATGTTCGCCCTCGGCATGGTGCAGAAGCTGCCCTGCTACGAGTGGGCGTGGTTCCGCGGCGCCGGCTCGCAGTACACGCACGCCTGCTACTCCGACATCCCGCACCTGTACGTCGTACGCGGCTTCGCCGACGGCCTCACGCCGTACTTCGACCGGCTGCCCGGGGACATGCAGTACCTGGAGTACCCGGTCCTCACCGGCCTCTTCATGGAGGTCGCCTCCTGGCTCACCCCGGGCGGCGGCACCATGCAGCACCGCGAGCAGATCTACTGGATGGTCAACGCGGGCATGCTGATGGCCTGCGCCGCCGTCATCGCCGTGTGCGTCGCCCGTACCCACCGCCGCCGCCCCTGGGACGCGCTGCTGTTCGCCCTGGCCCCCGCCTTCGCCCTGACCGCGACCATCAACTGGGACCTGCTGGCGATCGCCCTGACCGCGGCCGCCATGCTCATGTGGTCCCGGGGCCGTGCGCCGGCCTTCGGCATCCTCGTCGGGCTGGCGACGGCCGCCAAGCTCTATCCCGTCCTCCTGCTGGGCCCGCTGTTCGTCCTGTGCTGGCGGGCGGGGAAGTGGCGCCAGTTCGGGGCCGCGGCGCTCGGCGCCGCCGGCTCCTGGCTGGTGGTGAACCTGCCCGTCATGGTCCTGGCGTGGGAGGGGTGGACGAAGTTCTACACCTTCAGCCAGGAGCGGCCCATCGACTTCGGCTCCGTGTGGCTGCTGATCTCCCAGCGTTCCGGGCTGCCGCTGCAGGACGCCAACACCTACGCCACGCTGCTGATGCTCGTGCTGTGTGCGGGGATCGGTGTGCTCGCCCTGACCGCCCCGCGCCGGCCCCGTTTCGCGCAGCTGGCCTTCCTGGTCGTGGCCGTCTTCATCCTGACCAACAAGGTCTACTCACCGCAGTACGTGCTGTGGCTGATCCCGCTGGCCGCGCTGGCCCGGCCCCGCTGGCGGGACTTCCTGGTCTGGCAGGCCTGCGAGGTCGTCTACTTCCTGGGCATCTGGTTCTACCTCGCCTACACCAGCAGCGGGGACAAGCACCAGGGCCTGCCCGTGGAGGGCTACCAGGTGGCGATCGCCGCGCATCTGCTCGGCACCCTGTACCTGTGCGCGGTCGTGGTCCGCGACGTCCTGCGGCCCGACCGGGACGTCGTCCGCCGGGACGGCTCCGACGACCCCTCCGGCGGCGTCCTGGACGGCGCCGAGGACGTCTTCGCCCTGGGAAGCGCCGCGAGGGCGCCGCAGGAAGCGGCGCCCTCGCAGGGACAGCGGGTGGTCTGGGGCGTGGACCCCAGGCCCTGACCGGTTCGCACCGGCGGCGGATCAGGCGTCGACCATCCGGTCGAACTGCGTGGTGGTGTGCCGCAGGTGGGCCACCAGTTCGTCGCCGACCTTCGGCTCGGTCGCGTCCGACGGCACGAAGAGGATCGACACCTGCATGTGCGGGGGTTCGGCGAACCAGCGCTGCTTGCCCGCCCACACGAACGGGGACAGGTTCCGGTTCACCGTGGCCAGGCCCGCCCGGGCGACGCCCTTGGCCCGCGGCATCACACCGTGCAGGGCCTTGGGGGCCTCCAGGCCCACACCGTGCGAGGTGCCGCCGGCCACCACGACCAGCCAGCCGTCGGAGGCGGTCTTCTGCTGGCGGTAGCCGAACCGGTCGCCCTTGGCGACGCGGGTGACGTCCAGCACCGTGCCCCGGTACTGGGTCGAGTCGTGGTCGCCCAGCCACAGCCGGGTGCCGATCCGGGCCCGGAAGCGGGTCTGCGGGAACTGCTGCTGGAGCCGCGCCTGGTCATCGGCCTTCAGGTGGCTGACGAACATGGTGTGCAGCGGCAGCCGGGCCGCGCGCAGCCGGTCCATCCATCCGATGACCTCCTCGACGGCGTCGGAGCCGTCGGGGCGGTCCAGCGGGAGGTGCAGGGCGAAGCCCTCCAGACGGACGTCCTCTATCGCCGCGTGCAGCCGGCCCAGGTCCTGCTCGGAGACGCCGTGCCGCTTCATCGAGCTCATGCACTCGATGACGACGCGGGCGCCCACCAGCCCGTGGACCCCGTCCACCGAGGAGACCGAGCGGATGACCCGGTCGGGCAGCGGAACCGGTTCCTCACCCCGTCGGAACGGGGTGAGCACCAGCAGGTCGCCGCTGAACATGTCCTTGATCTTGGCGGCCTCGTACGTGGTGCCGACCGCCAGGACGTCGGCGCCCAGCCGGGTCGCCTCCTCCGCGAGCCGCTCGTGGCCGAAGCCGTAGCCGTTGCCCTTGCAGACCGGGATCATGCCCGGGAACTGGTCCAGCACCTGCTTCTGGTGCGCACGCCAGCGCGCGGTGTCGACGTAGAGCGTGAGCGCCATCGCCCGTCCAGCACCTTTCTCGATATCAGCGGGGTCGGTGATCCGTGGATCAGCGGCGCGACATGTAGATGTCGAGCGCCTTGTGCAGCAGCTTGTTGAGCGGGAAGTCCCACTCGCCGACGTACTCGACCGCCTCGCCGCCCGTGCCGACCTTGAACTGGATCAGGCCGAAGAGGTGGTCGTTCTCGTCCAGGGTGTCACTGATGCCGCGCAGGTCGTAGACGCTGGCCCCGAGGGCGTACGCGTCGCGGAGCATGCGCCACTGCATCGCGTTCGACGGCCGGACCTCGCGCTTGTGGTTGGCCGAGGCGCCGTAGGAGTACCAGACGTGCTGGCCCACCGTGATCATCGTCGCCGCGGCCAGCGGCTCGCCCTCGTGCTTGGCGATGTACAGCCGCATCCGGTTCGGGTCCTCGGAGTTGAGGGCCGTCCACTGGCGCTGGAAGTAGCTGAGCGGGCGCGGGCGGAACTTGTCGCGCACCGCGGTGACCTCGTACAGCTCCTGCCACACCGGCAGGTCCTCGTAGCCGCCCTGGACGACCTCGACCCCGGCCTTCTCGGCCTTCTTGATGTTGCGTCGCCACAGCTGGTTGAAGCCCTTGAGGACGTCGTCCAGCGAGCGGTTGGCGAGCGGCACCTGGAAGACGTAGCGCGGCTGCACGTCGCCGAAGCCGGCACCGCCGTCCTCGCCCTGCTGCCAGCCCATGCGGCGCAGCTTGTCGGACACCTCGAAGGCGCGCGGCTCGATGTGGGAGGCCTCCACGTCCCGCAGGCGCTTGACCTCGGGGTCCTGGATGCCGGACTTGATGGCTGCCGCGTTCCAGCGGCGGATGACGACGGGCGGACCCATCTTCACGGTGAAGGCGCCCTGCTGCTTCAGGTGCGCCAGCATCGGCTGGAGCCACTCCTCCAGGTTCGGGGCGTACCAGTTGATGACCGGGCCCTCGGGCAGGTAGGCCAGGTAACGCTTGACCTTGGGCAACTGGCGGTACAGCACCAGGGCGACGCCGACGAGTTCACCGGCGCCGTCGAACCATCCGAGGTTCTCCGAGCGCCACTCGTTCTTCACGTCGGCCCATGCCGGGACCTGGCAGTGGCTCGCCGAGGGCAGGCTCTGGAGATAGGCCAGATGCTGCTCTCGGCTGATGGTCCTCAGGGACAGGCTCATGCGGGGCGTCTCCTCCGGCGGCTTCGCTGGGTATGGCGCGAAGCCTACTGCGACAAGGCCGCCACCCATCTGGGGGACGGGGGGCGGCCTGCCCGGAGGTGCCCCGGTCAGCCGAGCACGCCGCCGAAGAGTCCGCCGTGGGCCATGCCCAGGAGGAAGCCGAACGCCGAGGCGCCGATCCCAATGACCAAGGCGAATCGCTCGCGGGTCGTCACCGAGACGAACTGTCCGTAGAGGCCCGTGCCGATCCCGATCAGGCCCGTCCAGGAGGTCAGCAGGTGCAGGTTGTAGAAGAACGCCGTGACGAACGCCACGGCACCGAACACCAGGGTCACCCCCAGCAGCACGTCCTGGATCGGATGTCGCTTGTGGTCGGTCGCCAGCAGAGCGATGTCGGTCTGGGGACGGAATGCCTGTGCCATGAGGGCACCTCCCGGCGAAGGAAGACGTGCCGCGGGCCCTTGCCGGCCTGGTCAGGCCGCATAGCACCGCGCACACCCGATGCATACAGATTGTGGCCCTCCGCTGCCGGATTTCAACCGGAAGGACGGGAGCAGGTACTCTGTACGGTCTGCACAGGTGTCTGCCCTGACGGGACCTCCCGGCGGAGCACACCGTGCAACACGCATCACGACCCTCCTGCCACGGAACGACCGTGGCCGCTGAGTCCAAAGGAGGTGGGTTCCACATGCGTCACTACGAGGTGATGGTCATCCTCGACCCCGATCTGGAGGAGCGCGCTGTCGCCCCCCTGATCGAGAACTTCCTCTCCGTCGTCCGTGAGGGCAACGGCAAGGTTGAGAAGGTCGACACCTGGGGCCGTCGTCGTCTCGCTTACGAGATCAAGAAGAAGCCCGAGGGCATCTACTCGGTCATCGACCTGCAGGCCGAGCCTGCGGTCGTCAAGGAGCTCGACCGCCAGATGAACCTGAACGAGTCGGTCCTCCGGACCAAGGTCCTCCGCCCCGAGACCCACTGAACCCCTTCGGTTCAGCGGTAATCGGTTCCGAGTAGTACAAGCAGCCAGCAGCAATCCCCGCCGAGAGGTTCATCCATGGCAGGCGAGACCGTCATCACGGTCGTCGGCAATCTCGTCGACGACCCCGAGCTGCGCTTCACCCCCTCGGGTGCGGCGGTCGCGAAGTTCCGTGTCGCGTCCACTCCCCGCACCTTCGACCGCCAGACCAATGAGTGGAAGGACGGCGAGAGCCTGTTCCTGACCTGCTCGGTGTGGCGGCAGGCGGCGGAGAACGTCGCCGAGTCGCTCCAGCGCGGCATGCGCGTCGTCGTACAGGGCCGGCTCCGCCAGCGCTCGTACGAGGACCGCGAGGGTGTCAAGCGCACGGTCTTCGAGCTGGACGTCGAGGAAGTCGGCCCCAGCCTGCGCAACGCCACGGCCAAGGTCACCAAGACCTCCGGTCGCGGTGGCCAGGGTGGCTACGGCGGCGGCCAGCAGGGCGGCGGCGGTGGCGGCTGGGGTGGAAACTCCGGCGGCCAGCAGGGCGGCGGAGCTCCCTCCGACGACCCGTGGGCGTCCAGCGCGCCCGCCGGCGGCCAGCAGGGCGGCGGCGGTGGCTGGGGTGGAAACTCCGG
Source organism: Streptomyces bambusae (assembly GCF_019400985.1). Classification (GTDB taxonomy): domain Bacteria; phylum Actinomycetota; class Actinomycetes; order Streptomycetales; family Streptomycetaceae; genus Streptomyces; species Streptomyces bambusae_A. The sequence continues at coordinate 35,623 of NZ_WTFF01000007.1, forward strand.
CGGCTCCGGCGGCGGCTACTCGGACGAGCCGCCCTTCTAGGGCAGCCCGTACCCATACTTCTTGATCACACAGGAGAAACACCATGGCGAAGCCGCCTGTGCGCAAGCCTAAGAAGAAGGTCTGCGCGTTCTGCAAGGACAAGACCGCGTACGTGGACTACAAGGACACGAACATGCTGCGGAAGTTCATTTCCGACCGCGGCAAGATCCGTGCCCGTCGCGTGACCGGCAACTGCACGCAGCACCAGCGTGACGTCGCCACGGCCGTCAAGAACAGCCGTGAGATGGCGCTGCTGCCCTACACGTCCACCGCGCGCTAAGGAAAGGGTGACCGACTGATGAAGATCATCCTGACCCACGAGGTGTCCGGCCTCGGCACCGCCGGTGACGTCGTCGACGTCAAGGACGGCTACGCTCGCAACTACCTGGTCCCGCGCGGTTTCGCGATCCGCTGGACCAAGGGTGGCGAGAAGGACGTGGCGCAGATCCGCCGCGCCCGCAAGATCCACGAGATCGCGACCATCGAGCAGGCCACCGAGGTCAAGGCCACGCTCGAGGGCCTGAAGGTCCGCCTGGCCACCCGCTCGGGTGACGCCGGCCGCCTCTTCGGCTCCGTGACCCCGGCCGACATCGCCACGGCGATCGAGGCTTCCGGTGGTCCGAAGGTCGACAAGCGTCGCGTCGAGCTGGGCTCGCCGATCAAGACCCTCGGTTCGCACCAGGTCTCCGTGCGTCTGCACGCCGAGGTCGTCGCGAAGCTGGGCGTCGAGGTCGTCGCCGCCTAAGTGCTGCGTACGAAGGGCCGCATCCTCCGGGGTGCGGCCCTTCGTCGTGTTTCACGTGAAACCAACCGCCGGGGCTCACCGGGATCGGTGTTTCTCCCCCAGCTACCGCTGGGGGTGCCCCCAGTGAAACACCGATCAGCGCGTGGCGCCCGTGACCAGCCAGCGGCCCGACCGGGCCCTCAGCTGGAGGGTGACCATGCGGACCAGCATCATCAGCGTCATGGCCCACCACAGGGCCGTCAGGCCCCCGCCGAAGACCGGGACGAGAAGTGCGGCCGGGGCGAACACGGCGAGGGTCACCAGCATCGCCCACGCCAGGTACGGGCCGTCGCCGGCGCCCATCAGGACGCCGTCGAGGACGAACACGATGCCGGAGACCGGTTGGGAGACCGCGACCACCAGCAGAGCGGGCAGCAGGGCGTCCTTGACGGCGGGGTCGCTGGTGAATAGAGGGATGAACAGGGGCCTGGTGGCGATCACCAGCAGGCCCAGGACGATGCCGGAGACGATGCCCCACTGCACCATGCGCCGGCATACGGCCTTGGCCCCCTCGGTGTCGTCCGCGCCGAGGTAGCGGCCGATGATGGCCTGCCCCGCGATGGCGATGGCGTCGAGCGCGAAGGCGAGCAGGCTCCACAGGGCCAGCAGGATCTGGTGTGCGGCGACGTCCGCGTCACCGAGATGGGCGGCCACCGCGGTCGCGATCATCAGGACGGCGCGCAGGGAGAGGGTGCGGACCAGCAGGGGTGCCCCGGCCTGGGCGCAGGCGCGGATGCCGGCGGCGTCGGGACGCAGGGATGCGTGGTGGACGCGGGCGCCTCGTACCACCACGACCAGGTACGCGGCGGCCATGGCGCACTGGGCGGCGACCGTGCCCCAGGCGGAGCCGGCGATGCCGAGACCGGCTCCGTAGACGAGGGCGGCGTTCAGCCCGGCGTTGAGGGCGAAGCCGCCGATGGCGACGTAGAGCGGGGTCCGGGTGTCCTGGAGGCCGCGGATGACTCCTGTGGCGGCGAGGACGACGAGCATGGCGGGGATGCCGAGGGCGGAGATCCGCAGGTATGTCACCGCGTACGGTGCGACGGTGTCGGAGGCGCCGAGGAGCGAGACCAGCCAGGGCGCAGTGGGTAGGACGACCGCCACGACGCCTGCGCCGAGCAGGAGGGCGAGCCAGATGCCGTCCATGCCCTGCCGGATGGCGGCCTGGAGGTCACCCGCGCCGACCCGGCGGGCGACGGCCGCGGTGGTCGCGTAGGCGAGGAAGACGAACACGCTCACCGCGGTGCCGAGGAGGGCGGCCGCGACCCCGAGGCCGGCGAGTTGGGGAGTGCCGAGGTGGCCCACGATGGCGCTGTCGGCCATCACGAAGAGGGGTTCGGCGACGAGCGCGCCGAAGGCCGGAACGGCGAGGGCGAAGATCTCGCGGTCGTGCTGTCTCGGGGTGGTCTTCGACGCTGTGGGTGACTGTGCCATGCGCCTCATCCAATCTTCCACAGGTAAGACATGCAACCCCTTAGTGCTCATTACTTTGGCCGCTACTCGGGCGTGCGTTCCACCCGTGCGGAGAGGATCTTCAGCACTGCGCCAGATTTTTTCCCGCCCACAGCCGGTGGAAGGAGAAGTCGCAGGTCATCTTGGGTGCAGGGGGTGGTCTGGTGATTTTGTCCACAGTGCCGTCCCCCGGTCCGTGCACAGGTCGGACCGACTTACCCACAGCATTCGCCGGGTCATCCACATCTCATCCACACAGCCTGTGGATAACAAGATTGGCTGACGTCGCTCGCGGGCCTACCGTTGTGCGTTGCCCGACGCGCCGAGCGGCCCGTGCGGGCGTCCCACATGTCAGAGCCGTGTCGTAGAAAGAGGGACACGGCGAGGTCCGCCCTGCGGACGGGAGGAGGCGGCCCGGTGAGCATCCCCGAGCCCATGGACGACCCCTGGGCCGACAGCGGTCCGGGTGACCGTCTGCCCGTCTCCCGTCACCGCCGGGGCGAGGGCCGCGGACGCGGCGAGGAGCAGCACGAGCGGGGCCGTGAGGGCGGCTCCTGGGACGACGGCCCGGCCGGCGGCGGCTTCGAGCGGGTCCCCCCGCAGGACCTGGACGCCGAGCAGTCGGTACTGGGCGGCATGCTCCTGTCCAAGGACGCGATCGCCGAGGTCGTCGAGGTGATCAAGGGCCACGACTTCTACCGGCCCTCCCACGAAACGATCTTCCAGGCGATCCTCGACCTCTACGCCAAGGGCGAGCCGGCCGACCCGATCACGGTCGGCGCCGAGCTGACCCGGCGCGGCGAGATCGGCAAGATCGGCGGCGCCTCGTACCTGCACACGCTGGTGCAGTCGGTGCCCACGGCGGCGAACGCCGCCTACTACGCGGAGATCGTCCACGAGCGGGCGGTGCTGCGGCGCCTGGTCGCCGCCGGCACGAAGATCACGCAGATGGGCTACGCGGCGGACGGCGACGTCGACGAGATCGTCAACAGCGCCCAGGCCGAGATCTATGCGGTGACCGAGCAGCGGACCTCCGAGGACTACCTGCCGCTGGGCGACATCATGGAGGGCGCGCTCGACGAGATCGAGGCGATCGGCTCGCGCAGCGGCCAGATGTCGGGCGTCCCGACCGGCTTCACCGACCTCGACTCGCTGACCAACGGCCTGCACCCCGGCCAGATGATCGTCATCGCGGCCCGTCCCGCCATGGGTAAGTCCACGCTGGCGCTGGACTTCGCCCGGGCCGCCTCCATCAAGAGCAACCTGCCCAGCGTCATCTTCTCTCTCGAGATGGGCCGCAACGAGATCGCGATGCGCCTGCTGTCGGCGGAGGCGCGGGTGGCCCTGCACCACATGCGCTCGGGCACGATGACGGACGACGACTGGACCCGGCTCGCCCGCCGGATGCCGGACGTCTCCGCGGCGCCGCTCTACATCGACGACTCCCCCAACCTGTCGATGATGGAGATCCGCGCCAAGTGCCGCCGGCTCAAGCAGCGCCACGATCTCCAGCTCGTGGTGATCGACTATCTCCAGCTGATGCAGTCGGGCGGTTCGCGCCGTCCCGAGAGCCGCCAGCAGGAGGTCTCCGACATGTCGCGAAACCTCAAGCTGCTGGCGAAGGAGCTGGAGGTCCCGGTGATCGCGCTGTCGCAGCTGAACCGTGGCCCGGAGCAGCGCACCGACAAGAAGCCCATGGTCTCCGACCTGCGTGAGTCGGGTTCCATCGAGCAGGACGCCGACATGGTGATCCTGCTGCACCGTGAGGACGCCTACGAGAAGGAGTCCCCGCGCGCGGGCGAGGCCGACCTGATCGTGGCCAAGCACCGGAACGGCCCCACGGCGACGATCACCGTGGCGTTCCAGGGCCACTACTCCCGCTTCGTGGACATGGCCAACACGTAGCATCTCGGCCATGACTGACACGTCCGCAGATGTGGCCCTCCTTCCCTCCACCCGGCGTGCGCTGCTGCACCGGATCGCCGTGGCCCAGTGCGAAGGCCGGGCGCCGTCCCTGGTGGCGGCGGTGGCCCGGGGCGGCGAGATCGTCTGGGAGGGGGCCCGGTCGATGGTGGACGGGCACGCCCCGGACGGCGACGTCCAGTACCGGATCGGCTCGATCAGCAAGACCTTCACGGCGGTGCTGGTGCTGCGGCTGCGCGACGAGGGGCTGATCGACCTCGGGGACGCACTGGACAAGCACCTGCCCGGGACGGCCGCGGGAGAGGTGACCATCGCCCAGCTGCTGGCGCACGCCGGCGGGCTGGGGGCGGAGACGCCCGGGGAATGGTGGGAGCGCACGCCCGGCAGCCAGCGGCCCGAGCTGGCCGACGTCCTGGGCGACGAGCCCTTCCGGCACCGGCCCGGCCGGCGCCACCACTACTCGAACCCCGGTTACACCCTGCTGGGTTCGCTCGTCGAGGCGGTGCGCGGCCGCTCGTGGGAGGACGTGCTGCGGGCGGAGGTCCTCCTGCCGCTTGGCCTGGAGCGGACCAGCATGCTGCCGCAGGCCCCGCACGCGGACGGCTGGGCGGTGCACCCCTGGGCGGACGTGATGATGCCGGAGCCCGCGCAGGACCTGGGGCTGATGGCGCCGGCGGGCCAGCTGTGGTCGACCACGCGGGACCTGGCACGGTTCGCGATGTTCCTGGCACGCGGCGACGAACGGGTACTGGGCGCGGAGTCCGTACGGGAGATGCGTCAGGCGGCGTCGCCGCCGGAGCCGGGGCTGGCCGAGGCCGGCTACGGCCTGGGCCTGCAGCTGTCGCGCACCGGAGAGCGGCTGCTGGCCGGCCACAGCGGTTCGCTGCCGGGATTCGTGGCGGGGCTGTGGCTGAGCGAGGTGGAGGACGTGGCGGCGGTGGTGCTGGCCAACTGCACCTCCGGGCTGCCGGCCTCCACGGTGGCGGCGGAGCTGGTGGGGATCGTGGCGGACGCGGAGCCGCGGATCCCGCAGCCCTGGCGCCCGTTCAAGGAGGCCGATCCGGTGGCGGTGGAGCTGGCCGGCCCCTGGTACTGGGGGACGGCGCCCCACGTGCTGCGCCTGCGGGCGGACGGCCTGCTGGAGCTGGGCCCGGTGGCGGCGACCGGCCGGGCGGCGCGGTTCGCGGCGGCGGGGGACGGGACGTGGACGGGCCTGGCGGGCTACTTCGCGGGGGAGACGCTGCGGGCGGTGCGGCGCCCCGACGGCTCGGTGAGCCATCTGGACCTGGCGTCGTTCGTGTTCACGCGCGAGCCCTACGACGCCGAGGCGCCCGTGCCCGGCGGTGTCGACCCGGACGGCTGGCGGGGGATCGGCCGGTAGCGCCGCGAGGGCGCCGGCGCGCCGCCGGCCCGGCCCACCGGTGGATCCGTGGGCCGAGGCGGCGGCGCGCCGGGCGGCGGAGCTCAGAGCTGGAGCTTGAATCCGACGTGCGAGGCCTCGAAGCCGAGGCGCTCGTAGAACCGGTGGGCGTCGGTGCGGCTGGCGTCGGAGGTGAGCTGTATCAGCTGGCAGTCGGCGCGGCGCGAGGTGTCGATGGCCCACTCCATCAGGACCGTGCCCAGACCGCTGCCGCGCTCGTCGGCGTGGATGCGGACCCCCTCGACGAGGGAGCGGGTGGCTCCCCTGCGGGAGAGGCCGGGCAGGAAGGTGAGCTGGAGGGTCCCGACGACCCGGCCGTCGCGCTCGGCGACGACCAGGTGCTGGTGGGGGTCCCCGGTCAGCTCCTTGAGCGCGTCCCGGTAGGGCGTGAGGTCGTCGGGGGACTCGCGGGTGGCGCCGAGCGGGTCGTCGGCGAGCATCGCGACGATGGCGGGGAGGTCTGCCTCGGCGGCGGGCCGGATCGTGAGCCCGTCGCCGGCGGGAATGCCGGTCATGCGGTGGTGGTCCTTTCTCAGCCGGCGGCCACGGTGAGCGGGGCCCAGCGGCGGGTCCAGTCACCCGGCAGGCCCGGGAGGGAGCGGGTCATGACCGCGTTGAAGGCGATCGATTCCATGCCGTGGTCCTTGAGCCAGCTGATCAGCTCGTGATGGCGGACGTCGACGTCGGTGCGCAGGGGCCGGTCGGACCTGGCCGCGATCGCGCCGACCAGGGCCCGGGCGGTCGCGGTGTCCTCGGCGATCAGGGGCCCCACGACATGGGTCTCCATGTTGGGCCAGGCGGCCGCGTAGCCGGTGAGCCGGCCCCGGGTGTCCTCGGCGACGAGCAGGTGGTCGGCGAAGGCGGGCAGTCTGGTGATCATGTGGGTGCGGTCGGTGCCGAACACCTCGGCATCCAGGTTCAGGATGCGGGGGAGGTCCTCGGCGGTCGCGGGGCGCACACGCGCGCCGTCCTCCTGCACGGCGTCGGGCGGAAGAACGCCGCGGAGCATCTCGGCCCGGCCCGTGGTGGCGAAGCCCAGCTCCTCGTAGAGCGGTTGGCCGTAGGGCGTGGCGTGCAGGGTGAGCGGGACGCCCTTGAGTACGTCGTCGCAGACATGGGTCATCAGCCGGCGGCCCAGGCCCTGGCGGGCATAGCGGGCGGCGACGAGGACCATGCCGATGGCCGCGAGGTCCGGGGCGGTGGCGGAGGTGCCGTAGGAGGTGATCACGCAGGCGGCGGCGAGGCCCTGGCCGTCGGGTGCGTCGATGCCGTAGCCGGTGCCGGCGGTGAGGAGCAGTCCCCACTTGTGCTCCTCGCGGGGCCAGCCCCGGTCGTCGGAGAGGTCGGCGCAGTGCACGAGATCGCCTGCCCTGAGCGGACGGATCGTCAGGTCGGTGAGCTGTGGTGATGTCACCGGCCCAGAGTGGATCATCAGCTCGGGGGCGTCCAGAGGATTTGGCGACGGATCCTTCTCAGCCGATGTTTCACGTGAAACACGCCTTTCCCGTCAGCTGCCCGTCGGCCGTTTCCCTGCCGAATCGGACAGGCTAGCCTCAGCTGCCATGACGCTCCTGCACCTCTTCGATCTCGACGGAACGCTGATGCACGGCTCGGCGGCGCCGGTGGAGATTTCCCGCCAGCTCGGCCTGGAAGCGGAGATCGCGGAGTTGGAGCGATCCTTCAGCGCACGGGAGATCGGGCCGCCCGAGTATGCGACGGGCGTGCACGCGCTGTGGGCCGAGCTGACTCCGGCCCATGTCCGTGCCGCCTTCGACGGTGCCCCGTGGCTGGCCGGGATCCGCGAGGTGTGGCAGGAGATCGGGGAGCGCGGGGACTACTGCGCCGTGGTCTCGCTGTCCCCGTCGTTCTTCGTGGAACTGCTGCTGGAGTGGGGTGCGCACGCCGCGCACGGCTCGGTCTTCCCGGAGGTGCCGTTCACCCGGCCCGTGGACCTGGCGGGCATCCTGAGCCCGCAGGGCAAGGTCGACGTCGCCGACCGGCTGTGCGCGCGGTTCGGGGTGCGCCGGTCCGACTGCGTCGCGTACGGGGATTCGATGACCGACGCGGCGCTGTTCGAGGCGGTCCCGGTGTCCGTGGCGGTCAATGCGCGCCCGCATCTGGCGGCCCGCGCCACTCATGTGTACGAGGGCCGGGATCTCCGGGAGGCATATCGGCTGGTGGGGCTTTCCCATCCCGGAGTTGCCGCATCCTAAGGGGAAAGTGGGTTCGAAACGTGGATTTCCCGCAATTGCCCGCAAGCTGCTTCCCCGGCTGGCATATTGCGAACTCCGGACCACGGATTCGAGGCCGTGGCGTGTGCAGACCGACCGAGATGCTCGAAGCGAGGCACCGATGGACGCTCCGCCCACCAGTTCGGACAGACGGAAGGTGTCCCGGATATCCCCGGCGGGCGGGCCTGTCGAACCCTCGGTCGACGCCGTACTCATCCGCCGGACCCTCGCCGAGATCGGCCCGGTCGCCGACAGGGTGACCTCGTACTTCTACGCTCTGGTCTTCACCGGCCACCCGGAACTGCGCAGTATGTTCCCCGCGGCCATGGACGTGCAGCGCGACCGGCTCCTCAAGGCCCTCCTGACGGCCGCCGAGCACATCGACGACCCCGCGGTCCTCGGCCCGTACCTGCGCCGGCTCGGCACCGGCCACCGCAAGTACGGCACCCGGCCCGAGCACTACCCGGTGGTGGGCGAGGCGCTGATCACGGCTCTGGCCCGGTACGCGGAACTCACCTGGGGGCCGGAGACCGAGGCCGCGTGGGTGCGGGCGTACACCGCGATCTCCCAGATCATGATCGATGCGGCGGCGGAGGACGAGCGCAGGTCCCCGGCCTGGTGGCAGGCGGAGGTGGTCTCCCACGACCTGCGCACCCCGGACATCGCCGTCGTCACCGTCCGCCCCGACCAGCCGTACCCCTTCCTCGCGGGCCAGTACACGAGTCTGGAGACCCCGTGGTGGCCGCGGGTGTGGCGGCACTACTCCTTCGCCTCGGCCCCGCGCCAGGACGGTCTGCTCTCCTTCCACGTGAAGGCCGTCCCGGCGGGCTGGGTCTCCAACGCACTGGTGCGGTACGCGCGCCCCGGGGACGTGCTGCGCCTGGGGCCCCCGGCCGGTTCGATGGTGGTGGACCACACCACCGACAACGGGATGCTGTGCCTGGCCGGCGGTACCGGGATCGCACCGATCAAGGCGCTGATCGAGGACGTCGCCGAGCACGGGGAGCGCCGTCCGGTGGAGGTGTTCTTCGGGGCGCGCAGCGACAGCGACCTGTACGACAAGGACACCCTGCTGGGCCTCCAGCGCTCGCACCCCTGGCTGTCGGTACGGCCCGTGGTGGGGGACGGCCTGGCCGGGCAGCTGCCGCAGGCGATCGGCGAGCACGGCCCGTGGAACTCCTACGACGCCTTCATATCGGGCCCGCCGGCGATGATCCGCAGCGGCATCGACGCCCTCAAGCGGATCGGGATCCCCGGCGAGCGGATCCGCCACGACGCCCTGGAGGAACTCGCCGGCGTGGCCGGCTGAGACCCGCAGTCAGCCCAGGTCGGGCGCGTGCATGGCACGGACGCCCTCGATGTTTCCGTCCAGGTAGTGCCGCAGGGACAGCGGGACGAGATGGACCGCGGCGATGCCGACCCGGCTGAACGGCACCCGGACGATCTCGTACTCGCCCTCGGGCTGCTCGACCTCGGGGCCGTGCCGCAGGCTCGGATCCATCGACTCCAGCCGGCACACGAAGAAGTGCTGCACCTTCACGCCGGTGACCCCGCCGTCCGTGATGTGCTCGACGGTGTCGACGAAGCAGGGCACCACATCGGTGATCTTGGCGCCGAGCTCCTCGTGGATCTCGCGGTGCAGCGCGTCCACGACCGTCGGGTCGGAGGGCTCCACGCCGCCGCCCGGCGTCAGCCAGTACGGATCGACGCCGGGCTTGGTGCGCTTGATCAGGATCAGGTCATCACCGTCGAGCAGGATCGCGCGGGCGGTGCGTTTGACCACGGGACGTTCGGTCATGGGAGAAGAGTGGCCCAGGACTCCGCCTCTGAAACGCGATTTTCCGTGTCACCGTCACCAGTTCGCAGCGGCGCGCAGCAGCAGTTCGTGCGCCCGGCCGAGATGAGCCAGGGCGAGACCGCCGGTCCGTACGGCGAGGAACCAGGTGCGCAGGGGCGCCACCTCCGGCTCCAGCAGGGCCACGGCCTGTCCGGCGTCCAGGGCCTCCTGGCACAGGTAGCGGGGCAGTACGGCCAGTCCGGCGCCGGCGCGCACGCACTCCAGGACCGCGCGCAGGTCGGACACGACGACGGTGGCCGCGGCCGTGGGCGGGGCGTCGAAGACGGCGTGCCAGTAGCGCCCGATCAGCGGCAGGGACTCGTGGACGTCCACGAGCGGGATGCCGTCGAGGGCGGCCGGGCCCTTCTCGCCGAGCCCGCCCGGCTCGACCAGTGCCGCCCAGTACGGCGCGGCCAGCAGCACGTGCTCCTCGTCGCACAGGGCCGTGGCCGTGAACAGCGCGCCGCGCGGGCGGGCGGTGGTCACGGCGAGGTCGTGGTGGCCCGCGGCGAGGCCGTCCAGGGCCTCCTGGGACCCGGCCACCGGGCTGGCGCGCAGGCTCTGGCCCCGGCCGACGAGCGGGGCGAGGGCCGGCAGCACCCGTAGGCACAGGAACTCGGGCGGCCCGGCCACGCGCAGCGTACGGGTGCGCCCGGCGGTCTCGCGCTCGGTCTCGGCGATCTCCAGCAGGGCGTCGAGGTGCGGGGCGGCCTTGTGGGCGAGCTCGTCGCCGATGGCCGTGGGCGTGACGCCCCGGGCGCGGCGGTGGAACAGGGGGCGCCCGAGCTGCCGTTCGAGGGTGCGGATCTGCGAGGTGACGGCGGGCTGGGACAGCCCGAGCAGCGCGGCGGCCCTTGTGAAAGAGCCGGCCCGGTGCACGGCGACAAAGGTGCGCAGCAGGGCCAGGTCCATGGCTGCCCCTCTCGATGAGGCCTTCAACTATAAATAAGTCGATAGGTCCCTGTCGCTACCGTGATTGGACTCTGACAGAGAGTCAATTAGCCTTGTTCCCGTGGTTCTTCACGTGTGGAACCCGGGGCGGTCCGAGCCATGAGGGGGGAGGCTCGGACCGCCCGGCCGGTCTCCTGCCGTGCGGCTGCGGCACCGCTCGACCGGTGCGCGCGCGGTCAGTCCTGTGAACCGGCCAGGTCCAGCGCCCTGAGGACGTCGGCGATCAGGTCCTCGGTGTCCTCGATCCCGGCGGAGAACCGGATGAAGCCCTCGGGCACGGCGTCGCCGCCCCAACGGCCGCGCCGCTCGGCGGTGGAGCGCACCCCGCCGAAGCTCGTGGCGTCCTCGACCAGGTCCAGAGCGGACAGGAAGCGTTCCGCGTGCGCCCGGTCGGCCAAGGTGAAGGAGACCACCGATCCGTAGCCCCACATCTGACGGGCCGCCCGCTGGTGGGAGGGGTCGTCCGGCAGCCCCGGGTAGCGCAGCCCGCGGACGTCGGGGCGGTGGCTCAGCGCCTCGGCCACGGCCAGTGCGTTGTCCCACTGCCGGTGGGTGCGCAGCTGGAGGGTGGCCAGGGAGCGGTGGGCGAGCCAGGCCTCCATGGGGCCCGGCACGGCGCCGACGATCTTGCGCCAGTGCCGGATGCCGGCGGCGAGCCGCGGGTCGCGGCAGGTGACATGGCCGAGCAGCAGGTCCCCGTGGCCGGTGAGGCCCTTGGTGCCGCTGGCCACGGAGAAGTCCGCGCCGAGTTCCAGGGGCCGCTGGCCGAGCGGAGTGGCGAGGGTGTTGTCGACCGCCACCAGGGCGCCGCCGGCGTGCGCCGCCTCCGCCAGCCGCCGTACGTCGCACACGTCGAGGCCCGGGTTGGACGGGGTCTCGATCCACAGCAGCCGGGCGCCGTCGAGCACGCCGAGCTGGGCCTCGCCGGCGGTGGGGGCGGTGCGGACGCGGACCCCGTACGCCTCCAGCTGCGCGCGCACCATCGGCAGCACCTGGTAGCCGTCGTCGGGCAGCACCACGGTGTCGCCCGCGCGGGCCTGGGAGAACAGGACGGCCGAGACCGCGGCCATGCCGGAGGCGAAGACGACCGTCTCGGCGGACTCGTCGCCGGGCGCCTCCAGTTCGGCGACGGCCCGCTCCAGCAAGGTCCAGGTGGGGTTGGTGTCACGTCCGTAGGTGTACGGACCCTCGACCTCGCCGGGCAGGTGGAAGTGGGCGGCGAAGACCGGGCCGGGCAGGGGCGGTTCGTTCTTGACGGGCTCGGGCAGACCGGCGCGGACGGCCCGGGTCCCGTCGCCGAGCGGCGCCCGGCGGTGCCCGCCCGTGCCGGGCCCGCCGATGCCGGGCTCGCCCATGCCCGGCCTGCGCATGCCCGGCCCGCGCATGCCGTGCTCCTCACCCGTGCCGTGCTCGCTCATGCCGTCCATGTGGCTCCTGTTCAGTCCGGTGCGCCGCACTGTGCGCCCGTTGTTCAGTCCCGGTCCAGGACGAGGTTCGCGGCCCAGGAGACGATGGAGATGATCAGGCCGCCGACGACAGCCGTCCAGAAGCCTTCCACGTGGAAGCCGAGGCCGAGCTTGCCGGCCAGCCACGAGGTCAGCAGCAGCATCAAGGCGTTCACGACCAGCGTGAAGAGGCCGAGCGTGAGGATGAACAATGGCAGCGACAGCAGCTTCACCACCGGCTTGACGATGGCGTTGACCAGCCCGAACACGACGGCGACGAGCAGCAGGGTGAGTGCCTTGCTGCCGTCGCTCGCGTCGGTCAGCGTGATGTCGTCGATCAGGAACCAGGCCACGGCCAGGGCCACCGCATTGGCGAGCGTCTTCAGTACGAAATTCGTCATGGGTCCGATCGTGGCAGAGAAGAAAGGTCACGAGGAGCATGAAGGCGTTCCGGTTGGACGAATTGGAGGCGGAGCGCGCCGCGAACCAGGGCGCGTATCTGCAGTTCCTGCGTGAACGGAACATGTCGGTCGGGCTGTACGCGCTCGACGCGGGACAGGCCGATCCGCAGAACCCGCACGGCCAGGACGAGGTGTACTTCGTGGTCAGCGGCCGGGCCTCGATCACCGTCGGGGACGAGACGACGACGGTGGCGCGCGGCAGCGTGGTCTACGTACCGGCCGGGGTTCCGCACAAGTTCCACCACATCTCCGAGGACCTGAGGGTGCTGGTGGTGTTCTCCCCGCCGGAGGCCTGACCCGGATCATGCCCGCGAGCCTGACCCCGATCAGGCTCGCGAGCCCGACCCCGATCACGCGGCCGCGAGCCCGACCCTGATCACCTGGAGCGCGCGGACCCTGGTCCCCCTAAGGGGCGGATCAGGGGACTCCGGGGGCCGCCACGCCCCCGGTCGGCGGGCCGTCCTCCTAGCATCGAGACAGGAAGTCACGGACGAGCGCGCACGAGGAAGACACGGGCGCACACGAGGAAGAGGTTGGTGCGATGGACGGCATCCGGGAGATATTCGCAGGCCTGCCCTGGTGGGTGAAGTGGGTCGCCGTTCCGCTGCTGGCCCTCTTCGTCTTCGGCGGGGTGATCACCACCATCCTCGGCGCGCTGGTCAGCTTCGTCTTCAAGGCGCTGCTGTTCGTCGCCCTGGTCGGCGGCCTCGTCTTCGTGGTGAAGCGCTTCACGGGAAGCGGCTCGAAGTCCGCCCGCAGCGACTGGTGACCCGGCCTCCCGGCGCCGGAATCATCCTTCCGGCCCGGGAATCGGCCCAGGTGCGCAATCCATGCCGTCATCTGGGCAGCCGTCACCTGGGCACCGGCTGTCGAGTTAATACCTCCAGGAGACGCGGACATGCGGGGGCGGGCCCCGCGAACCAGACCCCTCGCGTCCGCCGCCATGCCTGGGGGTGTGCTTTGACGCCGGTTCACAACGCCGCTGTGCCGACCCTGATCGGTTCGGTGCAGCGGGCACTGAGGCTGCTGGAGGCAGCGGGTTCCCATAGTGAGGGAGCCCCGGCCAAGCAGCTGGCGCGAGAGGCCGGGCTCCCGCTCCCCACCGCGTACCACCTGCTGCGGACCCTGACCCACGAGGGCTATCTACGGCGGGAGAGCGGGGTCTTCCTGCTCGGTGACGCCGCCGGTCGGCTGGCGGACGGCGGAATGCAGCAGAAACGTCGCAGCATGATCGTCGACTCCCTCGCCCGCTTCCGCGACGTGGTCGGCGCCCCGGTGTACTTCGCGGTCTACCGCGAGGGCGAGATCGAGCTCGTCGGCGTCTCGGACACTCCCGCGCAGCGCGCGTGCGAGGAATGGGCCGACTTCCGCGAGACGGCCCACGCGCACGCCATCGGCCAGTGCCTGCTGGGCCAGCTCGACGAGAAGTCCCGCCGGGACCACTACGACCGCCACCCGGTCCGGGCCATCACCCCGTTCACGGTGCGGGACATGCGGGCGATGGAAACACGGATCGCCTCCATGGAGCGCTCGCAGCCCGTGACCGAACGCCAGGAATATGCCCTCGGCATTGTGTGCGCGGCAATTCCGATCACCGTGGGTGACATTGCCGCGACCGTGGCCATTTCTCTTCCCTTGCATCAAGAGGCCAAGTTGCTCTATGCGGTTGATCGGCTACGGAGTGAAGTAGGCGCGCTGTTGAGCACGCTCTCCTTCTCTATCAGTATCTGAAATCTCACTCCTTGTGATCTGCTGGCGCTTCCACCACCCTTGTCAAGAGGGCCTTGGGGGACCATTCCTGGCCACTTCCAACACTGCGGGGTAGGAAATGCGCGAGTCGGTACAGGCAGAGGTCATGATGAGCTTCCTCGTTTCCGAGGAGCTCTCGTTCCGGATCCCGGTGGAGCTCCGGTACGACGCAGCGGATCCCTACGCGGTGCGCCTGACCTTCCACCTCCCCGGAGATGCACCCGTGACCTGGACGTTCGGCCGGGAGCTGCTCCTCGACGGCATCAACAAGCCGTGCGGTGACGGGGACGTACGCATCGCCCCCACCGATCCCGAGGACCTGTCCGACGTCCACATCCGGCTCCAGGTCGGCGGCGACCGGGCGCTGTTCCGCGCCGGCGCGGCACCGCTGGTGGCCTTCCTCGACCGGACCGACCGGCTGGTCCCGCTCGGCCAGGAGCGCAACCTCGGGGACTTCGAGGAGCACCTCGACCAGGCACTCGGCAAGATCCTGTCCGAGGCCCGGCAGAACGAGCAGAACGCGGGCTGACCGCCGTACGCCGCCGGCTCGGCGCCTGTGCCGGCTCGACGCCTGTGTCGAATCAACGCTTGCGCGGCTCAGCGCTTGCGCCGGCGCCCCCGCCTGCCGCGGCCCGCCCCCGGGGCCGGGGCGGCGGACGGGGACGCCGGCCGGTCGGCGGAGACGACCAGCGCGGCCAGCGCCGTCGTCACCGGGACGGAGGCCACGAGCCCGATCGAGCCGACCAGGGTCCGTACGATCTCCTCCGCGACCAGCTCGCTGTTGGCGACCGCACCCATACTGCTGTTCGCGATCGAGAACAGCAGGAGCAGCGGAAGGGCGGCGCCCGCGTACGCGAGGACCAGCGTGTTGACCACGGACGCGATGTGGTCGCGGCCGATCCGGATCGCCGCCCGGTACAGCGCGCGCGTCCCCATCCCCGGGTCGGCCTGATGGAGTTCCCACACCGCCGAGGTCTGGGTGACCGTCACGTCGTCGAGCACGCCCAGCGATCCGATGATGACGCCCGCCAGCAGCAGGCCGCTCATGTCGATGTCCGGGTAGAGCCCGTGGATCAGCCCGGTGTTGTCGTCGGTGTTGCCGCTCAGGAAGGCCCAGTCGATCAGGACCGAGCCCAGCAGCCCGATCAGCAGCAGCGAGACGAGCGTGCCGAGGACGGCGACGGAGGTGCGCGCGGTCAGCCCGTGGCACATGTAGAGGGCGATCAGCATGATGGCGCTGGCCCCGACCACCGCCACGACCAGCGGATTCGATCCCTGCAGGATGGCCGGGAGGATGAACAGCGTCAGGATCCCGAAGCTGACGACGAGGGCGATCAGCGCGAAGACCCCGCGCATCCGGCCGACGGCCACCACGACCAGGGCGAAGACGCCGGCCAGCAGGGCGATCGGGAACTTCCGGTTCACGTCCACGACGGAGTACTGCAGGTCCCGCGGGGCGTCGGGCGCGTAGGCGACGACGACCTCCTGGCCGTCGGTCAGCTGCCGTGGCGCACCGGGCTGGACGATCTCCACAAAGGTCCGGCCCTTGTCCGGACCGGTGCCGACCTCGACCGTGGCCTTCTTGCACTCGCCGGGCGGGGCCCCGCCCCCCTGGGGGGCGGCGGGGTCGCCGGTCGGCGGCGCCTGGGCGACGTTCACCGATTTGCAGTCGACAATCTCCAGCTTCACGACGCGGGCCTGCTGGGTCTGCCGGTCGAAGCCCACCCCGGTGCGCTCGTGCTCGGGGGCCCCGCCCGGCCAGAGCACGGCCATGCCGATGGCGACCGCGGCGGCGAAGGGGATCAGGACGGCCGCGATGACCTTGCGCAGGTGCTGGGAGACCGGCGCGGCGGGACCGTGTCCGTGGCTGTGCCCGTGCCCATGGCCGTGCCCATGGCTGTGTCCGCTCCCGTGGCCGGAGCCGTGGCCGGGGCCGGGGCCGGGGCCGTGGGGCGGAACCGATTCGGTGGGGGGCTGCGGGGAGGACGTCACGGGCAGATCATCGCAAGAGATGAGGGGGCCCACTGTTCAGCACGCCACAGATGACGCTAGCGTGGGGGCACCTTTGCACAACGCGGGAGCTCGGAGCACCGGGCTGAGAGGGCGCTGATCACCGTACGCGCGTCGAGGAAGACGCGTACGGGAGGAGGCTGCGCCGACCGCCGAACCTGTTACCGGGTAATGCCGGCGTAGGGAGATAGGTCTCATGACCGTTCAGGACGCATCCACGCCTGCCGCCAGCCAGGACGGCAGCGGCCAGGAGCAGCGCCAGCCCGGCTGGCACAAGGGCTACGTCGCGGGTTCGCGCCCCGACATCCGCGTGCCGGTCCGTCAGGTCCACCTCACCAACGGCAAGGACGTCACGCTCTACGACACCTCCGGTCCGTACACCGACCCGCAGATCGAGACCGACGTCCGCCGCGGCCTGCCGCCGCTGCGGGAGAACTGGATCATCGGCCGCGGTGACACCGAGGAGTACGCGGGCCGGCCGGTGCGCCCCGAGGACGACGGCATCAAGCACACGTCGCCGCGCGGTGGCCTGAAGAACCTCGACGCCGTCTTCCCCGGCCGCCCCCGCCTGCCGCGCCGCGGCCGGGACGGCCAGGCCGTCACGCAGCTCGCGTACGCCCGCCGCGGTGAGATCACCCCGGAGATGGAGTACGTCGCGATCCGCGAGAACGTCTCCCCCGAGGTCGTCCGCGAGGAGATCGCGGCCGGCCGCGCCGTGCTCCCGGCGAACGTGAACCACCCGGAGATCGAGCCGATGATCATCGGCAAGAAGTTCCTGGTGAAGGTCAACGCCAACATCGGCAACTCCGCCGTGACCTCCTCCATCGAGGAGGAGGTGGAGAAGATGACCTGGGCCACCCGCTGGGGCGCCGACACGGTCATGGACCTCTCCACCGGCCGCAACATCCACACCACGCGCGAGTGGGTGCTGCGCAACTCCCCCGTCCCGATCGGCACCGTGCCCCTCTACCAGGCCCTGGAGAAGGTCGACGGCAAGGCCGAGGAGCTGACCTGGGAGATCTACAAGGACACGGTCATCGAGCAGGCCGAGCAGGGCGTCGACTACATGACGGTGCACGCCGGCGTGCTGCTGCCGTACGTGCCGCTGACCGCCCGCCGCAAGACCGGCATCGTCTCGCGCGGCGGCTCGATCATGGCCGCGTGGTGCCTGGCGCACCACAAGGAGAACTTCCTCTACACGAACTTCGAGGAGCTCTGCGAGATCCTCGCGGCGTACGACGTCACGTACTCCCTCGGCGACGGCCTGCGCCCCGGCTCCATCGCGGACGCCAACGACGCGGCGCAGTTCGCGGAGCTGAAGACGCTGGGCGAGCTGAACACCATCGCCAAGCGCCACAACGTCCAGACGATGATCGAGGGCCCGGGCCACGTCCCGATGCACAAGATCAAGGAGAACATCGACCTCCAGCAGGAGATCTGCGAGGAGGCGCCGTTCTACACGCTCGGCCCGCTGACCACGGACGTCGCCCCGGCGTACGACCACATCACCTCGGGCATCGGCGCGGCGATGATCGCCTGGTGGGGCACCGCGATGCTCTGCTACGTCACGCCCAAGGAGCACCTGGGCCTGCCCAACCGCGACGACGTGAAGACCGGCGTCATCACGTACAAGATCGCGGCGCACGCGGCGGACCTGGCCAAGGGGCACCCGGGCGCGCAGGAGTGGGACGACGCGCTGTCCGACGCGCGCTTCGAGTTCCGCTGGGAGGACCAGTTCAACCTGGCCCTCGACCCGGACACGGCCCGCGAGTTCCACGACGAGACGCTGCCCGCCGAGCCGGCGAAGACGGCGCACTTCTGCTCCATGTGCGGCCCGAAGTTCTGCTCGATGAAGATCAGCAGAAGCATCACAGAGCAGTTCGGCGGCGACTCGGACGCGACCCCGGAGGAGATCGAGGCCGGGATGCTGGAGAAGTCGAAGGAGTTCGCGGCTTCCGGAAACCGCGTCTACCTGCCGCTGGCGGACTGACCTGCGCAAACGAGGCTGACCGACGGCATTCCGGGGGGAGTCGTCGGTCAGCCTTCGTCGTTCTGCGGACCGGTCTTCAGACGCTGGATCATCCCCAGCCATGTCGATCCGTGCTCGCCGTCGACGACGGTACTGAGGCTGGAGGGCTCAGGCAGCTCAGCCGTGGCCGGCTTCTGCGCCGACCCGCAGAAGCACGAGGAGGACGAGCAAAGAACTCGCCGCAGCAGCCACCCACGGGGTGGGGCCGTCATCCCAAGTGACGACGGCTGCTGCAATGGTCAGGGCCGCGTTGAAGCCCGCAAGCCCCAGGACTACCCCTGTCGTTCGCCCGTCTTCCATCTGCGTCCCCTGCTGTGGTCGTTCACTCCTGCGATCGGAAAATGACCATATGAGCGAGATAGGGCCCCCTCAAGTGATCAACGGCCCCCAGCCGTGGTTTCCGGACAGTCCGAGGAGACTTCGAGGTATCCCCGCTACTCGCTCGCACGTCGCCCCTCAGCTCGTAACAGAGCCCGGATCGTGCGCAGTTGATCAGCGGGCGCCGTTCCTGTGGGCTGCCGGTTCGCGACGATCGACCGTTCGAGCGAGCCTCGGTGAGATGTCCTGATTGCGCTTCACGTGGCGCTATTTGAGGGAGGGGGCTGCCTGGGCGAGGGCCGCAACCGCCGCGGCAACTCGCGGCGGTGGATCGTGCAGGCGGTGGAGGAGAGCATGCGCCGGCTCGACACCGACTGGATCGACCTCTACCAGGTGCACCGGCCCGAAGATCCGCGCCTTCGGCTGCTCCTCCTTCCCGGCCGAGGAGATCGTCGAGGCGCGCTGGACGGCCGAGGAGCAGTTGGACGCCCTGGTCAAGGGCGCCGGGGTGGTCCTCGACGACGCGGCGCTCGACCGGATCGACGGGATCGTCCCGCCGGGCACGAACCTCTACCACCCCGACGGGGCCTGGCGTCGGCAGTCGCTGTCGGACCCGCGCTGCCGGCGCCGCCCGTACGCGGACCGCTAGCGGACCGGCACCCCGCACGGGGTGTGGTTCACGCCTCGCCCCGTGCGGGTACGGGGACCAGCCGGTCGGTGGCGAAGGCTCGGTTGGCCTCGGTCTGGCGGCGGTAGGGCTCGGGCAGGTCGGGCATGGCCAGCAGCCGGTCGCATGCGGCGAGCGAGCCGGCCGGGTCGCCGACCCAGAACGAGGTGACGGAGTGCTCGAAGAGCAGTCCCCAGCGGTAGACCCAGGGCTGGATGAAGAGCAGGTCGTCGGGGGCGGGGCGGTCCAGGGCGGCGCTGTTCACCGCGTGGGCGGCGTGGTACTGGCCGCGTACCCGCAGCCGTGAGGCCAGCTCGTAGCAGGCCTCCAGGCGTTCGGGGCGGGACTCCCAGGCACGGGTCAGGGCCTCCATGCCGGCCGGCCAGTTGCCGGACTCCGCGTGCAGGACGCCGACTTGGAGCAGCGAGAAGTAGACCTCCTCGGCCCAGCCGCCCATGGCCGCGCGCCGCTCGTACAGGCGGACGGCCTGGGCGATGTCGCCCATGTCGCGCAGGGTCTGGGCGAGGTAGAAGACCGTACGGGTGTTGTCCGGGTCGCGTTCGAGCTCGGCGCCGAGCAGCCGGGCGTCGCGCTCGAACTTGTCGTGGCGGGAGCCGCCGTCGGCGTGGTCCTCGATGACGAGGGCGTCGAGGTTCCGCTCGGTGTCCTGGCCCTCGCAGGTGAGGTACTCGTGGGTGACCCCCTCGTACCTCCAGGGGATGCTGCCGCGCACCAGCCGCTTGATCCGGTACTCCGTCGCCCCCTCGTGGCGCAGCATGTACGAGTCCGCGGTGAGCCGCGGCAGCGGGCCCTCGCTCCGCAGGACGAGGTCGGCGTCGAGGAGCAGCAGGTACTCGGCCTTGTCGCGGGCGTGGGCGATGTTGAGGCTGCGGTTGTGGCCGAAGTTCACCCAGGGCTCCTCGTGGAGCTCCCCGGGGATGCCGTGCAGGGCGCGGCGGATGAGGTCCTGGGTGCCGTCGGTGGACCCGGTGTCGGAGATGACCCAGGTGTCGATGAGGTCGCGTACGGACGCCAGGCAGCGCTCGATGACGGCGGACTCGTTCTTCACGATCATGCAGAGGCAGATGGTCGGCTTCACGACGGGACCCTAGGGACGGCCGGGGTCTGCGGGACCCCGGCGCGCGGGACCGGGTCCAGGTCGCCGACCAGAGGCACCCGAGTGGTGGCGCGTCGCTGCTCCGTTCCGCTGACGGGTGCGCGAGGCGCCGTGTCCTGGGCGGATCCGGTCCTCAGGATGTGCGCGGAAGTCATTCCATCCGTTAATCGGCAAGGAGCGGCGCATGCGTCCCCATCGTCCCGACCGTCCCGACCTTCCTGCGAGCAGGATCCGACCCCTCCTCGGCCCGCTGCCCCGGCGGACCTCCTGGCTGACCGGCGGCACCGTCGCCGTGTCGGCCGCGCTGGTGCTCACCGGTGTCTTCTCGACCGGCGCCTCGGCGGCCCCTGCCTCCGCCCCGGCGCCGGTGGCGGCCCCGGCGGCCGGCCCGGCGGACCACTGCAAGTCCCACCACGACGGCCGTTACGACGATGACGGCCGCTACGACGACGAGGACCGCAGGAGGGCGCCCGGGGCAAAGGCGGACGGCAAGGACGACGACTGCAAGCGCGGCCCGCGCGGCCCGCGCGGCAAGAAGGGCAAGCGGGGTCCGGCCGGTCCGCCCGGTGCCCCCGGTGCGCCGGGTGCGCCGGGTGCCCAGGGCCCGCAGGGTCCGCAGGGACCGCAGGGCCCGCAGGGTCCGCCCGGTGCCCCGGGCCCGTGTGTCGACCTCGACGCGGTACGCGACAACGCCGACCGGGAATTCAAGGCCGTGCTGCCCGGCGACGGCAACGCGTACGCGGGCGTCCGCGAGCTCTCGGAGGCTGGTGCGACCGTCGGGCCCTGGATCTGGTACGACCTCACCACCAACCCGGACGGCCGCTTCCCGAGCGGCGCCTGTGCGATCTCCATCGCGCACCAGGCCAACCGCCTGGCGATCGAGGTCGTGACGTCGACCGGAGTGATCTGGGAGACCTTCTGCGACGTCGTCCCCGGCACCCCCGACAGGCTCACCTGCAACGGCGTCTGGCGCCCGACCGTCCCCCAGCCGGATGAGAACGACCCGGATCTCCGCCGGTCCACCCGGCAGCCGATCCGCCCGGTCGACCCCGGCCACCTGCCGAAGGCGTTGAAGTAGCTCAGCGACGCCGGCAGGCCTACTGCGGCCCCGTCTCCGGCCCCCCGAAGTCCGGGCTGGTGAAGTCCGGGGCCGTGTAGCCGGGCCGGGTCCCCTGCGCCGGCCCGCCGGGACTGGTGAAATCGGGCCGGGTGTATCCCAGATCGGGGATGCGCCCGGCCCCTGGCGTACGCGGCACCGGGAAGCCCGTGCCCGCCGTCGGATCGGCCAGCGCGTCCCGCAGGAACGGCATGATCCCCCGCTCCAGCAGCGCGTGCAGCCACGCCTCCCGCGCCCGCGAGACCTCCTCGGGCACCGCCTCGGGCGGCTGGGGGACGACCTCCGTCGCGCTGTTGCGTACGGCCGCCACGAGCAGCCCGATCGCGGCGACCAGGATCGCGACGGCCGTCAGGGCGCCGAAGAACCAGCCGGTGGTGAGCAGGGTGTCGGCGAATGCGGGTTCGGGCTCGATGAGCTTCAGGATGTAGCCCACCAGCAGGAAGATCATCATGGCGGCGCCGGCCAGCACCGGCGCCAGCACCGCGACGACCGCGCTGACCCCGGCCCCGCCGCCCCCGCCCCCGCCCCCGCCCCCGCCGTCGTCCGCGACGCCCTCCGCGGGACCCGCGGCCGGCTCCTCGCGCAGCTCCTCGCGCACCTTCACGTAGTGGTCGTACTCGGCGGCCGCGGCCGCGGTGAGCAGCGCACTGGCGCCCAGCGCCATGGTGCGCAGCTGTTCGGCGTTCAGCCGTTCGCCCAGCGTGGCGAGCTCGGGCCGGTCGTGCGCGGTGCGCAGCGCCTCGTCCAGGAGCCGGTCGAACTCCGGTCGGTCCTCGGTCAGCAGATGCGGAGCGCTGGTCATGTGCATCCCCCGATGCTCCGTACGGGGCCGGTCAGCCCGCGTAGACCGGGCAGCCGGCACGAAACGGAGGAGAGCCTGCTACGGACAGAGCGATGGTAGAGCGCCCCCGGCGTGCGGTGACAGGGACTTATCAGAATTACCCATGGTCGGGAACGCTCAGTCACCCAGCGGAAGTTGTACGACGAGCAGCTTGCCGGCCATCGTCACTCCCCCGTCCATCGCGATCGCGAGCCCGTCCGCGTACACGTGCGGGCCGTCGACGGCCTCCGGGCCGCGCGACTCGTCGCCGTCCTCGGCGGCGACCTCGCCGAGCAGGTAGGGGATGGGGCTGTGGCCGTGGACCACGCGCTCGCCGCCGTAGGTGTCGAGGAGCTCGCGGACCGCCTGCGGCCCGCTCTCCTCGTCGCGGAAGGCGAACCGCTTGGTGAACTTGCGGAACAGGTCCCACGTGGTGTCCGCGTCGTGGCGGTTCAGCTGCTCGTGGACGTTGTCGTTGACGTCTTCGATGGAGTCGCCGTAGTCGAGGTAGGCGGTGGTGTCGGAGTGCAGCAGCAGGTGCCCGTCCACCAGCGTGGCCGCGTCGAGCCGGGACATCCACTGGATGTGGACGTCCTCCAGCCGGTCCATGTCGGCGCGCTGGCCGCCGTTGAGCAGCCAGGCGGCCTGGAAGGTAGCGGTGCCGGCGCCGGAGTTGACGGGGGTGTCGCCGAACCGCTTGGCGCCGATCAGCAGCAGCTCGTGGTTGCCCATGAGGGCCTTGCAGTAGCCGCCGACGGCGGCCGCCTCGGCGGACAGCCGCATGACCAGGTCGATCACGCCGATGCCGTCGGGGCCGCGGTCGGTGAAGTCGCCGAGGAACCACAGCCGGGCGTTGCCGGCCGACCAGCGGCACTCGGCGTCGACGAGGCCCTGGGCCTGGAGCTCGGCGACCAGCTCGTCGAGGTAGCCGTGGACGTCCCCGACGACGTAGAGGGGTCCGGGGCCGTTCGACCTGACGTCCTGGGGGACGAACTGGACCTGGACGGTGTTGCCGGGTCCGTCGGCGCCGCGGGTGATGACGGGCAGGTCGCGCTGGGTGGGCGTGTAGCCGTCGTCCGCGACGGGTTCGGCCGGCGCCGCGGGGGCCACGGGCGGCGCGGGCGGGGCCGCCGGGGCCGGGGGAGCGTACGCGGGGTGCTCGGGGTCCTCGGCCTGCCGGGGCTGCGGGACCTCGTCGTACGCCGCCGGGTCGTGATCGTACGCGGCCCGGCCCTCGTCGTACGCCGCCCGGCCCTCGTCGTATGCCGCCGGGACCTCGTCGTACGCCGCCCGGCCCTCGTCGTAGTACGCGGGGTAGTCGCCGTACACGGGGGCCTCGTCGGGGTGGTGCTCCGCGGCCGCGGGGTAGGCGACGGGCTCGGAAACCGGCACCCGGAAGTCCCGCAGCGTCTCCGTCCGCACCGCGGGTCCCTGACCGGCCCCCTGAGTCATCGACCCCTCCACCACCGTCGCGCTGCCGTACACCTGCGGACCCTCCTGTCCTCCCGGCCGGAGGGTCCGTGATGTCGTGCGCCCATCATAGGAATGCGGCTCGCTCTGTGTGACGCACCAGGGGTGGTGAATCCTGACCGGAGCGAATTGTTCCGGTCAGTTCCTCCCGATTTGGCTACTTGTCAGTTCTGAGCCGGGGAGCGGGGCGGGCTGACCGTGGTGCGGGGCTGCCTGCGCTGCGAGGACGTACGGACGATCAGTTCGGTCGGCACCACCTGCTCGACGGGCCGCGCGGTGTCGACTCCCTCGATGGCGTCGATGAGGAGCTGGACGACCGCGGTGCCGATGCGCCGGGGCTTGAGCGAGAGGGTGGTGATGGGCGGCTCGGTGTTGGCGTACACCGTGGACTCGCTGCAGCACACCAGCAGCAGGTCGTCGGGGACGCGCAGGCCGTAGCGCCGGGCGGCGGCGAGCAGGTCGGTGCCGTTGGGGTCGAACAGGCCGTAGACGGCGTCGGGCCGGTCGGGCCGGGCGAGCAGGCGGTCGGCGGCGACGGCGCCGGCGCAGGGGTCGTGGGCGGGGTAGGACTCGTAGACGGGGTCCTGGCCGACCCGGTCGCACCAGTTGAGGTAGGCGGTGGTGGACAGCCGGGTGTAGGTGTCGGTGGTGGTGCCGGTCAGCAGTCCGATGCGCCGGGCGCCGGCCGCGGCGAGGTGGTCCAGCAGGTTCAGGACGGCGGCCTCGTGGTCGTTGTCGACCCAGGCGGTGACGGGGAGCGAGCCGGCGGGGCGGCCGTCGGAGACCACCGGCAGGCCCTGGCGGACCAGCTCGGTGACGACGGGGTCGTGGTCGGAGGGGTCGATGACGACGGTGCCGTCGAGGGCGACGTTCGACCACACGTCGTGGCGGGAGGTGGCGGGGAGGATGACCAGGGCGTAGCCGCGGGCGAGCGCGGCGGAGGTGGCGGCCCGTGCCATCTCGGCGAAGTACGCGAATTCGGTGAAGGTGAAAGGTTCATCCCCGTACGTCGTCACGGTCAGGCCGATGAGACCCGACTTGCCGGTACGGAGGGTCCGGGCGGCCGCGGAGGGGCGGTATCCCAGTCGGTCGGCGACCTCGCGGACGTGGCGGCGGGTGGCGTCCGGCAGCCTGCCCTTGCCATTGAGCGCGTCGGAGACTGTCGTGATCGAGACGCCCGCTGCGGCGGCCACGTCCCTGATGCCGGCCCGGCCCTGTCGGCCGGCTGCCCGTCGGGTGGTCTCGGTCCGGCTCACCTGATGCTTCCCTGCTGCTGTCATGGCGAGCCGATAGTAGGGCTCGGCAGGGTGGGTGGTCCGGGTGCATATGCACCCGTTGACAGGCACGATTCTGCATGGTTCGCCACCCCCAATGACCTTGGAAGTGAAGGGAGTTGGTGACAGAGGCCATGGGGGTAGCTTGTCGGCGGGTACGGGCATGCCAAAACGCTCGGGTCTCGGGGAGGACTCAACTCACCTGCACGAGGGACGCGCGCCACGGCGCAGGCCACCGGCGCACGCATATATGCGCGCGCTCCCCCGCATTCCTGGCGCCGTCCATTTCCGGCCGGGCGGAATCCTCATAAGGTGAGCAGTATTGAGTTGTACGGGAAGGTCGAGGAGGACCTGCGGTGAGCGAGAAGAGCCCGAAGCTGCGCGCCGAGCTGGACGGCATCCCCACCTACAAGCCGGGTAAGCCGGCCGCGTCCGGAGGTGCGGTCGCGTACAAGCTGTCCTCCAACGAGAACCCCTACCCGCCGCTGCCGGGGGTGCTGGAGACGGCCGTCGCGGCGGCCGGGAGCTTCAACCGCTACCCGGACATGGCCTGCACCGGCCTGGTCGCCGAGCTCGCCGAGCGGTTCGGCGTCCCCGTCGAGCACATCGCCACCGGCACCGGCTCGGTGGGCGTGGCCCAGTCCCTGATCCAGTCGACGGCCGGCCCGGGCGACGAGGTGATCTACGCCTGGCGCTCGTTCGAGGCGTACCCGATCATCACCCAGATCTCCGGCGCCACGTCGGTGCGGGTGCCGCTGACCGACGGGGACGTGCACGACCTGGACGCGATGGCCGAGGCGATCACCGAGCGGACCCGTCTGATTTTCGTCTGCAACCCCAACAACCCGACCGGCACCGCGGTGCGCCGGGCGGAGCTGGAGCGCTTCCTGGACCGGGTGCCCTCCGACGTCCTGGTGGTGCTGGACGAGGCGTACAAGGAGTTCGTCCGCGACCCGGAGGTGCCGGACGGCATCGAGCTGTACCGCGACCGCCCGAACGTCGCGGTGCTGCGCACCTTCTCCAAGGCCTACGGCCTGGCGGGCCTGCGGGTCGGCTTTGCGGTGGCGCACGAGCCGGTGGCCGCGGCGCTGCGCAAGACGGCGGTCCCCTTCGGCGTCAGCCAGCTCGCGCAGGACGCGGCGGTCGCCTCGCTGCGGGCCGAGGACGAGCTGCTGGGCCGGGTCGGCTCGCTGGTCTGCGAGCGCACGCGGGTCTACGAGGGTCTGGTCGCCCAGGGCTGGACGGTGCCGGACACCCAGGCGAACTTCGTGTGGATGCGGCTGGGCGAGCGGACCGCCGACTTCGCGGCGGCCTGCGAGAAGGCCGGTGTGGTGGTCCGGCCGTTCCCGGGTGAGGGCCTGCGGGTCACGATCGGTGAGACCGAGGCCAATGACCTCTTCCTGCACACGGCGGAGGCGTTCTTCAAGGAGCTCTAGGAGCTCTAGGAGCTTCGAGGGCTCCGGGAGCTGGTGGGGCTGCTGGAGCCGGTGGGGCCGCCGAGGTCAGGCCAGCTCCACGCGGATGGGGTCGCCGTCGCGGACGGTGGCCAGCAGGCGGGGGTCGCCGTCGAACGAGCCGAGCACGTTGCACGGGCTCGCCAGGCGGCTCTCGCCTCCCCGCGAGATGGGCGTCGGGCCGTAGGGCAGCGCCAGCGCGTCGCCCTCGGTCCAGAACGCGACCGTGCCGGGGTCGACGACCTGCCGGGCGTCGGCCTCCAGCGCCACGGAGACCCCGGTGTCGAAATAGACCTCCTCGCCCCAGGTGTGCGCGGAGGCGGAGATCGGCAGGGAGTTCGCCAGGGCCTTGGCCGTGGGCGTGTCGTCGAGGGTCGCGGTGAGCTGGCCCGCGGGCCAGGAGATCCGTATCTGCATGGGCGACATTCAACAATCTGTTGAATTTTCTCGCTAGGGGGGTACCCCCCTGGTAAGTCCGAAAGTCGGTGCGTCATAATGCTTGTGAATGTGAACGCGTTCACAAGCGTGTCCCTGCTTCCTCCCGTTACGGGGGGAATCCCGCCAGGCAGCTGCCCGCTGTGACCCGTCGAAAAGGAGACAACGACGTGGATCTGGCTTTGGCGCCCGAGACCTTGGCGCGCTGGCAGTTCGGCATCACCACCGTCTACCACTTCCTCTTCGTCCCGCTCACGATCTCGCTCGCCGCGCTGACCGCCGGCCTGCAGACCGCCTGGGTCCGGACCGAGAAGGAGAAGTACCTCAGGGCCACCAAGTTCTGGGGCAAGCTCTTCCTCATCAACATCGCGATGGGTGTGGTCACCGGCATCGTGCAGGAGTTCCAGTTCGGCATGAACTGGTCCGACTACTCGCGGTTCGTCGGTGACATCTTCGGGGCCCCGCTGGCCTTCGAGGCGCTGATCGCCTTCTTCTTCGAATCGACCTTCATCGGTCTGTGGATCTTCGGCTGGGACAAGCTGCCCAAGAAGATCCACCTGGCCTGCATCTGGATGGTCGCGCTCGGCACGGTGCTGTCGGCCTATTTCATCCTCGCGGCCAATTCCTGGATGCAGCACCCGGTCGGCTACAAGATCAATGAAGCGACCGGACGCGCCGAGCTCACGGATTTCTGGGCAGTACTGACCCAGAACACCGCCCTCACCCAGTTCTTCCACACCATCACGGCCGCGTTCCTGGTCGGCGGCGCCTTCATGGTCGGTATCTCCGCCTTCCACCTGGCGCGCCGGCGGCACGTCCCCGTGATGCGCAGCTCGCTGCGGGTCGGTCTGGTCACGCTGATCATCGCCGGCCTCGGCACCGCCGTCAGCGGTGACCTGCTCGGCAAGGTGATGTACGAGCAGCAGCCGATGAAGATGGCCGCGGCCGAAGCCCTCTGGGACGGCGAGGCGCCCGCGCCCTTCTCCGTCTTCGCCTACGGGGACGTGGAGAAGGGCCACAACGAGGTCGCCATCGAGATCCCCGGCCTGCTGTCCTTCCTCGCCCACAACGACTTCGACTCCTTCGTCCCGGGCATCAACGACGTCAACAAGGCCGAGCAGCAGCAGTTCGGGCCCGGCGACTACCGGCCCAACATCCCGGTCGCGTACTGGGGCTTCCGCTGGATGATCGGCTTCGGCATGGCCTCCCTCGGGCTCGGCATGCTGGGGCTGTGGCTGACCCGCAAGAGGTTCCTGCTGCCGGCGGCGTACCGGACCGGTGAGGACGAGGTCCCGCACCTGGTCCTCTTCAAGAAGCCCCTGAGCCCCAAGCTGGCCTCGTGGTACTGGATCCTCGCCCTGTGGACCATGGGCTTCCCGCTGATCGCCAACTCCTGGGGCTGGATCTTCACCGAGATGGGCCGTCAGCCGTGGGTCGTCTACGGAGTCCTGCGCACGCGGGAAGCCGTCTCCCCCGGCGTGTCCCAGGCCGAGGTGCTCACGTCGATGATCGTCTTCACCCTGCTCTACGCCGTGCTCGCCGTGATCGAGGTCAGGCTCCTCGTGAAGTACGTCAAGGCCGGCCCGCCCGAGCTCACCGAGGCCGATCTGAACCCGCCCACCCGGATCGGCGGCGACGACGCGCACGCCGACCGGCCGATGGCCTTCTCGTACTGAGGGTGAGGAGACCGCACCATGGAACTCCACGACATCTGGTTCGTACTCATCGCCGTCCTGTGGACCGGCTACTTCTTCCTGGAGGGCTTCGACTTCGGAGTCGGCGTCCTGACCAAGCTCCTGGCCCGCGACCGGGCCGAGAAGCGGGTCCTGATCAACACCATCGGACCCGTCTGGGACGGCAACGAGGTCTGGCTGCTCACCGCCGGCGGGGCCACCTTCGCCGCCTTCCCCGAGTGGTACGCCACCCTCTTCTCCGGCTTCTACCTGCCGCTGCTCCTCATCCTGGTCTGCCTGATCGTCCGCGGCGTGGCCTTCGAGTACCGCGCCAAGCGGTCCGAGGAGGCCTGGCAGACCAACTGGGAACACGCGATCTTCTGGACCTCGCTGATCCCCGCGTTCCTGTGGGGTGTGGCCTTCGCCAACATCGTGCGGGGCGTGAAGATCGACCAGCACAAGGAGTACGTCGGCACCTTCGGGGACCTCCTGAACGTCTACTCGGTCCTCGGCGGCCTCGTCACCCTGACGCTCTTCACCTTCCACGGCGCGGTGTTCACCTCGCTCAAGACGGTCGGTGAGATCAGGGACCGCTCGCGGGCCCTGGCCACCCGGCTGGGCGTGGCCACCGCCGTCCTGGCGCTGGTCTTCCTGGGCTGGACACAGGTCTCGCGCGGTGACGCGTCGAGCCTGGCCGCGGCGGTCGTCGCGGTGCTGGCCCTGGTGGGGGCGCTGGGCGCCAATCTGGCCGGGCGGGAGGGCTGGTCGTTCGCCCTGTCGGGTGTCACCATCGCGGCCGCCGTCGCGATGCTCTTCCTGACGCTGTTCCCGAACGTCATGCCGTCCTCGCTCGACCCGGCCTGGAACCTCACGGTCACCAACGCCGCGTCCAGCCCGTACACCCTGAAGATCACGACCTGGTGCGCGGCGATCGCGACCCCGCTGGTCCTGCTCTACCAGGGATGGACCTACTGGGTCTTCCGCAAGCGGATCGGCACGCAGCACATCGCCGACGCCGCGCACTAGGGGGCATGTTTCACGTGAAACCGATCGACCCGCGCCTGCTGCAGTACGCCCGCTCCACCCGCCTCTTCCTGGCCGCGGTGGTGGCCCTCGGGCTGGCCGGCGCGGGTCTGGTCGTCGGCCAGGCGATGCTCATCGCCGAGATCGTGGTCGGGGCCTTCGAGAAGGGCCTGGATTCGTCCGCGCTCCGCACCCCGCTGCTGCTGCTCGCGGCCGTGGCCCTGGGCCGTGCGTCGGTGGCGTGGCTGACCGAACTGGCCGCCCACCGGGCCAGCGCGGCGGTCAAGTCCGAGCTGCGCGGGCGGCTGCTGGAACGGGCCGCCGGCCGCCCCGAGGGGAACGGGGCGAGCACGGGGGCGCTCGTCACGCTGGCGACGCGTGGCGTGGACGCGCTCGACGACTACTTCTCCCGCTATCTGCCCCAGCTGGGCCTCGCCGTGGTGGTGCCGGCGGCCGTGCTCGCGCGGATCGTCACCGAGGACTGGGTGTCGGCGGCGATCATCGTGGTCACGCTGCCGCTGATCCCGGTGTTCATGGCCCTGATCGGCTGGGCCACCCAGGCCCGGACGGACCGCCAGTGGCGGCTGCTGTCCCGGCTGTCGGGGCACTTCCTGGACGTCGTGGAGGGGCTGCCCACACTGAAGGTGTTCGGGCGGGCCAAGGCCCAGGCCGAGTCGATCCGGAGGATCACCGACGAGTACCGGCGGGCCACTCTGAGGACCCTGCGGATCGCGTTCCTGTCCTCCTTCGCCCTGGAGCTGCTGGCCACCCTGTCGGTGGCGCTGGTCGCCGTGACGATCGGCATGCGGCTCGTGCACGGCGAGCTGGACCTGTACACGGGGCTGGTCATCCTGATCCTGGCACCCGAGGCGTACCTGCCGTTGCGGCAGGTCGGAGCGCAGTACCACGCGGCCGCCGAGGGCCTGGCGGCGGCGGAGGAGATTTTCGAGGTGCTCCAGGCGCCGCGGTCGGCGGCCGGCGGCACCGCACCGGTGCCCGCCTCGCACGAGCTGCGCTTCGAGGACGTGGCGGTGCGGTACCCCGGGCGGGCCGAGGCCTCCCCCGGGCCGGTGTCCCTGACCGTGGCCGCGGGGGAGTGCGTGGCGCTCACCGGGCCGAGCGGGGCGGGCAAGTCCACGCTGCTGCGGGTGCTGCTGGGCTTCGTGGAGCCGGCGCAGGGGCGCGTACGGGTCGGGGGCGTGGACCTGGCGGACCTGTCGACGGCGGACTGGCACAGCCAGGTCGCCTGGGTGCCGCAACGGCCGCACCTGTTCGCGGGGACGATCGCCGAGAACGTGGCGCTGGCCCGGCCCGACGCCACACCCGAGCAGGTGACGGCCGCCCTGCGGGACGCGGGGGCCTGGGAGTTCGTCTCCGCGCTGCCGCGCGGGGCGCAGACGGTGCTGGGCGAGGGCGGTCTCGGCCTGTCCGCCGGCCAGCGCCAACGGCTGGCGCTGGCCCGGGCGTTCCTCGCGGACCGTCCGGTGCTGCTGCTGGACGAGCCGACCGCAGCGCTCGATGGCGAGACCGAGGCGGCGGTGGTGGACGCGGTCCGGCGGCTGTCGGCGGGGCGCACCGTGCTGCTGGTGGTGCACCGGCCGGCCCTGCTGGCGGTGGCGGACCGGGTGGTGCGCCTTGCCTCGGCGGGCGGGCCTGCCGAGCGGATGCCTGCCGAGTCGGCGCCTGCTGAGTCGGCGTCCGTCGAGCGGATGTCTGCCGAGTCGGTGTCCGCCGAGCTGGCCCACCTCTCGTCGGCCCACCTCTCGTCGGCCCACCTCGCGTCGGCGCCCGGCGCCGGCGGTTCGGGGGCCGAGGCCGACACGGCGGTCCGCGACACCGTGGTCCGCGCCGCCGACGGGTCCGCGACCGCTGACGGGTCCGCGACCGCCGCGGTGTCGGCTCCCGCCGGAGCTGCCGGAGCTGCCGGAGCTGCCGGAGCCGCCATTCCAGCCGAAGCCGCTGGCGCTGCCGCCGGGGACGCCTTTCCCGCCCGCGGACCGAAGAGCGGTGGTGGCCTGCGCGGGTCCGACCGCCTCGGCGAGGACGGCCGGCGGGCAGTCGCCCTTGGGCGGGACGCCCTCGGGCGGGTGCGGGACGCGGCGCGGGCCCGGCGGGGCCGGTTCGCACTCGGGCTGGTGCTCGGGGCGCTGGCCGTGGGATGCAGCGTGGGGCTGATGGCCGTGTCGGGCTGGCTGATCTCGCGCGCGTCGCAGCAGCCGCCCGTGCTGCACCTGATGGTGGCGGTCACCGCGACGCGTGCCTTCGGCATCGGCCGGGCCGTGTTCCGGTACGCCGAGCGGCTCGTGTCGCACGACGCCGTGCTGCGGATGCTCGCGGACCTGCGCGTCTCGGTCTACCGGCGGCTGGAGCGGATCGCCCCCGGCGGGCTGCGGCACACCCGGCGCGGGGACCTACTGACCCGGCTGGTCGCCGACGCCGACACCCTCCAGGACTACTGGCTGCGCTGGCTGCTGCCCGTGGGGACGGCCGTCCTCGTCGGTACCGGTTCGGTCGCCTTCACCGCATGGCTGCTGCCCGAGGCCGGCGCCGTGCTCGCCGTCGGCCTGCTGGCCGCCGGGATCGGGGTGCCGCTGGTCGCGGGCGCCTGTGCGCGCCGTGCGGAACGGCGGCTCGCGCCGGCCCGCGGCGAGCTCGCGACCCGGGTGGCCGACCTGCTCACCGGCACCGCCGAGCTGACCGTCGCCGGCGCACTGGCGGGCCGCCCGGGCCCGGCCCCGTCTCTTTTAAACAATTCCCGGCCCACGAGAACGAGGCTGGTATCGTTTTCCGGCTTCTTCTTGTCAAAA
>NZ_WTFF01000070.1 GCF_019400985.1 Streptomyces bambusae
CGCTCTGTGCGTCGCTTACGGGGGCGGAGGAGCCGGCGCGTGGGACGCTTGCATGGCCGCCGGGCGGTATACCGGGCCGACGGCGCCGGCGGGCCACCGCGGACGTTGAAGCGCGGCCGGTGCGGGCAGGCCGGGGGCCGGGGGCGCGGCGTGGGGGTGGGGGATGGGGGACACCCGCTCCCCGACGCCGGGCGACCGGCCCCCGGCCGGGGCGACCGCCGACCACTCGCGATCGCGCGACCCGGGCGTACGCATCCGGGGCGTACGCATCCGGGCCGGGGCGCGCCCACCGCCCGGTCGGGGCGGACGGGCGCCGGGGTGCCCCGGGCGGGGTCTGCCCCGGCGGGGCGGCCTGCCCTGGGAAGGGGCGTTACGCGTTGACGCCCGAGTTGCCGAAGGCGCCGTTGAGGAGGCCGATCACCGTGGCCGTGTTGCCCACCACGTTCACCGGGACGTGGACCGGGACCTCGACCAGGTTGCCCGAGGCGACGCCGGGCGAGTTCAGGGCCTCGCCGCTCGCGTGCGCGCCACCGTGCGCGGCGGAGACACCGGCTGCGGCGGCGACCAGGCCACCCGCGATCATGGTGACGGCGGTGGCCTTCTTGAAGTTCTTCACGTTCGGATTCCTCCAGTGCGTCTGCCGCGGCCAGCCGCCGCGGCACGCCATGGAGAACGGCCCGCCCACCGGTCGGGATGCGCCATGTGGGCTACATACGCCCGACCGTATGAATTTCGCTTCCTTCCCGTTTCTGGTTCCGTTCCCGCCCGTTCCGGGCCGGGTCGGGCCCGGAACGGGGCCAGGTCGGCTCAGGTCGGCCCAGGCCGGCTCCAGGCTCTCCGGTGTCGCGGCCGCTCAGTCCGTCGCGCCGTGCCGGACCGCCCACAGGGCCGCCTGCGTGCGGTCCGCGAGGTCCAGCTTCATCAGGATGTTCGACACGTGCGTCTTGACCGTCTTCTCGGACAGGACGAGCGCCCGGGCGATCTCCCGGTTGGAGCGGCCGTCCGCGATCAGGGCCAGGACCTCGCGCTCGCGTTCCGTCAGGGTGCTGCCGCCGCGCGCCGGGGCGGTCTCGTCCTGGGCGAGGAGGGCGATCGCGACCTCCGGCTGGAGCAGGACGTGCCCCGCGTGGACCGACCGGATCGCCGCGGCCAGCGCGTCCGGGTCGATGTCCTTGTAGACGTACCCCGCCGCGCCCGCGCGCATGGCCGGGACCACCGTGCGCTGCTCGGTGAAGCTGGTGACGATCAGGACGCGCGCCGGGTTGCCCAGCTCGTGGAGGCGGCGCAGGGCCTCCACCCCGTCCATGCCGGGCATCTTGACGTCCATCAGGATCACGTCGGGGCGGAGCTCCTCGGCGCGCGCGGTGCCCTCGGCCCCGTCCCCCGCCTCCCCCACC
The DNA here is from genome assembly GCF_019400985.1 of Streptomyces bambusae. GTDB lineage: Bacteria > Actinomycetota > Actinomycetes > Streptomycetales > Streptomycetaceae > Streptomyces > Streptomyces bambusae_A. Next base: position 1,398 of record NZ_WTFF01000070.1, read on the forward strand.
ACCTCTATGTCGTCCTGGATCTCCAGAAAGGTGCGCAGGCCCCTGCGGACGACCTGGTGGTCGTCCACCAGCAGGACGCGGATGGGCGTGTCAGCCACCGGGGATCTCCATCTCGATCGTGGTGCCCTCGCCGGGCGCCGAGTGAACGGTGAGCCGGCCGCCGGCGCCGCTCGCGCGGTCGCGCATGGAGACCAGCCCCAGGTGGCGGCCGGCCCGGCGGACGGACTGCGGGTCGAAGCCGCTGCCGTCGTCGGTGACGCGGAGCAGCACACGTCCCTCGCTCCGGGTGAGGCTGACGGCCACGCGGTCGGCGCCGGAGTGGCGCAGGGCGTTGTGGAGGGCCTCCTGGGAGACCCGGAGCAGGGCCTCCTCCTGGGCCGCGGGCAGCGCGCGTACGCCGTCGCAGGTGAAGGTGACGTGCGCGGTGTGGGCGCGGTCGAGGACCTGGACCTGGTTGCGCAGGGTGGCGACCAGTCCGTCCTCGTCGAGGGCGGCCGGGCGCAGCTCCACGACGGCGGCGCGGAGCTCGTCGGCGGCCTCCGCCGCGAGCGCGGCCACCTGGTGGAGCTCGTCCTTCGCGCGGGCCGGGTCGCGGTCCACGAGCGCGGTGGCCGCCTGGGCGGTCAGGCGCAGGGAGAAGAGCTTCTGGGCGACGGCGTCGTGCAGCTCGTGCGCGAGGCGGGAGCGCTCCTCGGCGATGGTCAGCTCGCGGCTGCGCTCGTAGAGGCGGGCGTTGGTGAGGGCGATCGCCGCGTGCTGGGCGAGGATGCCGAGGACCTCCTCGTCCTCCTCGGTGAAGCCGGCGGTTCCCGGGGGATGCGGGCCGCGCTTGTTGGCGAGGAAGAGGGCGCCGAGGATCTCGTCCCCGTCGCGGACGGGCAGCCCGAGGAAGTCGGCCATCTCGGGGTGCTCGGCCGGCCAGCCGCCGAAGCGGGGGTCCTCGCGTACGTCGGCCAGCCGCTCGGCCTGCTGGTGGTGGAGCATCGAGTCGAGGATGCCGTGCTGGCGCGGGAGCGGTCCGATGGCCCGCCACTGCTCGTCGCTGATGCCGTCCACCACGAACTGGGCGAAGCCGCCGTGGTCGTCGGGCACGCCGAGGGCGGCGTACTCGGCGTCGAGCAGCTCGCGTGCCGAGACGACGATCGTCTTGAGGACGTCGCGGACCTCCAGACGGCGGCTCATCGCCAGCAGCGCGGTGCTCACGGCGGCCAGGCCCGAACGTGGTCCGTTGGTCATGTGATCACCGTACCCGCGGCCGTGACCTGCGGGATCGGGCCACGGGACTAGGTCGAAGGGCCTGGCGGGGGCGATCCGGCTCTGCTTCGGGGCGGGCCTCTCTGTATATACGGGGCTCTCTGTATATAGGGGGTGATTCCGGCATATGGGGTGAAGGGCCGCGCGTACGCCGAGGCGGTGGCGCGTCTCCGCCTCCGGTACGAGTTCGGGGACGCCCCTCTGCCACTCCAGGAGGAGAGGCGTGACGGATTGAATTGCTGGAGCAACGCTGGGTGAGACCGTTACGTGGCCGATGTGAGCCCGCGCATAGGACGCACATCACTTACGAAGCCGCGTAGTGGATGAATAAGGACGCCGTCAGGACTGCTGGGAGCGGCTCTGGCGGCGAATTCGTGCCGTGATCGCGGGCGCGTGATCCACTATCCGGCTTCGTATGTCACACCTTTGCCACAGGATTTTGCCGCCGCTAAGAATGGCTGCCGTCGCACGGCGCCGAGGATCCCGGATCCACACGGCGCCCTCCTGCGGCCCCCGTTCTTCGTAAAGGTGTGTGCTCCATGTCTGCGTCCAGCTCTGCCGGTCATAGCCGTCTGACCAAGGCCCACAAGATGTCCTTCGCCGGTGTCGCCACGGTCGCCGCCGCCGCCCTGGCCTTCACCCTCGTTCCCGCCGGCACCGGCGAGGCCGACGTCGTCGTCTCCGCCGCCCCGGTGGCCTGGAGCCAGGCCGTGGACAGCGCCCAGACGAAGACCGTCCAGCACCTGGTCGCGCAGCAGACCGTCGCCGTCAAGAAGGCCGACGACGCCGCCAAGGCCAAGGCCGCGGCCGACGCGAAGAAGGCCCGCGAGGGCAAGGAGGCCGCGAGCCGGTCCGCCGCCCGCAAGCCGGTCTTCGCGAACAACCTGGACGGCTGGATCAAGGAAGCCCTCTGGATCATGAAGAAGGAAGGCATCCCGGGCACCTACGCGGGCATCCACCGCAACATCATGCGCGAGTCCTCGGGCAACCCGCGCGCGATCAACAACTGGGACATCAATGCCCAGAACGGCATCCCGTCGAAGGGCCTGCTCCAGGTCATCCTCCCGACCTTCAAGACGTACCACGTCAAGGGCACCAAGTTCGACCAGTACGACCCGGTCGCCAACATCGTCGCCGCCTGCAACTACGCCGCCGACCGCTACGGCTCGATGGACAACGTGAACAGCGCCTACTGAGCCTGTCCCCACGGACGCGACGCACACGCGCACACACATACGCCGAAGGGCGGCACCCCGATGATCCGGGTGCCGCCCTTCGGCGTGTGCGCGGGGCCGTACTAGTTCCGCATGACCTCGGGCTCGTGGCGGCGCAGCAGGCGCTGCACGGCGAAGCCGCAGGCGATGCCGAGGGCGAGCAGGACGAAGACGTCCAGCGTCCACTGGCCGGCCGTGTGGTCCCACAGCGGGTCGGTGTTCTGCGGGTTCTCCTGGTCCCACGGCGCCATCAGCTTGCCGAGGTTCAGCGTGGTGCCGGCGGCGGCGATGGCCCAGCGGGAGGGCATCAGCCAGGCGAACTGCTCCAGACCGGGCTTGTCGTAGATCTGGAACAGGATGCCCGTGAACACGACCTGGACGATCGCGAACATGACCAGCAGCGGCATGGTCTTCTCGGCCGTCTTCACCAGCGAGGAGATGACGAGGCCGAACATCATCGAGGTGAAGCCCAGCGCGATCACCGAGATGCAGATCTCGGCGGCCGGCGACATGAACAGCCCCTCTGCGGGCAGCTTGCGCGGGCCGAAGCCGATGGCGCAGATGATCACGCCCTGGACGGCGGTGATGACGCCGAGGACGATCACCTTCGACATCAGGTACGCCGAGCGGGACAGGCCGGTCGCGCGCTCGCGCTCGTAGATGACCCGTTCCTTGATCAGCTCACGGACGGAGTTGGCGGCGCCGGAGAAGCACATGCCGACCGCGAGGATCAGCATGATCGTGCCGGCGTCGCCGTTGAAGCGGCTCGGCGGGGTCGGCGGCGCGAGGCCGAACTTCGCCGGGATGACCGTGGAGACGATGCCGAGGACCGCGGGCAGGATCAGCATCAGGGCCATGAAGCCCTTGTCCGAGGCGATGACCGAGACGTAGCGGCGGATCAGAGTCCACAGCTGGTCGCCCCAGCCCTGCGCCTTCGTCGGCATCATCTGCTGCGGCTGCATCGCGACCTGCTGCGGGGCGACCGCGTCGAGGTCGGCGGCGTACAGCTGGTAGTGCTGAGAGCCCTTCCAGCGGCCGGCCCAGTCGTAGTCGCGGTAGTTCTCGAACGCCGAGAACACGTCCGCCCAGGTCTGGTAGCCGAAGAAGTTCAGCGCCTCGTCCGGCGGGCCGAAGTACGCCACCGAACCGCCGGGCGCCATGACCAGCAGCTTGTCGCACAGGGACAGCTCGGCCACGGAGTGGGTGACGACGAGGACGGTACGGCCGTCGTCGGCGAGGCCGCGCAGCAGCTGCATGACGTCGCGGTCCATGCCCGGGTCGAGGCCGGAGGTCGGCTCGTCCAGGAAGATCAGCGACGGCTTGGTGAGCAGCTCCAGGGCCACGGACACGCGCTTGCGCTGACCACCGGAGAGCGCGGTGATCTTCTTGTCCTTGTGGATGTCGAGCTTGAGCTCGCGCAGTACCTCGTCGATGCGGGCGGCGCGCTCGGACTCGGCGGTGTCGCCGGGGAAGCGGAGCTTGGCCGCGTACTTCAGGGCGGTGCTGACCTTCAGCTCCTTGTGCAGGATGTCGTCCTGCGGGACCAGGCCGATGCGCTGGCGGAGCTCCGCGAACTGCTTGTACAGGTTGCGGTTGTCGTAGAGGACCTCGCCCTCGTTGGCCGGGCGGTAGCCGGTCAGCGCCTTGAGCAGCGTGGACTTGCCGGAGCCGGAGGGGCCGATGACGCCGATCAGCGACTTCTCCGGGACGCCGAAGGTGACGTCCTTGAGGATCTGCTTGCCGCCGTCGACGGTGACCGTGAGGTGGCGGGCGGAGAAGGAGACGTCGCCGGAGTCGACGAACTCCTCCAGGCGGTCGCCGACGATGCGGAACGTCGAGTGGCCGACGCCGACGATGTCGTTCGGGCCGAGCAGCGCGGTACCCGACTTGGGCAGCGGCTGGCCGTTGACGTAGGTGCCGTTGTGGCTGCCCAGGTCGTGGATCTCGAACCGGCCGCCCGTCGAGCGGAACTCGGCGTGGTGGCGCGAGACCTGGAGGTCGGAGACCACCAGCTCGTTCTCCAGGGCACGACCGATGCGCATCACGCGGCCGACGGCGATCTGGTGGAACGTCGTCGGGCTGCGGTCGCTGTAGCCCTGCTGGCCACCGGCCGGGTGGGCACCGCCGCCGGCGCCCTGCTGCTGCGGCACATAGGGCTGCTGGTGCTGCTGGTGCTGCTGCTGGGCCTGCGGCTGCTGCATCGGGGCCTGCTGGCCGGGCCAGGCCTGGGCGGCCTGGTGGGCCTGCGCCTGGTGGGCCTGGTGGGCCTGCGCCTGGTGGGCCGCGGCGGCCTGGTGCGCAACGCCTGCGGCGGCGGGAGCGCTCGGATTCAGCCGCGGGCCGTCGGTGGCGTTGCCCAGGTGCACCGGCGTACCGGGCACGAGTTCGGCCTGCTGGACCCGGGCCCCGTGCACGTACGTGCCGTTGGTGCTGCCGTGGTCCTCCAGGACCCAACTCCGGCCGTTCCAGCTGATGGTGGCGTGCCGCCAGGAGACCCGGGCGTCATCGATCGCCACGTCTCCCTGCGGGTCCCGCCCGAGCGAGTACGACCTGGACGGATCGAGCGTCCAGGTCCTTCCATTCAATTCCAGTACGAGTTCCGGCACTCCAGCCCCACTTGTTGTCCCCCGAGAATCCCCCTGCAGTCAGGGAGTCTAGGGATGGCGAACATCCGGGGGAACTATTCCAGGCCTGCGGCCACAAGTGGAATTCGGGCCGGGTGCTGGACGCGGACGACGCCCCGTCAGCGGGGGCGAAAGACGCCCGGAGAGTGAGATACGGGACTTCTCGCCCGCGCGGACGCGGGGAACCGGCCGTACGGGCCGGGACGGTGGCACCGCGCTCGGCGGCGACGACGGGCGGGCCGGCCGCGCCGGGCGGGCCGCGATGTCGTGACACCGGTTGCCGGTTCACCGCGGCGCGGCTCGCCGCGTACGACGACCGGGGGGGGCCTGCTGCTGGGCCGGTGGCCGGTGCGCCGGCGGATGCCGCGCGGGGCGGAGGACGAGTTCGCCCCGCGCGGGCCGCGGCCGGCGGACTCGGTGCCGTCCGGCCTGTTCGGCCTCGACACCGAGCTCCTCGTCCTGTACGCCGCCCTGGGCGAGGTGCCGCGCAGGCCCTCCGGCCGGGTTTCCGTGGCGGGGTGGCTGCCGCTGCGCCGCCGACCCGGCTGGAACCCGGCGTCGGGGAGCGCCTCGCCGGTGGGGCGGGCGCGGGCACGCGCGGGCGTCGGTCACCTGCGGGGTGACCGACCCGCGCTCGCCCCGGAGGGGGGAGCACCACCGGCCGGCGCCACCGGCCGCCGGCGCGGGGTCTGCCCGACCCGCTGGGGCCGGGCACCGGGCTGCTGGGGCCGGGCACCGGGCTGGGGCCGCCGGTCCTGGCACTGTCCGGCCTGGCCGGGCCCGTAGGGCCGGGCCCCGCCCGGACGGGCGTCGGGCCGGGCCGGGCCGGTCGCGGCCCGTGTCGTCGAGCTGCGTTCACCCCTGTGCCATGCCCGTCGCCTCCTCCGTTCACCCTGTCGCGGCCACCGCGCTGACCTGCGTATTCGGTGGTGGCGTCCACGGAGTGGTCCGGGGGAGGCCGGGGTGCGGCGGGGGCGATACGGTGGGGTGCACCATGAGCGCTTCGCAGACCTCCGACGTCCCCACCCTCCTCGTCAAGATCTTCGGCAAGGACCGTCCCGGGATCACCGCCGGGCTGTTCGACACCCTCGCCGCCTACTCCGTCGACGTCGTCGACATCGAGCAGGTCGTCACCCGCGGCCGCATCGTGCTGTGCGCCCTCGTCACCAAGCCCGTCACGGGCAGCGAGGGCGAGCTGCGGGCGACCGTGCACAGCTGGGCCGAGTCCCTGAAGCTCCAGGCCGAGATCATCTCCGGTACGGGTGACAACCGGCCGCGCGGCAGCGGCCGTTCGCACGTCACCGTGCTCGGCCACCCGCTCACCGCGGAGTCCACGGCCGCCATCGCGGCCCGGATCACCGCGACGGGCGGCAACATCGACCGTATCTTCCGGCTCGCGAAGTATCCGGTGACGGCGGTGGAGTTCGCCGTGTCCGGCACCGAGACCGAACCGCTGCGCACCGCGCTGGCGCTGGCCGCCTCGCACCTCGGCGTGGACGTGGCGGTCGTGTCGGCCGGCCTGCACCGCCGGGCGCAGCGGCTGGTCGTGATGGACGTGGACTCGACCCTGATCCAGGACGAGGTCATCGAGCTCTTCGCGGCCCACGCCGGCTGTGAGGCGGAGGTCGCCGAGGTCACGGCCCGCGCGATGCGCGGCGAGCTGGACTTCGAGCAGTCGCTGCACGCCCGGGTGGCGCTGCTGGCCGGTCTGGACGCCTCCGTCGTGGACAAGGTGCGGGCCGAGGTGCGGCTCACCCCCGGCGCCCGGACCCTGATCCGCACGCTGAAGCGGCTCGGCTACCAGGTCGGCGTGGTGTCCGGCGGTTTCACGCAGGTCACCGACGACCTCCAGGAGCGGCTCGGGCTGGACTTCGCCTCCGCCAACACGCTGGAGATCGTCGACGGCAAGCTGACCGGCCGGGTCGTCGGCGAGATCGTCGACCGCGCGGGCAAGGCCCGGCTGCTGCGCCGCTTCGCCGCCGAGGCGGGGGTGCCGCTGGCGCAGACGGTCGCGATCGGGGACGGCGCCAACGACCTGGACATGCTGAACGCCGCCGGGCTCGGGGTGGCGTTCAACGCCAAGCCGGTGGTCCGGGAGGCCGCACACACCGCCGTGAACGTGCCGTTCCTCGACGCGGTGCTGTACCTGCTGGGGATCACCCGGGAAGAGGTCGAGGCCGCGGACCTGGCCTGAGGCCGGGCAGCGGCTACGGAGTACGGCTACGGAGTACGGCGGCGTGGAACAGCCGCGGAGAACGGCCACGGGCCCGGCGGAGTGCCGGGCCCGTGGCCGTTGCCGGTTGCCGTTGCGGCTGCCGTTGCCGTCGCCGGTCCCGTCGGCGGCCGTCAGTGGCCGTCAGTGGCCGTCGGCACCTCGGCGTGGCCGGGCGGCGGCCGTCGCGTCAGTGGTCCGCCGGGGTCCAGTAGTCCACCAGTGTCCCCACCCCGTGCTCCACGGACTTCCACGAGCCGGTGAAGGAGACGACGGCCAGCGCTGCCGCCGGGAAGCCGGACCGGGACATCCGGGCCAGGGTGTCGCCCTCGGCGCGGCCGGAGAGCGCGTCGGCGAGGGCGTGCATGCCGGGATTGTGGCCGATGACGATGAGGTCGGCGACCTCGTCGGGGGTCTCGTTGAGCAGAGCGATCAACTCGCCGAGGGAGGCGTCGTAGACACGCTCCTCGTAGACGGTCCGCGGCCGGTTCGGCAGGGCGTGGACGACGAGCTTCCAGGTCTCGCGGGTCCGGGCGGCGGTGGAGCAGAGGGCCAGGTCGAAGCTGATGCCGGTCGCGGCCAGCTTCCGCCCGACGGCCGGGGCGTCCTTGCGGCCGCGCTCCGCCAGCGGGCGGTCGTGGTCGGACCCTTCGGGCCAGTCGGCCTTGGCGTGCCGGAGGAGGACGATCCTGCGGGGTGTATCGGCGCTCATGGCTCCCAGCTTCGCACGAAACAGGGCCCGGGGCGCAGGGTGTTGAGGGGCTCACCCGCACGGGGAGGGCGTGCTCCGGGGCGCGTGGCGCGCGGGGCCCGGCATGATCGGCGGGACGGGTGCCAGGGCCTGTCGTAGCCGCTGCCGGTCAGCCGAGGAAGCGCAGGATCTGCCCGGTGACCTGGCCGATGGCGGAGGCCTCCGCGGGAGCCGGGTGGCCCTGGCCGGAGCCGGCCAGCAGGAGCAGGAGCAGCCCGAACCCGAGGACGGGCAGGGCGAGCGCCCACCAGGGCAGGCGGGCGTCGGCTCCGGCGGCGGAGCCGGCTACGGACCGGGTGTACGTGGGGGCCGACATGACCGCCTCCGTGGGTGTTCGGCTGGGACTTCCTCACTGCCTTCGAATCTATGGATCCGAGGGCGGGGGTCCCATCCGGGGCACACCCGACTCCACCCTGAGCCTGGCCCCCTAGGGGTTGGTGGGGATAACCCCACCCCGTCCCGGAGGCGGCGGTCTCAGGGGGAGGCGATGGTGGCGATGACGGCGATGATCACGGTCACGAGGAGCATCGCACCGAGGACGATGCCGAGCTTCTTGTGGCCGTTCTGCGGGTTCGGTTCGAGGACGGGCATGCGGGTCAGTCTCGCATGCCGCATTCGTCCTCGATCGTGCGGTCCCTGCCCGCGAGGACGCCGAGGAGGATCTGGGGCAGCATCAGGGCGGCCATGAGGGCCAGCGGCAGGTCCCAGCCTCCGCTGTGCTGGTAGAGGGTGCCGATGACCAGCGGGCCGGGGATGGAGATCAGGTAGCCGGTGCTCTGGGCGAAGGCGGAGAGCTTGGCGACGCCGGCCGGGGACTTGGCGCGCAGCCCGATCATGGTGATGACGAGGGGGAACGCGCAGTTGGAGACGCCGAGCAGCAGCGCCCAGGCCCAGGCGCCGGCGGCCGGGGCCAGGTAGAGGCCGGCGTACCCGGCGAGGCCGAAGAGGCCGAGGACGACGGCGATGACGCCCTGGCTGCGCAGCCGGCCCGCGATGCCGGGGATGACGAAGGCCAGCGGGACGCCCATGACCATGGTGACGGCGAGCAGGACGCCGGCCGTGGAGGCGGAGACCCCGGCGTCGCGGAAGATCTGCGGGAGCCAGCCCATGGTGATGTACGCGCCGGTGGCCTGGAGGCCGAAGTAGCAGCCCAGGGCCCAGGCGGTACGGCTGCGTACGACGCTCGGGCCGCGGTCGGCGGCGGCGGAGCCCGGGGCCTGCGCGCGGGCGTCGCGCCGGGTGCGCAGGGCCAGCGGCAGCCACGGCAGGAGTGCGGCCACGGCGAGCACGGCCCACATCAGCAGGCCGGTGCGCCAGCTGCCGCCGAGTGCGTCGGTCAGCGGGACGGTCGCGGCGGCGGCCAGCGAGGTGCCGAGGGCCAGGGCCATGGAGTACAGGCCGGTCATGGTGCCGACCCGGTCGGGGAACCAGCGCTTGACGATCACCGGAAGCAGCACGTTGGTGACGGCGATGCCGGCGAGGGTGAGGGCGCTGGCGGCGAGGAAGCCGGCGGCGCTGTCGGTGAACGGCCGCATCAGCAGGCCGGCGGCGACGGCGGCCATGCCCGCGCAGACCACGGCGGCGGGGCCGAAGCGGCGGGAGAGCCGGGGCGCGGTGATGCCGAAGACGGCGAAGCAGAGGGCCGGGACGGAGGTGATCAGACCGGCGACGGTGCCGCCCATGCCGAGCCCGGTGCGGACCTCCTCGAAGAGGGCGCCGAGGCTGGTGATGGCGGGCCGCAGGTTGAGGGCGGCCAGCACGATGCCGGCCACGAGCACCGGTCCGAGCCAGTGGGGCCGGTGGCGCGGGGCCGGTCCGGCGGGGGGCGCGGCGGGCCGCGTGCGGGCGGCGGCGTCGGCCGGACGGGGTGCGGAGTCGGCCGGACGGGGTGCGGGGGGCGGGTCGAGGGTCTGGAGGTCTTCGTCCTGCATGTCCGCCATCATAGAATCATGGGATGATTGGTTGTCCACCGAGAAAGGCCGGGAGGATGCACGCCGCACTCCCGCCCTCCCCAGTAGAACCAGCAGAAGCAGAAGAGGTGCCATGCCGCTGACGTCCCCCCGGCGCTCCGCGCTGGCCGACCAGGTGATCACCCAGCTCCGCAACCAGATCACCTCAGGCGAGTGGCCGGTCGGCTCCCGCATCCCCACCGAGCCGGAGCTGGTGGAGCTGCTGGGCGTGGCCCGCAACACCGTGCGCGAGGCGGTGCGGGCCCTGGCGCACAACGGGCTCCTGGACATCCGCCAGGGCTCGGGCACGTACGTCGTCGCCACCAGCGAGCTGGCCGGGGTGATGCACCGGCGGTTCGCCGGCGCCGACCCGCGGGACATCGCCGAACTGCGCTCGACGCTGGAGTCCTCGGCGGCCCGGCTGGCCGCGCAGCGGCGCACCGAACGGGACCTGGTCCAGCTGGACGCACTGCTGGCGCGGCGCGAGGAGGCGTGGGACTCGGGGGACGCGGAGCGGTTCGTGGCGGCGGACATGGCCCTGCACATGGCGGTGGTGGCCACCTCGCACAACGAGGTCCTGATCGAGCTGTACGCCGACCTCGGCGGCCTGGTGCGGGACTGGCTGCGGGCGGACGTGGGCACCGAGCTGACCCCGCAGTCGCACCTGGACCACGGGCGGCTGGTGGAGGCGATCCGGCGCGGCGACGCGGACACGGCCGCCTCGGAGGCGGCCGGCTACCCCTTCGTCTGCCTCGGCACCTGAGGGCCCCGGCCGGCCGGTCGGGCCGGGCGGCGGCCGCAGTAGCGGTGGCCGTGGCGGCAGGTCACCGGCGGCCGTGGCTGACCCAGGCCGAGCGGACCTCCTTCCAGCAGCGGCCGGCCAGCTCCACCCGGCCGGCGGGGCCGACGGCCTGCGGCGCCCCGTCGCTGTCCACGTCCCACCAGCGGTCGCACTCGATGTGCAGGCGGACCAGGTCGGTCTCGGCGAAGCGGTTGTGGCAGTACGCGGTGACGGTCGACCCGGTGATCTCGGTGTCGCAGTCCGCTCCGAAGAGGTCCTCGGGCCGCGGCCGGGTGGGCTGCGCGGGTGGTTCGGCGGCGATGTCGACGGCGAGGCCGGAAGTGTCGGCGGTGCCGGCGAGGTCCGCGGCCCCCCAGGAGCCGCCGCCGGTCTCGGCGGTCCCCCCGGCGCCGCCGGGTGCGACCGCCCCGCCTCCCGGTGCGGGCTCGGCGGACGGGGTCAGCGCGAGCGCCCCGGGGACCAGGAGGGCGGTCAGGACGACCGAGGTGACCAGCAGCGACAGCGCTCGGTTCGGCCTCGCGCGCACTCCCGTACCTCCTCCCCGCAGGACGCCGGGAAGATCCCGACCCGGCCAGTTTGCCGGTATGTGCCGGCATTCTCGACTCGGAACGATCCGGTCGGGCGGCGAGTGGCGCGCGTGTGGCGCACGACGGGGGCGTACAACACGAAGGCCGCGCCCCCTGGAAGGAGGCGCGGCCGGGTGCCGTACGGCGGTGTGCCGGTGTGTGCCGGCGCGTGCCGGTGTGTGTCAGGCGCCCATGGCGTGCAGGCCGCCGTCCACGTGGACGATCTCACCGGTGGTCTTCGGGAACCAGTCGGACAGCAGGGCGACGATCGCCTTGCCCGCGGGCTCCGGGTCCGCCATGTCCCACTCCAGCATCGAACGGTCGTTCCAGACCTTCGCCAGGTCCGAGAAGCCCGGGATGGACTTCGCGGCCATGGAGCCGATCGGGCCGGCCGAGACCAGGTTGCAGCGGATGTTCTCCTTGCCCAGGTCGCGGGCGAGGTAGCGGCTGGTGGCCTCCAGGGCGGCCTTGGCCGGGCCCATCCAGTCGTACTGCGGCCACGCGAACTGCGCGTCGAAGGTCATGCCGACCACGGCCGCGCCCTCCGCCGGGAACAGCGGCTTGCAGGCCATGGTCAGGGACTTCAGGGAGAAGGCCGAGACGTGCATGGCGGTCGCCACCGACTCGAACGGGGTGTTCAGGAAGTTGCCGCCGAGGGCGTCCTGCGGGGCGAAGCCGATGGAGTGGACGACGCCGTCGAGGCCGCCGAGCTCGTCGCGGACCAGACCCTCCAGGCGGGCCAGGTGCTCGTCGTTCGTGACGTCGAGCTCGATCACCTTGGCGGGCTTCGGCAGCTTCTTGGCGATGCGCTCGGTCAGCGTCGGCCGCGGGAAGGCGGTGAGGATGATCTCGGCGCCCTGCTCCTGGGCCAGCTTCGCGGCGTGGAAGGCGATGGACGACTCCATCAGCACACCCGTGATCAGGATGCGCTTGCCGTCGAGAATTCCGCTCATGTGATCAGTGACCCATGCCCAATCCGCCGTCAACGGGAATGACGGCTCCGGTGATGTACGAGGCGGCGTCGGACGCCAGGAAGCTCACGGTGGCGGCGATCTCCTCGGGCTGCGCGTAGCGGCCGAGCGGGACCTGCGCGACGATGCCGGCGCGCTGCTCGTCGGTGAGCGCCTTCGTCATGTCGGTGTCCACGAAACCCGGGGCCACGACGTTGAAGGTGATGTTGCGGGAGCCCAGCTCGCGGGCGAGGGAGCGGGCGAAGCCCACCAGGCCGGCCTTGGAGGCGGCGTAGTTCGCCTGTCCGGCGGAGCCCAGGAGTCCGACGACGGACGAGATGAGGACGACGCGGCCCTTCTTGGCCCGGAGCATGCCGCGGTTGGCGCGCTTGACCACGCGGAAGGCGCCGGTGAGGTTGGTGTCCAGGACGGAGGTGAAGTCGTCCTCGGACATCCGCATCAGCAGCTGGTCCTTGGTGACGCCGGCGTTCGCGACCAGCACCTCCACCACGCCGTGCTTGTCCTCGATCTCCTTGTAGGCCTGCTCCACCTGCTCGGAGTCGGTGATGTCGCAGCGGACCGCCAGCACTCCGAGCTCGGTGAGCGCCTCCGGCGGCTCACCCGAGCGGTACGTGATCGCGACCTTGTCGCCGGCCTCGGCGAAGGCGCGGGCGATGGCGAGGCCGATGCCCCGGTTTCCTCCGGTGACGAGAACCGAGCGGCTCAACGGATCACCCTTTCGCTAGCAGTCTGAATACCAAAAACCTATAGGTCGTGCCGGGCATCCGGAGAATCGGGCTCCGACAGGGCCTCGGGACGGCGTCTGTCGAATCCCTACAGAAAGATGTAGGCACACGGCGCTGGAGCGCGACATGATCGGGGCGACCGGTCACGACCACGGGAGGACTTCCGTGCCCCATTCCATCGATGCGGCCTTCACCGCGCTGCCCCTGCGGGCGCTCGCCGACGCGGCGCTCGCCCGGGCCCGCGCGCTGGGCGCAGACCATGCCGACTTCCGGCTGGAGCGGATCCGCAGCGCCTCGTGGCGGCTGCGGGACGCCAAGCTCTCGGGCAGTTCCGACCTCACCGACCTCGGGCTCGCGGTGCGCGTGGTCCACGGGGGCGCCTGGGGGTTCGCCTCCGGGGTGGACCTGACGATGGACGGGGCCGCGAAGGTGGCCTCGCAGGCCGTCGCGATGGCCCAGATGTCGGCGAAGGTGATCAAGGCGGCGGGGTCGGACGAGCGCGTGGAGCTCGCCGACGAGCCCGTGCACGCCGACCGGACGTGGGTGTCCGCGTACGACGTGAACCCCTTCGACGTGCCGGACGAGGAGAAGGCTGCGCTGCTGGCCGACTTCAGCGCCCGGCTGCTGCGGGCCGAGGGCGTCGCGCACGTGGACGCCTCGCTGCTCGCGGTGCACGAGAACAAGTTCTACGCCGACACGGCGGGTACGGTGACCACCCAGCAGCGGGTGCGCATCCACCCGCAGCTGACCGCGGTCGCGGTGGACGACAAGACCGGCGAGTTCGACTCGATGCGCACCATCGCCCCGCCGACCGGGCGCGGCTGGGAGTACCTGACCGGCACGGGCTGGGACTGGGACACCGAGCTGGAGCAGATCCCCGCGCTGCTGGCGGAGAAGATGCGCGCGCCGAGCGTCGAGGCCGGCCGTTACGACCTGGTGGTGGACCCCTCGAACCTGTGGCTGACCATCCACGAGTCCATCGGGCACGCCACCGAGCTGGACCGGGCGCTGGGCTACGAGGCGGCGTACGCGGGGACCTCGTTCGCCACGTTCGACCAGCTGGGCAAGCTCGCGTACGGCTCGCCGATCATGAACGTGACCGGTGACCGCACGGCCGAGCACGGTCTGGCGACGATCGGGTACGACGACGAGGGCGTCCAGACGCAGAGCTGGGACCTGGTCAAGGACGGCACCCTGGTCGGCTACCAGCTGGACCGGCGGATCGCGAAGCTGACCGGACTGGGCCGCTCCAACGGCTGCGCCTACGCCGACTCCCCCGGCCACGTGCCGGTGCAGCGCATGGCGAACGTCTCGCTCAAGCCGGATCCGGGCGGGCTGTCCACGGAGGACCTGATCGGAGGGGTGGAGCGCGGGATCTACGTGGTCGGCGACCGCTCCTGGTCGATCGACATGCAGCGCTACAACTTCCAGTTCACCGGTCAGCGCTTCTTCCGGATCGAGAACGGCCGGCTGGCCGGCCAGCTGCGCGACGTCGCCTACCAGGCCACCACCACCGAGTTCTGGGGCTCGATGGAGAAGGTCGGCGGCCCGCAGACGTACGTCCTGGGCGGCGCCTTCAACTGCGGCAAGGCCCAGCCGGGCCAGGTGGCGTCCGTCTCGCACGGCTGCCCGTCCGCGCTGTTCCGCGACGTCAACATCTTGAACACCACGCAGGAGGCCGGGCGATGAGCCGCAGCAAGCCCCACGAGATCGTCGAGCGGGCCCTGGAGCTGTCCACGGCCGACGGATGCGTCGTGATCGCGGACGAGGAGTCGACCGCGAACCTGCGCTGGGCGGGCAACGCGCTCACCACGAACGGGGTGACCCGCGGCCGCACGCTGACCGTGATCGCCACCGTGGACGGCAAGGAGGGCACGGCCTCGGGGGTCGTCACGCGCTCCGCCGTGACCGCCGAGGACCTGGAGCCGCTGGTGCGGGCCGCCGAGGCGGCCGCGCGCGGCGCGGCCCCGGCCGAGGACGCCCAGCCCCTGGTGACGGGCGTCCCGTCCTCGCCCGACTTCACCGACGGGCCGGCCGAGACCTCCTCGGCGGTCTTCGCCGACTTCGCCCCGGCGCTCGGCGAGGCCTTCGCCCGGGCCCGGGCGGGCGGCCGGGAGCTCTACGGCTTCGCCAACCACGAGCTGGTGACCTCCTACGTCGGCACCTCGACCGGGCTGCGGCTGCGCCACGACCAGCCGGGCGGCACCCTGGAGCTCAACGCCAAGTCGCCGGACCGCCAGCGTTCGGCCTGGGCCGGCCGCGCCACCCGGGACTTCAAGGACGTGGACCCGCTCGCGCTGGACGCCGACCTCGCCGTCCGGCTGGGCTGGGCGGAGCGCCGGATCGAGCTGCCCGCGGGGCGGTACGAGACGCTGCTGCCGCCGACCGCGGTGGCGGACCTGCTGATCTACCAGATGTGGTCGGCGTCGGCGCGGGACGCGGTGGAGGGCCGTACGGTCTTCTCCAAGCCCGGCGGCGGCACCCGGCTGGGCGAGCGGCTGTCGCAGCTGCCGCTGACGCTGCGCAGCGACCCGGCGGAGCCGGGGCTGGAGTCGGCCCCGTTCGTGATCGCGCACAGCTCCGGCGACGACGTCTCGGCCTTCGACAACGGCCTGCCCGTCCCGCCGACCGACTGGATCCGCGAAGGGCAGCTGCACCGGCTCTTCACGACCCGGCACACGGCGGAGCTGACGGGGCTGCCGCAGGCGCCCGGCTTCGGGAACCTGATCCTGGACGCGGGCGGCGAGAAGTCGCTGGAGGAGATGGTCGCGGCCACCGAGCGGGGCTTGCTGCTGACCTGCCTGTGGTACATCCGCGAGGTCGACCCGGCGACGCTGCTGCTGACCGGCCTGACCCGGGACGGGGTCTACCTGGTGGAGAACGGGCAGGTCGTCGGCGAGGTGAACAACTTCCGGTTCAACGAGTCCCCGGTGGACCTGCTGTCGCGGGCGAGCGAGGCCGGGCGGACCGAGAAGACCCTGCCGCGCGAGTGGAGCGACTGGTTCACCCGGGCCGCGATGCCGGCGCTGCGCATTCCCGATTTCAACATGAGCTCGGTCAGCAAGGGCGTATGACCCCCATAGACTGAAGACTGCAATCCGTACATCCGAAGGAGTCGAGAGACCGTGACGGACATCGTCGACGAGCTGAAGTGGCGTGGGCTCTTCGCCCAGTCCACCGACGAAGAAGCGCTGCGCAAGGCGTTCGCGGACGGTCCGGTCACGTTCTATTGCGGCTTCGACCCGACCGCCCCGAGTCTGCACGTGGGCCACCTCGTGCAGGCGCTCACCATGCGCCGGCTGCAGCTGGCGGGCCACCGCCCGCTGGCGCTGGTGGGCGGGGCGACCGGGCAGATCGGCGACCCCAAGCCGACGGCCGAGCGGACGCTGAACGACCCGCAGACCGTCGCGGCCTGGGTGGACCGGGTCCGCGCGCAGATCCAGCCGTTCCTGTCCTTCGAGGGCGAGAACGCCGCGGTCATGGTCAACAACCTGGACTGGACGGGCGGCATGTCCGCCATCGAGTTCCTGCGGGACATCGGCAAGCACTTCCGCGTGAACAAGATGCTGACCAAGGACTCGGTCGCCCGCCGCCTGGAGTCCGACCAGGGCATCAGCTACACCGAGTTCAGCTACCAGCTGCTGCAGGGGATGGACTTCCTGGAGCTGTACCGGCGCCACGGCTGCACGCTCCAGCAGGGCGGCTCCGACCAGTGGGGCAACCTGGTGGCGGGCCTGGACCTGATCCACAAGGTGGAGCCGCACGCGCAGGTGCACGCGCTGGCGACGCCGCTGATGGTCAAGGCCGACGGCACCAAGTTCGGCAAGACCGAGGGCGGGGCCGTGTGGCTCGACCCGGAGATGACCACGCCGTACGCGTTCTACCAGTTCTGGCTGAACGTGGACGACCGGGACATCTCGACGTACATGCGGATCCTGTCCTTCCGGTCCGTCGCGGAGCTGGAGGAGCTGGAGCAGCAGACCGCCGAGCGGCCGCAGGCGCGCGCCGCCCAGCGGGCGCTGGCGGAGGAGCTGACGACGCTGGTGCACGGCGCCGACCAGTGCGCCGCGGTGATCGCCGCATCCAAGGCGCTGTTCGGCCAGGGCGAGCTGGCGGACCTGGACGAGGCCACGCTGGCCGCGGCCCTGTCCGAGCTGCCGCACGCGAAGGTCGCCGACCTCGCCACGGTCCCGGACCTGTTCGCGGAGACGGGCCTGGTCGCCAGCAAGTCGGCCGGGCGCCGGACCGTGAAGGAGGGCGGTGCCTACGTGAACAACGTGAAGATCACCGCCGAGGACGCGGTCCCCGCGAAGGAGGACCTGCTGCACGGGCGCTGGCTGGTGCTGCGCCGCGGCAAGAAGAACCTGGCGGCGGTCGAGGTCACCGGCTGACGCCGGCGGCACGACGACAGCACGACACAGGCACGACAAAGGCACGAAGGCGTCGGGGGCCGGTCCGGAACACCTGTTCCGGACCGGCCCCCGACGCCGTACCCGCCGCGCGGGGTACGGCGCTACGCCGTGCGCTTGCCGCGGATCGACATGTAGGCCATCTCGCCGAGACCGACGACGAGCACGGCTCCGGCCAGCTGGAGGAGATGGCGGATCCAGTCGATGCCGGCGGTTTCCTCGACCCCGATCCAGCCGGCGACGGCATTGCCGATGATGGCGCCGACGATGCCGAACAGCGTGGTCAGCCACAGGGGCTGATGCTGCTTGCCCGGCATGACGGCCCGGGCCAGGATGCCGAGCACGAAACCGACGATGATCGCCCACAACCACTGCATTGTCGCCTCCTGAAGGGCGCGGCGCCGGGAGCGGTGTCCGCATGTGGGCTCAAGTCTCGACCCGGTCGGCGCAGTGCGCACGTCGGCGGGCCCGTTCGGGGACACGTTGTCGGCGGGCCCGTCCGGGCGCGCTGCGACAACAGCGTCGGGCGCGCTGCCGGCGGGCCCCGGCGCACCCCTCTCTCCCCCGCGCCGGGGGCGGAGCGTACGGTGGGGGGCGTGAAGAAGCGGAACGGATCCGAGGTCTTCCGGATCACCGGGGCCCGCATGGGACTCGCCGAAGACGTGCGCGGGCGGCAGCGCCGCTATGTCATCTCGATGACCATCAGGACGCTGTCGGTCATCGCGACCGTCCTGCTGTGGAACGTGGAGCGGTACGTGGCGATGGTGACGCTCGTGGCGGGCGCGCTGCTGCCGTACGTCGCGGTGGTCATCGCGAACGCGGGTCGCGAATCCGCGCCTTCCCTGCCCTCGCACTTCATCCCCTCACCTGCGCGTCCTGCGCTGGAAGCGGGAAACCTCAAGAAAAGCTCAGATCAATCATGAAGTTCCGGTGCACCGCACCGGGTTCTGCGTGACATACTGCCTACGCGCTCCGCATCCCCCGTCGGAGCGACGGACCGACGCCGGGCAGCTCCCCCCGTGGCTGCTCGGCGTCGTCATGTCCGGGGCCTCCTCGCCGCCTCCCCGCCGTCCTTCGGGATCTTCTAGGGTTGAGGCGTGAACCTCTTCGCCGCACAGCACCCTGACGAGAACGCCGCCCCCGTCTGCTCCGCGAAGGGCTGCCGCGCGCCGGCCGTCTGGGTGCTGGCGTGGAACAACCCGAAGCTGCACACGCCCGATCGGCGCAAGACGTGGCTGGCGTGCGAGGAGCACCGCGAGCACCTGAGCCAGTTCCTGGGCGTGCGTGGGTTCCTCAAGGACGTGGTGACCCTGGAGGAGTGGTCAGCCGCCGATCGCTGACATCGGGCGGTCGGGCTGGAGGAAGGACGGGTCGTCGAGGCCGGAGCCGGCCTTCTTGCCCCACATGGCGACCTTCCAGAGCCGGGCGATCTCCTCGTCGGGGGCCCCGGAGCGCAGGGCGGAGCGCAGGTCCGACTCCTCGGTGGCGAACAGGCACGTACGGACCTGGCCGTCGGCGGTGAGCCGGGTGCGGTCGCAGGCGCGGCAGAAGGGGCGGGTGACCGAGGCGATGACGCCGACGGTGGCCGGGCCGCCGTCGACCAGCCAGCGCTCGGCGGGGGCCGCGCCGCGGGCCTCCTGGCCCTCCTCGGTCAGCTCGAAGCGGGTACGCAGCGAGGCGAGGATGTCACCGGCGGTGATCATGCCGTCGCGCTTCCAGCCGTGCTGGGCGTCCAGCGGCATCTGCTCGATGAAGCGCAGCTCGTAGTCGTGCTCCAGGGCCCAGGCCAGCAGGTCGGGGGCCTCGTCGGCGTTGAGCCCGGGCATCAGGACCGTGTTGATCTTGACCGGGGTGAGGCCCGCCTCCCTGGCGGCGGCCATGCCCTCGACGACGTCCTTGTGCCGGTCGCGGCGGGTGAGGGTCTTGAAGACCTCGGGGCGCAGGGTGTCCAGGGAGACGTTGACCCGGTCCAGGCCGGCGGCCTTGAGGGCCTGCGCGGTGCGCGCCAGGCCGATGCCGTTGGTGGTCAGCGACATCCTGGGGCGGGGCCGAAGGGCGGCGCACTGCTCGACGATGCCGACCAGGCCGGGCCGGAGCAGGGGCTCACCGCCGGTGAAGCGGACCTCGGTGATCCCGAGGTGGGTGACGGCTATCCGGATCAGCCGGACGATCTCGTCGTCGGTGAGCAGGTCGGGCTTCGCCAGCCATTGCAGGCCCTCCTCGGGCATGCAGTAGGTACAGCGCAGGTTGCACCGGTCGGTGAGCGAGACGCGCAGGTCAGTGGCCACGCGGCCGAAGGTGTCGATGAGCACTGTGGGCCCCCTCCCCTGTCCGGATCAAAGGTTCAGCGATGGTTTCGAGCCTACGCGACGGAACTCATGCGCAGGGATGAGCAAAGGAACGAGACGTGACACGGCCGTGTCGTACGGAAGTACGACACGGCCACGTCGGGCGATCGGATTATCTCAGTGCGCCCCTGCTCCGGTGAGGGAGCGCACCTCCAGTTCCGCGTACTTGCGGGGGTCGGCGGGCTCCTTGGACAGGACGGTTCCCAGCCAGCCGAGCAGGAAGGCGAGCGGGATGGAGATGATGCCGGGGTTCTCCAGCGGGAACCAGTAGAAGTCGGCGTTCTTGAACATCGACGTCGGCTTGCCGGAGACCACCGGGGAGAACAGGACCAGGCCGACGGCGCTGATCAGGCCGCCGTAGATGGACCACAGGGCACCCGTGGTGGTGAAGCGCTTCCAGAAGAGGCTGTAGAGGATGGTCGGCAGGTTGGCGGAGGCGGCCACCGCGAAGGCGAGCGCGACCAGCCCGGCCACGTTCATGTCGCGGGCGAGGGCGCCCAGGCCGATGGCGACGGCGCCGATGACGACGGTGGCCCAGCGGGCGGCCCGCACCTCCTCGGCCTCGGTGGCCTTGCCCCTGCGGATGACGTTCACGTACAGGTCGTGCGCGAAGGACGAGGAGGAGGCGAGGGTGAGGCCGGCGACCACGGCGAGGATGGTGGCGAAGGCCACGGCGGAGATCACGGCGAGCAGGATGGCGCCGCCGGTGGAGTCCGCGCCGCCGCCGAGTTCCTGCGCGAGCAGCGGGGCGGCGGTGTTGCCGGCCGGGTTGGAGGCGATGATGTCCGTCCGCTTCAGCAGGGCGGCGGCGCCGAAGCCGAGGGCGATGGTCATCAGGTAGAAGGCGCCGATGATGCCGATGGCCCAGTTGACGGACTTCCGGGCGGCCTTGGCGGTGGGGACGGTGTAGAAGCGGATCAGGATGTGCGGCAGGCCGGCGGTGCCGAGGACCAGGGCCAGGCCCAGGGAGATGAAGTCGAGCTTGGTCTCGGCGCTCTTGCCGTACTTCAGGCCCGGCTCCAGGAAGCTCGCGCCCTTGCCGCTGTTGTCGGCGGCCTTGCCGAGCAGCTCGGAGATGTTGAAGTTGAACTTCCACATCACCAGCAGGGTGAGCAGCATGGCGCCCACGATGAGCAGCACCGCCTTGACCATCTGGACCCAGGTGGTGCCCTTCATGCCGCCGATGGAGACGTAGACGATCATCAGTACGCCGACCAGGGCGACGATGGCGACCTTGCCGCCGTCGCTGGTGATGCCGAGCAGCAGCGAGACCAGGACGCCGGCGCCGGCCATCTGGGCGAGCAGGTAGAAGATCGAGACCACGATGGTGGAGACGCCGGCGGCCGTACGGACCGGCCGCTGGCGCATCCGGTAGGCGAGTACGTCGCCCATGGTGTAGCGGCCGGAGTTGCGCAGCGGCTCGGCGACCAGCAGCAGCGCGACCAGCCAGGCGACCAGGAAGCCGATGGAGTAGAGGAAGCCGTCGTAGCCGAAGAGGGCGATGGCGCCGGCGATGCCGAGGAAGGACGCGGCGGACATGTAGTCGCCGGAGATGGCCAGGCCGTTCTGGAAGCCGGTGAACTGGCGGCCGCCGGCGTAGAAGTCGGCGGCGCCGCGGGTCTGTCGGCCGGCCCAGATGGTGATGACCAGGGTGGCGAGGACGAACAGGCCGAACAGGGTGATGATCAGCGGGCGGTGCTCGGCGGCCCCGCCGGCCGCGAGCGGCTGGAGCGCCGGGTGGTGCGCAGTGGTCATTCTCCGGCCTCCAGGTGGGACTTGATGGCGTCGGCCTGCGGGTCGAGCCGGCGTGCAGCGTGCCGGGAGTACCACCAGGCGATGAGGAAGGTGGTGGCGAACTGGGCGAGGCCGAGGGCGAAGGCCACGTTGATGTTGCCGAAGAGCTTGGTCCCCATGAAGCCGCCCGCGTAGTTGGACAGCAGGACGTAGAGCAGGTACCAGGCGATGAAGGCGACGGTGAGGGGGAAGGCGAAGGAGCGGTACGACCTGCGCAGTTCGCCGAATTCCGCGCTCTGCTGGACGGCCGTGAACTGCTCGGCCGTGGGGCTCGCCGGGTGCGTGTCGGCGCCGCCGGGGGGCGGCGCTGCTTGGGTGGTCACGGGGGGTTCTCCTTGTGACGCGGGTGCGGTGGGGACGGACACAACGACCTCCGTGGGGGGACGGTGGCGCTGATCCCCCCTCGTCCTGGGCACGTACCGCGCGCCGGGAGGGTTCAACACCTGCCGGATCTTTACTTGGCCGATTCGTCGAACTCATGGCGCGAAGGGGAACGTGGGCGCTAGTTTCACCTGTCATGAACCCGTCCAGACGCGACCCGCGTCCGGACGGCTTTTTCACGATGATCTGGAGACCCCATGGCTCATCTGGGATCGCGTACGTCCGGGAAGAACCGCCGTGCCCTGGCGGTGCCGGTCGGCCTGGCCCTGACGGCGTCCCTCGCCTTCCTGCCCTCGGTCGCGGCCTCGGCCGCCCCGCTGGACCTGACGGCGGCGACCACGGCCAAGCCGGACACCACCGGCCCCAAGCTCTCGTACGTGGCGAACCTGGCGACGTACGCCAGCGTGACCGCGGCCAAGAAGGCCGTCGAGCGGGCCGGCGGAACGGTGGTGACGGCCTATGAGCAGATCGGCGTCATCGTCGCGCACTCGCAGAACCCCGACTTCGCCAAGCAGCTGCGCGCCCAGCGTGGCCTCTTCGTCTCGGTCGGCGCCACCCGTACGGCCCCCCTGCAGTCGGTGCAGACCACCGAGGAGGGCACCACGCAGAAGCTGAGCGCGGCGGACGCCGCGAAGGCGGCGGCCCAGGCCGGGCCCGGCGCGGAGCCGCTGGAGCCCAACCAGTGGGACCTGCGGACGATCAAGGCCGACGAGGCTCACAAGATCAACGATGGCAGCCAGGACGTCACGGTGGGCGTCATCGACACGGGTGTCGACGACACCCACCCCGATCTGGCCCCCAACTTCTCCCGGGAGCAGTCGGCCAACTGTGTCGGCGGCGTCGCCGACACCACCGAGGGCGCCTGGCGGCCGTACGCCGACGGCAGCGACCACGGCACCCACGTGGCGGGCACCATCGCGGCCCCGCGCAACGGCGTCGGCATCAGCGGTGTGGCGCCGGGCGTGAAGGTCGCCGGCATCAAGGTCAGCGAGCCCGGCACCAGCCTCTTCTACACCGAGGCCGTGGTCTGCGGCTTCATGTTCGCCGCCGAGAAGGGGATCGAGGTGACCAACAACAGCTACTACGTCGACCCCTGGTACTTCAACTGCAAGACGGACGACGACCAGAAGGCGCTGGTGGAGGCCCTCACCCGGGCCACCAAGTACGCCGAGCGCAAGGGCGTGCTGAACGTCGCCGCGGCCGGCAACGAGAACTGGGACCTCGCCGCCGACTCGATCGTCGACGACTCCAGCCCCAACGACACCACCCCGTCGCCGCGCACCATCGACCCGAAGGTCTGCCTCGACATACCGACGCAGCTTCCGGGCGTCGTCACGGTCTCGGCGACCGGCGACAAGGGCTTCAAGTCGTACTACTCCAGCTACGGCCTGGGTGTCGTCGACGTCGCGGCCCCCGGCGGCGACAAGTGGCAGGTCCCGAACACCCCGGACGCCAACGGCCGCGTGCTGTCGACCGTCCCCGGCGGCTACGGCTACAAGCAGGGCACCTCGATGGCCACCCCGCACGTCGCGGGCGTCGCGGCGCTGCTCAAGAGCGCCCACCCGACGGCCACGCCGTCGCAGCTCCAGTACATGCTCAAGGCCCAGGCCACGAAGGCGGCCTGCCCGGAGAAGGTGTACGACGCCACCGGCACCCTGATCGACGCCACCACCTGCCAGAGCAAGTGGGGCCAGACGGGCTACTACGGCTACGGCGTCGTGGACGCCCTCAAGGCCGTGAAGTAGCAGTCGGCGCACGAACGACGGGGCCGGCCGGGGAATGCTCCCGGCCGGCCCCGCCGCGTCGGCCCGCCCGAGGCAGGGCCGGGGATCAGGGCTTGATGAGGACCTTGAGGGCGCTGCGGTCGTCCATGGCCCGGTAGCCGTCCGGCACCTCGTCGAGGCCGACGGCCCGGTCGAAGACGGGCGCGGGGTCGATCGTGCCGTTCAGCACGTCCTCCAGCAGCTCCGGGATGTAGGCGCGCACCGGGGCGACACCGCCGCGCAGGCTGATGTTGCGGTCGAACATGACCCCGAGGTCGAGGCCGGTACCGCTGCCGTGCGGGACACCGACGTAGCCGACGGCTCCGCCGTCACGGGTGATGTTCACGGCCGTGCGCATGGACTGCTCGGTGCCGACCGCCTCGATGACCGCGTGGGCGCCCTGGCCCCGGGTCAGCTCGCGTACGGCGTTCTCGGCGGCCTCGCCGCGCTCGGCGACCACGTCGGTGGCCCCGAAGAGCTTGGCGATGTCGGTACGGGCGCTGTGCCGGCCCAGGGCGATGATCCGCTCGGCGCCGAGCCGCTTGGCGGCCAGGACGCCGCACAGGCCCACGGCGCCGTCGCCGACCACGGCCACCGTGGCCCCGGGGCGCGCGCCGGCGCCGAGGGCGGCGTGGTGGCCGGTGCCCATGACGTCGGACAGTGCGAGCAGGCCGGTCAGCAGGTGGTCGTCGGAGACCGCGTCGGCGGGCAGCTTCACCAGGGTGCCGTCGGCGTGCGGGACCCGCACCGCCTCGCCCTGGCCGCCGTCGTGGCCGACCGAGCCCCAGAAGCCGCCGTGCGTGCAGGAGGTGTAGAGGCCCTCGGCGCAGTACTCGCAGGTGCCGTCGGACCACATGAACGGGGCGACGACCAGGTCGCCGGCGCGCAGCGAGCCCACGGCGGACCCGGTCTCCTCGACCACGCCGAGGAACTCGTGGCCGATGCGCTGGCCCGGCTGCCGCTGCGCCTCGCCCCGGTAGGCCCACAGGTCGCTGCCGCAGATGCAGGCGCGCAGGACGCGGACGACGGCGTCGGAGGGTTCGCGGACCGCGGCGTCCGGTACCTCCTCCACGCGTATGTCGTGCGGGGCGTGGATGACGGTGGCGCGCATGCTGCGGTCCTTCGGGGTTTTCAGCGGGTGGGTGTCAGGTGGGTATGTCAGGTGGGTATGTCCTCCCCACCGAACACCGGGCGCGCGGCGAGCATTCCCCGGGCCAGCAGGTACTGCGCGGCCAGGTAGGTGAACATGATCCAGAAGTCGGGGCGGGGCAGCTGGGGCCACTCGGCGACGCCGGTGGCGATGAGCGTGTCGGAGAGCAGGAACAGCGCCCCGCCCACCCCGGCCGTCCGGCCGAGCGTGCTGGAGCGCAGCGCCATGGCGGTCAGCAGCAGGCTGTAGCCGGCCACGGGGATGCGCAGGCCGGCGGGCAGGTCGCCCCACAGCAGGGCGACGGTACCGACGAGCGCGACGGCGTACCCGGCGGTCAGGCGCAGGTCGGCGGGCCGCCTGCCGAAGGCGGCGAGGTAGCAGACGTGCCCGAGGGCGAAGGAGCCCATGCCGACGAGGAAGGCGGGCTCGGCGTCGAAGAGCAGTGCGACGTCGCCGCCCCAGCCGAAGAGCAGCGCGGCGACGAGCAGCCGCGGGGCGCCGAGGGCCAGGACGTGGGCGACGAGCAGCGGCATCAGCAGCGGCTTGAAGAGCTGGTGGCCCAGTTGCCAGTCCGCGAGCAGCGAGCCGAGGTCGAGCGCGGCGGCCGCGCCGAAGCAGAGCAGGGCGGCGGTGGCGAGCCGCGCCCGGCGGCCGGCCGCGGCGGCCGCTGCCCCCGAGGCCCAGGCG